>JAFVCL010000026.1 GCA_017479285.1 Lachnospiraceae bacterium
CGCAGGCGTAGGATATCTGAGAGGAGCTGTCCTTAGTACGAGAGGCCCGGGATGGACGGACCACTGGTGTATCTGTTGGAGATCAACTCAATGGCAGAGTAGCCAAGTCCGGCAGGGATAAACGCTGAAGGCATCTAAGCGTGAAGCCCCCCTCAAGATGAGATATCCCCACATAAGTGGTAAGACCCCTCAGAGAGTATGAGGTAGATAGGAATGAGGTGTAAGAGTGGCAACACTTTCAGCTGACATTTACTAATCGGTCGAGGGCTTGTTCAAGGGAAGGATGATATTGATTCGTGTTCGGTTTTCAGGGAATAAATTTCACGACTTTGATTTTAAGACTGTAACAGAGCGTTATAGTCTTTTTTTTATTTTTAAACAATGTTAAAATGATTCTATGATATACACAGTTACCTTTAATCCCTCAATTGATTATATTGTAAGAATGGATTCCGAACTCGAGCCGGGAAAAACAAACCGCAGCAGCAGCGAGGACTATTTTATCGGCGGCAAGGGGAATAATGTCTCCGTTATACTTAACGAGCTTCATACTCCAAGTACTGCCCTGGGTTTTGCGGCCGGATTTACGGGGAAGGAGATCGTTAGAGCTCTCGGTGAAAGAGGAATTAAGACCGATTATATTTTCCTTTCCTCGGGCAATTCAAGGATAAATATAAAGCTGAAGGGTAAGAACAACAGGGAGACGGAGATAAATGCCGCCGGTCCTTTTATTTCCGGGGAGGAGCTTGATAAGCTTTTTAAAAAGCTTGATGCATTAAATAACGGGGATTATCTTGTTCTTGCGGGCAGCATTCCAAAATCCCTGAAATCCACCGTCTATGAGGAGATAATCGAAAGGCTTAAAGAAAAGGACATCCGTTTTATCGTGGATGCGGGAGGCGAGCTTTTGCGCAGGGTCTTAAAATATAAGCCGTTTCTTATAAAGCCCAATAAGCAGGAGCTGGAAGAATTATTTGACACAAAAATAAATAGTCCGGATGAAATTGCAAAATATGCGGAGGCTTTGAAAAAAGAGGGGGCCCGCAATGTTATCGTATCCCTTGGCGGGGACGGAGCAATTCTGTTTTCGGAGGACGGAAGAGAAATATCCCTTCACGCAATGGACGGAGAGGTTAAAAATACGGTGGGTGCTGGAGATTCAATGGTTGCCGGGTTTATAGCCGGATTCGTAAGGTATAATGATTACGGGAAGGCCTTTAAATTAGGGTGCGCGGCGGGAAGCGCAACCGCATTTTCCGATGATCTTGCAGGCGGAGAACTGATAGAAAACTTATTTGAAAAAATGCAATGATGAGGGTATCCTATGAATGCCTGTAAAAATGAACCTGTCTCCGGAGTGGCCTGTTCCGGGGGAATAGGTATTGGAAATGTTGTATTATTAAGAGAATATCCGGTTAAAAAGGATGCTCCCCGTGGTGGGGATCCGCAGCTTGAGATAGAAAGGCTGAAGGAAGCGGCCCAAAAGTACAAGGCGCACACCTTACTTCTCGCGGACAAGGTGGAGGCAAAGCTTGGAAGAACGGATGCCGATATTATCCGAAGTCATATTGCGATAGCGGAGGACCCGGAGGCGAATATGCTTGTAAGGAAGCTGATAAGCTCCGGACAGTCTGCGGAGGAAGCGGTTTCCGGTGTAAGCAGGATTTATTTCAATATGTTTCAAAACTCGGAGGATCCCCTTTTAAGCCAGAGGACCGCGGATATCCTTGATATAAGGGATTCGCTTCTTGATATACTTACAGACGGTATACAATACGGACAATACGCGGAGGGAAGCGTACTTGCGGGAAAGAATATTCCGCCGTCGCTGGTTTCCGGGCTTTTGGACGGGAAGATTGCCGGTATTGTTTCGGAAAACGGTAACGAGACTTCACATTGCGCAATACTTGCAAAAGCGCTCCGTATTCCCATGGTATCGGGGATAGGAAATATTTACGATGTGGTTTCAAAGGACGATAAGATAATCGTTGATGGTACCGCGGGAGAAATAATAATAGAGCCTGATGAGGATACGGTTCTTTTATATGAAAAAAGAAGAAAAGAGTATACAGATAAGATTTCGAGGCTCCGGGAGTTCGCGGGAAAAGAAACGAAGACCGTTGATGGCTGTAAACTAAGCATACTCTGCAATATATCGGGCATTAACGACCTTAGAAAGGTAAAGGCATCGGATGGAGAGGGGATAGGACTCTTCAGAACGGAGATGCTGTTTATGGCTTCGCCAAAGGCTCCTGCGGAGGAGGAACAGTTTTCTATATACAAATCCGTGGTCCTGCAAATGGATGGAAAGCCACTGGTTATCAGGACGCTGGATGCGGGCGGGGATAAAGAGATTCCATATTTGGATTTTCCGGAGGAGGAAAATCCATTCCTTGGGATAAGAGGAATAAGGTTTTCCCTGAAGGAACAGAAGCTTTTCAGAACCCAGCTAAGGGCGATTCTACGGGCTTCCGCTTACGGCGATATAAAGATCCTTATACCGATGATAAGCTGTGTCGAGGAGCTTGTTTCGGTCAAAGAGATTGTAAAAGAGATTAAAACCGGGCTTGATAAAGAGGGAATAGCCTACAAAAAGGATATTCAGACAGGCTGTATGATAGAGACTCCGTCGGCGGCGCTTATGGCGGATGAGCTCGCAAAGGAAGCGGACTTTTTCGCGGTGGGAACGAATGATCTTATCCAGTACACAATGTGTGCGGACAGGGGTAATTCTTCGGTTTCCTACCTGTATTCGGCGATGCAGCCTGCTGTTTTAAGACTGCTTAAGGGTATATGCTCCGCAGCCGGAAGCCGGGGAATCGGCGTGTGCATCTGCGGTGAATCCGCCGCAAACAGTATGCTTCTTCCGGTGTACCTTGCTCTGGGCATAAAGACCCTCAGCGTTAATCCGGACGCGGTATTGGAGCTTCGGGAAAATATCTCAAAATGGAGTCTGTCAGATGCGGAAAGAAAGGCTGAAAGCGTGTTTGACATGAGCACGGAAGAGGAAATATACGCATATTTGAGTAATTTAAGGGTGAATTGATGCTGAAAGACCCGACTTGTTAATTTTTTTAGAAAAAAATACACAATTTTTTCTTTAACTTATTTCATTTTCTGTATATTATGATATAATTCAATATATGATTTCGGATTAGTTTTCCCGAAATATGTTCCTCTATGTGAGGATGACGATAATATAAAGTCGCTTTAGGTGACGGAATGTGAGGTTTTGATGGATACAAAGATTTTGCTTGAGAATGGTACAAATGAGCTCGAGATACTTGAATTTACTATCGGTAATTTCTCTTACGGTATCAATGTTGCTAAGATCAAGGAGATTATTTCTTACCAGCCTGTGACACCGGTTCCTAATTCTCATCCCAGCATTGAGGGAATCTTTATGCCGCGTGATATTATGATTACGGCTATTGACCTTAAGAATTGTCTTGGAAGAGGAAGTTCGGATCCCAAGGGCCTGTTCATAATTACTAATTTCAACAGCCTCAATATTGCATTCCATGTTGATGCGGTACTTGGCATCCACAGAGTATCCTGGAGAAATATCATCAAGCCCGATGCTACGATTTCTTCCGCAGAGGCCAGCGTTTCTACCGGTATTATCAAGAACGAGAACAAGCTTATCATTATCCTCGATTTCGAGAAGATCGTAAGCGATATCAATCCCGAGACCGGACTTAAGATTAGTGAAATAACCGCTCTTGGACCTCGCGAGAGAAACAGTGTTCCCATCCTTATCGCTGAGGATTCGGTCCTTCTTAACAAGCTTATAGTTGATTCACTTACCAAGGCAGGCTATGATAACCTTATCCATACCGAGAACGGACAGAAGGCTTACGATGTTATCGTTCAGTGCAAGAATGAGGGAACCCTCGATGAGCATGTAAAGATACTCATTACCGATATAGAGATGCCTGAGATGGACGGACATCGTCTTACAAAGCTTGTAAAGAGCGATGACAAGACAAAGCATATTCCGGTCATTATTTTCTCCTCCCTCGTAAACGAGGAAATGAGAAAGAAGGGCGAGGCTCTCGGAGCGGATGCCCAGCTTTCAAAGCCCGAGATCGGAAACCTTGTAAGGATTGTTGATGATCTTGTTAAAAAGAACAATTTATAATGATGTTTATTTTGGGACTGTGGTTTTTGCCACAGTCTTTTTTTGTTTTTATGAATAATAGCTGTCATTTTATAAATATGATTTTATTGAAGTAATCGTATTTGTGTGATAGAATATAAAAGTATTATTTTGTGAATTTTTGCAGTTGTTGGGTATTATTTCCCAGCCTGCAGCACATGGATTGGAATGGATTAAAAAATGTCATCTTCTGAAGAATACTTAGACAGGTTATTGCGTGAAATGATGGGTGGTGGAGTACCTGAGGTTCAGGCTCCGCAAGCACAGCCGCAGGATGTAAACGAAACAGTTCCGGATTCTCCGGAAGCTGAACCCTCCATAGAAAAAAATGAGAGTTCTGATGTTGAAGAAAGCATAATCGAAGCCTCGGCCGAGGAAACTACGACCGAGGCTTCGATAAGTGATGTTGCGATTGAGACTCCGGCAGAGGAAGTTGAAATTGAAGCTCCAGCGGCGGAGACAATAGAGAATTCAAATACCTCGAAATTTGCATATTCGGATGAATTGTCCTCCGAGATTCCTACAGATATTGATACTATGGGAATGGTAATTGATAAAGCGCCTTCCCTTTCGCCTGTATCAGAGGCTCCGTTTGATTCCGAGATTGCAGATCTTATGGCGGATATCATGCCTTCATTTGATGCCGGATTAAGTTCGGTTGCAGATGATGTTGATGCAGCGTTGGCTGAAGCATCCGGCGAAAAAAGAGTATTCTCTGATATTTCAATCCCCGGGGTAGATACTGCTACAGAAGAAGCAGTTCCGGGAATGGACGGAGTTCTTGGGGATATGCCTACGGTAGAGGAAGCGCCTGTAGTAGACGATATTCCTACCGTCGAGGAAACTCCTGTAGTAGAAGATATCCCTGTTGTTGACGAGACTCCTGCCACAGAGGAGCCTGCAATCGACCTTTCGAATATAGACATCCCGGGAATGGACGGGCTTCTTGGAGATATGCCTGCGGTAGAGGAAGCGCCTGTAGTAGAAGATATCCCTGTGACCGAGGAAGCACCTGTAGTAGAAGATAACCCTGTTGTTGACGAGACTTCTGCCACAGAGGGGCCTGCAATCGACCTTTCAAATATAGACATCCCGGGAATGGACGGACTTCTCGGAGATATGCCTGCGGTTGAGGAAGCGCCTGTAGAAGATGATATGCCCACAGTTGAGGAAACGCCTATAGTAGACGATATCCCTACTGTCGAGGAAGTTTCTGCCACAGAGGAGCCTGCAATCGACCTTTCAAACATAGACATCCCGGGAATGGATGGACTTCTCGGAGATATGTCTGCGGTTGAGGAAGCGCCTGTAGTAGACGATATTCCTTCTGTCGAGGAAGCGCCTGTAGTAGAAGATATCCCTGTTGTTGACGAGACTCTTGCCACAGAGGAGCCTGCAATCGACCTTTCTAACATAGACATCCCGGGAATGGATGGGCTTCTTGGAGATATGTCTGCGGTTGAGGAAGCGCCTGTAGTAGACGATATTCCTACTGTCGAGGAAGCACCTGTAGTAGAAGATATCCCTGTTGTTGACGAGACTCCTGCCACAGAGGAGCCTGCAATCGACCTTTCAAATATAGACATCCCGGGAATGGATGGACTTCTTGGGGATATGCCTGCGGTAGAGGATGCTCCTATAGTAGACGATATTCTTACGGTCGAGGAAGCTCCTACAGCAGAGGAGCCTGCAATCGACCTTTCGAATATAGACATCCCGGGAATGGACGGGCTTCTCGGAGATATGTCTGCAGTTGAGGAAGCACCTGTAGTAGACGATATTCCTGTTGTTGACGAGACTCCTGCCACAGAGGAGCCTGCAATCGACCTTTCAGAACTTGAAGCTCTTAATGCTGAGATTGAGGCGGAGGAACAGCTTCCCGATGAGAATGATATCGAGAAAATGCTCGCAGAGGCCGCAAGCGGAGCAGATGAAGAATCCGGCTCCGGTATAGACATTCCCGGACTTGATAATCTGTCTCTGGGAGACCTTCTTGACACGGCAAACGATGGAGAGGCAGATGAGATTGGGGACCTTCTCGATAAAAACCAGCGCAACGAGCTGATCGATGAAGGAGTGATGGAAAAGCTAAACGCTGATTCCGAACCTGCTAAACAGGTTGGCAATCAAAGTGATATCGCCTCCGAAAGAGAAATGCTTACAGGAGGGGATGAACTTGATCCCAGAGAAAAGAAGAAGGCCGAGAAAAAGCGCTTAAAAGATGAGAAGGCAGCGGCAAGGAAGAAGACCAAGGAAGAAAAAGCGGCGGCAAGGGCAGCCAAGAAGAATAAAGGAAAAGCAGATACGGAAACACCTGTTACCCCTAAAGTCGGAGACATCGGAAGCGGTGTGGAAGTACATGATACGGACTTAAGCGATGTGGAAGCATTGCTTGCCGGCGCTGAAATGGCAGGCAGAGCGGAAGCTGAACCGGGAACCATAACCGGTGAAGCTGCCATGGAGCCAAACGCTGAGAGCAACACCCCAGCCGGCGAGGAGGAGTTTAATCCCTTCGGCAGTGATATTGATATTTTAAGTAATCCTGATCTTACCGCTATAATCGGAAATGATTTCAATGAGGAGCCTGCCGTGGTGGATGACGGCAGAGTCCCGCTTACTGAGAAGAGTGTCGGATACGGAAGTGGTGAGGAAGCCGGAAGCCCGGATTTTGAAATAAATCTCGATGCCTTCAACGACAATTTTGGGGCAGAGACCGAACCCTCAGAGGCGAAAGCGGCGCCGAAAATTCCTTCGGATAATACGGAGACGATACCCGATATACCGGATATTTCGGGGGATGAGAAGGACAAAAAGCCTTCCTTCCTTGACAAGGTTAAAGGTGTCCTTGAAAAGATCACGGGAGCCCTGACTGATTCGGATGATGACGACGATGATGACGACGAGGCTTCGGAAATAAAGCTTTCCTATGAGAACGCGAAAATCCTTGAAGAAATGGATAAAGAGGGCGACGGCGGAAAGAAGAAAAAGAAGGACAAGAAAAAGAAGAACGATGCGGACGAGGGCGACTCCGGCGACGAGGAAAAGAAGCCAAAGAAGGAGAAAAAGCCAAAGAAGCCCAAGAAGGAAAAGCCCCAGGAAGAGGAGAAGCCCGGCAAAAAGCTTTCGACCAAGAAGGTAATAATGGTCGTACTTGTGTGCGCGATGCTCTTTGCGCTTATCTTCCTTTCCATAAGGTTTGCCAGTGATTTCTCGATAAAGAAATCCGGGCGCACCGCTTATATGAATGAGGATTACCAGACCTGCTACCAGGATCTTTTCGGCAAGGAGCTAAACGAGACGGAAAAGGTTATGTTTAACCGCTCGGAATGCATTTTAAGGATAAGATTATGGCTTCGCGAATATGAGATACTTGCGGAGGAGGGCTCGGAGATAAAGGCACTTGACAGCCTTATCCAGTCGATAATCAAATATCCGGAGCTCTACGCTTCGGCGGAAAGCTGGGGATGTCTCGACAAGGTTGAGCCTACATATCAGGAGATGGTCAGCATCCTTGGAAACAAATACGGACTTAGCGTAGAGGATGCGTTCAATATCGATGCCGAGCCGGATGATGTTGTTTACACAAGGCTTCTTTACGAGGTACTCGGAGGCTCGGATTATTCCCAAGCCATCGACAGGATAAATGGTGTGGCAGCTCCCGATGGAGAGGCAGCCAATGAGCCTGAGCCGATTCCGAGACCGGACATTCTCCCTGAGGAGGAGAGCATGGAAAACGGGAATTTTGTGGATAACGGCAACTGAGTCCCTCGTGATGGGATAAATGTGGAGTATATATGATCGCTATTATTGACTATGACGCCGGAAATATAAAAAGCGTCGAAAAGGCAATTAAATATATCGGTGAGGATGTGGTCCTTACGAGAGACCGGGAGAAGATTCTCGGAGCAGACGGGGTTATCCTTCCGGGAGTGGGTGCCTTCGGCGATGCGATGGAAAAACTGAATTCCTACGGCCTTTCAGATGTTTTAAGACAGGTTGCGGAGAGCAAAAAGCCATTCCTTGGAATCTGTCTCGGACAACAGCTTTTGTTCGAGGAGAGCGAGGAAAGCCCCGGTGTTAAAGGTCTTGGTATTTTGAAGGGAAGGATAGTAAGGCTTCCTTCCGACAAGGGACTAAAGATCCCGCATATCGGTTGGAACGATCTTAAATATCCCCACAAAGGCAGATTGTTTGAAGGCGTACCGGAAGGCAGTTATGTTTACTTTGTCCATTCATACTACCTTGAGGTCAGTGACCCTTCCATAGTCACAGCCACTTCGGAATATGGGGCGACTATCCAGGCTTCCGTTGAGTGCGGAAATGTTTTTGCAACGCAGTTTCATCCGGAAAAAAGCTCTGATATCGGACTTAAGATGCTTAGGAATTTTGTATCTGTGGTAAAAGCCGGATAGAGAGCGGATCAAGGGCAATATGCCCGGTTTACCTAAAAGGGCGGAAAAGATATGCACACAAAAAGAGTCATTCCCTGCCTTGATGTAAAAGACGGAAGGGTCGTAAAGGGAATTAATTTTGTAAATTTAAGAGATGCGGGAGATATATCCGAGGTTTCCTCCGCTTATGACAAAGCAGGAGCGGACGAGCTTGTCTTCCTCGATATAACCGCATCGAGCGATGCGCGGGATACGCAGCTTGAGTGGGTCAGAGAGGTTGCCTCGAGAGTATTCATCCCCTTTACAGTAGGCGGAGGGATTAGGACTGTCGATGATGTGAGAGCAATCCTTCGAGAAGGCGCGGATAAGGTGGCAATTAATTCCGCGGCTATAATGAATCCGCAGATTGTCAGCGATGCTGCGAAAAAGTTCGGCTCCCAATGCGTTGTTGTAGCCATTGATGCAAAGAGAAGACCGGACGGCGAAGGCTGGACCATCTATAAAAACGGCGGAAGAGTCGATATGGGAATCGATGCGGTCGAGTGGGCCGGAGAGGTATGCAGGCTCGGCGCAGGCGAGATACTCCTTACAAGCATGGACTGTGACGGCACGAATAACGGGTACGATACGGAGCTTACAAAGGCGGTCGCCGACAGAGTTGATATCCCCGTTATCGCCTCGGGAGGAGCCGGAAAGCCCGAGCATTTTTATGATGCCATCGAGGCAGGGGCTGAAGCCGTACTCGCCGCTTCACTGTTCCACTATAAAGAGCTTGAGATTTCCGAGGTAAAGAGCTATTTAAGAAGCAGAGGAGTCAGCGTAAGACTTTAAAAAAGCTTCCATGCTTTTGCTGCCTGAAAGGATTGAGTATGCCCGGAATAGAAAACGATTGGCTTGAAGTATATAATGACGAATTTAAAAAGCCTTATTACAGAGAGCTGTACAGATTTATAAAAGATGAATACGGCAGATACACGGTGTATCCTCCGTCGGATGAGATATTCAGCGCATATAAGCTTACTCCGATGAGTAAGGTAAAGGTTGTTATAATCGGACAGGATCCGTATCACGAGCCGGGACAGGCCCACGGCTTATCCTTCTCGGTAAAGCCCGGTATCGATATACCTCCGTCCCTTGTCAATATTTATAAAGAGCTCGAGTCCGACCTTGGGTGCAGGATACCTAATAACGGATATCTTGTAAAATGGGCGGAGCAGGGTGTGCTTCTTTTAAACTCCGTGCTCACGGTAAGGGCGCACGCAGCTTTCTCACACCAGGGACACGGCTGGGAGGAATACACGGACGCGGCCATAAAGGGACTTAACAAAGTAAACAGACCCATAGTATTTATCCTCTGGGGAAGCTCTGCGAGAAAGAAAAAGCAGATGCTTGATAATCCGGCTCATCTAATAATCGAGTCCGCCCATCCAAGCCCGCTGTCGGCATACAGAGGCTTCTTCGGAAGCAGACCCTTCAGCCGTACAAACGAGTTTCTCGTAGCCAATGGCGAAACTCCCATCGACTGGCAGATAGAGGATATTTAAAAAGAAAATTAAAGCAAGGCTATAGATAAAACAATACATACAAGAAAGGGAAGTTGAAAATGAAAGCAGCAATTTTAGGTTACGGCAATCTTGGAAAGGGAATCGAAAGCGCGTTAAGACAAAACAGCGATTTTGAACTTGCGGCATTTTTCACGAGAAGAGATCCTTCCTCGTTAAAGACTATGACCGAGGGGGTTCCGGTGTACAGCGCAGAGGATATTCCCGCACATAAGGATGAGTTTGATATTTTATTTATCTGCGGAGGAAGCGCTACCGATCTTCCCAAGCAGACTCCCGAATACGCAAAGTATTTCAATGTCATAGACAGCTTCGATACCCACGCAAGAGTACCCGAGCATTTTGAGAATGTGGATAAAGCAGCGAAGGAGAGCGGACATGTTGCGCTTATAAGCTGCGGCTGGGACCCGGGAATGTTCAGCTTAAACAGGCTCTATGCGAACTGCATTCTGCCGGAGGGAAATGATTATACCTTCTGGGGCAAGGGCGTAAGCCAGGGACACTCCGACGCAATAAGGAGGATCGAGGGAGTAAAGAATGGAAAGCAGTATACCATCCCCGTACAGTCCGCTCTTGATTCGGTAAGAGCCGGAGAAAACCCCACACTCAGTACCCGCCAGAAGCATACAAGAGAATGCTTCGTTGTAGCTGAAGAAGGGGCTGACAAGGCAAGGATCGAGCAGGAAATCAAGACCATGCCCAATTATTTTGATGAGTATGATACCACTGTTCATTTTATCTCCGAGGAGGAGTTTTTGCGCGACCACAGCGAGATACCTCACGGCGGATTTGTTTTCAGAACGGGCGTTACCGGATTTAACAAAGAGCACAAGCATGTTATCGAGTACAACATTAAGCTTGACTCAAATCCCGAATTTACAGCCAGTGTTATCGTAGCTTATGCAAGAGCTGTCGTAAGAATGAAGAATGAGGGACAGACCGGATGCAAGACTGTATTTGATGTTCCTCCCGCATACTTAAGCCCTCTTGACGGAGCAGAGCTCAGGGCGCATCTTCTTTGATAAATAAAGCAGCAAGGACAGGTTAAGGCAATGGAAAAGAAAGCATTTATCACTAAAGAACAGGTCGAGGAAATCGTTAAAAAATTTCCCACACCCTTCCATATCTACGACGAAAAGGGGATTAGGGAAAACGCAAAGGAGCTTAAAGAGGCTTTTTCGTGGAACAAGGGATACAAGGAGTATTTCGCTGTAAAAGCTACTCCCAATCCTTTTCTTATAAACATTTTGCATGAGTACGGCTGCGGAGCCGACTGCTCCTCATACACCGAGCTTATGTTAAGCGACGCCATCGGACTTAAAGGCGGAGACATCATGTTCTCATCCAACGATACCCCGGCCGAGGAATTTGTTTACGCAGCAAAGCTCGGAGCCACAATAAACCTTGACGATATTACCCATATAGACTTCCTTGAAAAAACCATTGGTTATATCCCCGAGACCATAAGCTGCCGTTATAATCCCGGCGGATATTTTTCAATAGCAAACAGCATAATGGATAATCCGGGTGACGCAAAATACGGATTTACCACCGAACAGCTCTTTGAGGGCTTTAAGATTTTAAAGGCAAAGGGAGCAAAAAATTTCGGTATTCACGCTTTTCTTGCGAGCAACACGGTTACGAATGATTATTATCCCGAGCTTGCAAAGCAGCTTTTCGAGCTTGCGGTAAAGCTTCGCGACGAGACCGGTGCGGACATTAAATTCATTAACCTCTCCGGAGGTATCGGTATCCCCTACAAGCCGGAGCAGGAGCCGAACGATATAAAGATAATCGGTGAGAGAGTTCATAAGGCCTTTGACGAGATACTTGTTCCTGCGGGAATGGGTGATGTGGCTATCTACACCGAGCTTGGAAGGTTTATGATGGGACCTTACGGCCATCTTGTTACAAAGGTTATCCACGAGAAGCACATCCACAAGGAGTACATCGGAGTTGATGCCTGCGCCGCAAACCTTATGAGACCTGCGATGTACGGGGCATATCATCATATAACCGTCCTCGGAAAAGAGAACGCCCCCTGTGACAGGATTTACGATGTTACCGGATCCCTCTGCGAGAACAATGACAAGTTTGCCATAGACAGACAGCTTCCCGAGATAGAGATCGGTGATTACATAGCGATCCATGATACAGGAGCACACGGATTTGCCATGGGCTACAATTACAACGGCCGCCTTTGGTCCTCTGAGCTTCTTTTAAAGGAGGACGGCAGCGTGGAGCTTATAAGACGCGCCGAAGAGCCGAGGGATTACTTTGCCACATTTGACTGCTTCCCGATATATGAGAAGCTGAAGCAGAAATAAGTTTTAGCCGTAAAAAAATGCTTAATGCAAAAGATTCGAGGTTTTAAATGCGTTATCCGGAATTTTTAAAAAAGGGTTCATCCGTTGGCTTTCCCGCACCTTCCTTCGGTGCAAATATTGAGCCCTACAGGACAAGACTTAAAAAAGCCCTGGAGCTTATCGGCTCTAAGGGCTACAGGACTGTTCCGGGGGAAAACGCGTTTAAGGGCGAAGGAGTCGGAATAAGCAATAAACCGGAGAACTGCGCCGCCGAGCTGGAAGGCATGTATCTTGATGAAAGCATCGATACGCTAATTTCCTGTGGCGGCGGAGAGCTCATGTGCGAGATACTTGAGTATATTGACTTTGAAAAGATAAGGTCCGCAAAACCGAAGCTCTATATGGGCTATTCGGACAACACAAACTTTACCTTTCTGCTTAATACGATATGCGACACAGCAGCCGTCTACGGACCCTGTGCCGGAGACTTTTGCGGCTTGGACAGTGTGGAGCATATCGACGATGCTTTCAGTCTCTTTACGGGGGAAAAGTTTGAATTTAACGCTTATCCTAAGTGGGAGAGGGAATCCCTTGTAACAGAGGAGAAACCCCTTGAGCCCTTTAATCCGATGGAAAAGAGAGTCCACGGATTGTATTATAACGGTGAGCTTATACGCGATGCGTCGGAGTCCGGGGTTTCCTTCGATTTTACCGGAAGGATAACAGGCGGCTGTATGGACTGCCTTGTTACGCTTCTCGGCACGAGATTTGACAAGGTAAGGGAATTTTGCGAAAGATATAAAAATGACGGAGTTATCTGGCTTATAGAAGCCTGTGACCTTAATGTTTTCGGGATAAGGCGGGCTATGTGGCAGATGGAGAATGCAGGATGGTTCGACACCGTAAAGGGCTTTGTCTTCGGAAGGGCGCTTAACGGAGGAAGCATGCTTAATCTCGACTGCTTTGACGCATTTTTGGAGATGGCAAAAAGGCACAATGTCCCAGTTATCCTTGACGCGGATTTCGGACATATAGACCCGATGTTACCGGTTCTTATGGGCTCGGTTGCAACCTTTAAGGTAAACGGGAACGAGATGAAGGTTAAATATGAACTGAAGTAGGGGAAGACCCGAAAAAGGTCTTTATCTTAAAGAATTTATAAAACTGCCGGTGGTGGGACTCGAACCCACACGAGGTTGCCCTCAACAGATTTTGAGTCTGCCTCGTCTACCATTCCGACACACCGGCGAACGACTTATTGATAATAACATATAAGTTTTATTTTTACAAGCAGATTTCTATCAGATGGAATGCAGAGAATTTGAAAAGAAAATTCCACAATATCTGAAGGGAACCCTTGATTACGAAACCATGGAAGCCTTTCAGGAGCATATGAACGTATGCGCTGCGTGCAAGGAGGAACTGAGCATACAGTTCCTTGTGCAGGAGGGTATGAAGCATCTTGAGAACGGTGACAGCTTTGACCTGGATGCGGAGTTTAAGAACCGCCTCGAATCCAGCAGACGGACTTTCAGAAGAAAGGGCGCGCTGATGGAGATGGGGGAGTGGACCGTTATTTTGATACTTTTCCTGCTCGGAGCCGCAGCAATAATTATTTTTGGGTGAGGAAGATTATGAGCGAAAAGCTTGTTTTGATAGATGGACACAGTATAGCGCACCGGGCATTCTACGGTGTGCCGGATCTTACAAATTCCAAGGGTTTTCACACTAACGCAATTTACGGTTTTTTAAATATACTTTTCAGGATACTTGACGAGGAGAATCCTGACTATCTTGTTGTGACCTTTGACGAGCACGCCCCTACATTCAGACACGAGATGTTTAAGGAGTACAAGGGCACAAGAAAGCCCATGCCGGAGGAGCTGCGTGAGCAGATTCCGGTCCTTCGCGAGCTTCTTGAGGCGATGAAGATAACCGTGATCTCAAGGCCCGGTCTCGAGGCGGATGACCTTATGGGAACCCTTGCGAAGAAAGCGCAGGCCGCGGGGATGGAGGTATCCCTTGTATCCGGAGACAGGGATTTACTGCAGATTTCGGATGAGCATATACTTATCCGTATTCCCAAGACCAATTACGGAAAAACCACGATAGAGGATTATAAGCCGGATGATGTAGAGGCTAAATATCAGGTTACTCCCGCTCAGTTTATCGAGCTTAAGGCACTTATGGGAGATACGGCGGACAATATTCCGGGAGTCCCCAAAATCGGCGAAAAGACCGCGACGGAGCTTATGGTAACATACGGCTCGATAGACGGGATATATGAGCACCTTGAAGACATCGGCAAGAAGAGCGTAAGGGAGACCCTTGCCGCGAATAAAGACCTGGCAGACCTTTCCCTTAAGCTTGCCACGATAAAAACCGATTGTGATGTTGAACTTGATAAGGAGAGCTCAAAGGCGGAGGGATTCTTTACTCCTGAGGCTTATGAGATGATGAAACAGCTTGAATTTAAAAAGCTTCTTGATAAATTCTCAAAGGATGTTGTCAGCGAAAAAACGGAGGTAAGCAAACTTACCACCGAAGAGTGTGACAGCGCGGAAAGCTTTGCCGGAATTCTTGAGAAGGCGGCATGTTCCGATTTCGGTCTTTGGATTCTTGCGGAGGAGGGAAACATTTACGGAGCCTGCGTATGCGTAAGGGAGGAGGATTACAGGGCTTACTATTACAATGCCTATATGGACGGTGGAAAGCTTCCGGAAATCATTAAAGAAAAGACGAAAAACATATCCGGCAGGCTCTATACCATCGACCTTAAAAAGCAATTTGACTTTATGGATACGGATAATACGGAAAAGTATTTCGATACCGTAATCGGTGCGTATCTTTTAAATCCGCTTAAAAACGATTATGACCTTACCTCCGTGGCAAACGAATATCTCGGGCTCTCCATAGCCGGCAGAAGGGAACGCTTCGGAAAGTCGGATTTGGCAGGAGTCATGATGACTGACCCGGCACAGGCAAAGAGCTTTTGCGCGGATAATGCCTTTATCGCACTGGCCGCCGGAAAGCAGATTTCCGAAAGGCTGAAGGATTCGGGAATGGACGGTATTTTCAGCAATATAGAGATGCCGCTTACCGCAGTCCTCTACAATATGGAGCAGGAGGGCATCCTTGTACGGAGGGATGAGCTTGCAAGGTTTTCGGATGAGCTTGCGGTAAGGATAAACGAGCTTGAAAAAACCATCCGGGAAAAATCCGGAGAGGATTTTAATATAAATTCCCCGAAACAGCTGGGTGAGATTTTGTTTGAAAAGATGGGGATACCCGGTGGAAAGAAGACCAAGACAGGTTATTCCACCGCCGCGGATGTCCTTGAAAAGCTTGCTCCGGATTATCCCTTTGTGGCGGATATCCTTGAATACAGAGCGCTTACAAAGCTTAAGAGCACCTATGCGGACGGACTCGCAGGGTATATCGCGGGGGACGGGCGTATACACACAAGCTTTAACCAGACCATAACCGCAACCGGAAGGATTAGCTCCACTGACCCGAACCTCCAGAACATTCCCATAAGGACAGAGCTGGGAAGCAAGCTGCGGGGAGTTTTCGTGCCTAAGGAGGGCTGCGTATTTATCGACGCGGACTACTCCCAGATAGAGCTCAGGGTACTTGCTTCCCTGTCCGGAGACAAGGAACTTATCGAGGCTTACAAGGAGGATAAGGACATTCACAGGATAACCGCGTCGAAGGTATTCGGTGTCCCCTTTGAGGAGGTTACGGACCAGATGCGGAGAAATGCCAAGGCAGTTAATTTCGGTATCGTTTACGGAATCAGCTCCTTCGGATTAAGCCAGGATCTTTCCATCGGACAAAAGGAGGCAAAGGGATATATCGAGCAGTATTTTAAGACCTATCCCCAGATAAAGGAATACCTCGACAGACTCGTTACGGACGCAAAGGAGAAGGGATATTCGGTTACTGCCTTCGGAAGAAGAAGACCGATACCCGAGCTTAAGTCCTCAAACTTCATGCAGAGGCAGTTCGGCGAGAGAGTCGCCATGAATGCCCCGATACAGGGAACTGCTGCTGATATTATGAAGATCGCGATGCTTAAGACTGCATCGGCGCTTAAAGAAAATAATCTAAAGTCAAGACTTATTCTGCAGGTTCACGACGAGCTTCTTGTGGAGGCTTACGAGGATGAGAAGGACAGGGTATGTGAGCTTTTGAGGGATGCTATGATGAATGCCGCTGACATGGCAGTTAAGCTTGAGGTTGGACTTGGAACCGGAAGGAATTGGTTAGAGGCGCATTAAACTATGAAATTTATCGGTATTACAGGTGGTGTGGGAGCCGGAAAAAGCGAGCTTATAAAATATATCGGAAAGCATTATAAATGCAGGATATATCTTGCCGACGAGGTGGCACATGAGGTAAGAAAGCCGGGGACGGATTGCTATAAGGAATTGTGCGGTCTTCTCGGAGAAGATGTTGTTGCCGACAAAAAGCGGATGGCAGCAAAGGTTTTTGCGGATGAAAAGCTTCTCGAAAAGGTAAACGCCATTGTTCATCCGGCTGTGGAAAAATATCTCCTGAAGGCTTATCGGGAAGCCGCGGAAGACGGGGAGACGGAGCTTTTCTTTGTGGAGGCGGCTCTGCTTATTGAAGCGGGTTACAAGAAAATAGCCGACGAGCTTTGGTATGTCTATGCCAATAACGAGGTAAGGATAAAGCGGCTTATGGACAGCCGGGGTTATTCGAGGGAGAAGGCGGTATCCATAATGGATTCGCAGCTTTCGGATAAGGAATTCAGGGAAAATTGTGATTTTGTAATAGATAACAGTGGCTCTCTTGAGAATGCTACGGAAAGCATCAGGAGAAGACTGGAGGGATATACATGGCTAATGTAAACAGGGGATCCGATAATCTTGTATTCGGACTTGATATCGGAACAAGAAGTATCGTAGGAACCGTTGGTTATCTTTTAAAGGACAAATTTCATGTTGTGGGTCAGTGCATAAAAGAGCACGAGACCCGGGCGATGTTAGACGGACAGATACACGATATCATGAAGGTCGGCGGAACAATAAAGGCTGTAAAGGAGACCCTTGAAAAACAGCTTTCCGTAAAGCTGTCGGATGTCTGTATAGCGGCCGCAGGACGCGTGTTAAGAACCATAACCACCACCGCGGAGCTCTCCTTTGAGGCCGAAAAAGAGGTAAATGCCGAGGATATATACAACCTTCTCATGGAGGGGGTTGAACAGGCCTACGCCGATTTTGCAAAGGTCAATGACTCAGGACTTAAGTTTTACTGTGTGGGCTATACGCCTATGCGCTATTATATGAACGGCTACCAGATAGGGAACCTTGAGGGACACAAGGCCTCGAAGATAAGCTGTGACCTTATAGCGACCTTCCTTCCGGATGATGTTGTTGACGGTCTTTACAAAGCTGTGGAGCTTGCAGGGCTGCAGGTTTCAAATATGACTCTGGAGCCCATTGCGGCAATACAGGTAGCGATCCCCGAGAAATTCAGAATGCTCAATCTTGCTCTTGTGGATGTGGGAGCGGGAACAAGCGATATTTCCATAACCAGTGACGGCACTATAGTAGCTTACGGCATGATTCCCACGGCGGGAGACTCTCTTACCGAGATAATCGTGCAAAACTGTCTTGTTGAATTTGAGACCGCCGAGATGATAAAGCGTGCCGCGGACGGGGATGAGATGATCGAATATTCCGATATACTCGGTCTTCCCCAGACCATTGAACCCGGAAAGGTTCTCGAGATGCTTGACGCAAAGCTCGAGGAAATGACGGATATGGTGGCGGCGGAGATAAAGCGTCTCAACGGAGATAAGAGCGTAAGCGCCGTATTTGTGGTCGGCGGAGGCGGTACTGTTCCGGGATATACGGAGAAGCTTGCCGCAAAGCTGGGTATCGTAAAGGAGCGTGTTGCCATAAGGGGCAAGGAAGTTATGCAGTCCATCGAGTTTGAAAACGAGGACGCCCACAGGGATTCCCTTATGGTTACGCCGATCGGTATCTGCCTTAGCTATTATGAGCAGAGCAATAACTTTATATTTGTCCAGTTTAACGGACAGCGGCTTAAGCTTTATGACAACGGAAAGCTTACGGTTTCCGATGCCGCTATGCAGGTTTCGCTTCCGAATGAGGATCTCTTCCCGAAGAGAGGAAAGGCGCTTACCTTTACCGTAAACGGAAAGTCCCGTATGGTCAGGGGTGAGCAGGGAGAGCCCTGCGTAATCAAGTTGAATAAAGAGCCTGCAGACCTTTATACATCCATAGGAAGCGGTGACAATATAGAGGTTATTCCGTCTACAGCCGGAGAGGATGCAAAGGCTTCTCTTGGCTCTCTTAAGGAAATGTCCGAGCCGCTCCATATCGTTGTAAACGGAAAAACAGTTTCTCTTCCGAGGACTGCTGTTGTCGGAGATGAGATTAAAAATGAGTTTTACGAGATAACCGATGGTGATGATATTACGATAGATAATTTCTATACCGTCTCTCAGATAATGAAGCTCCTTGAGATTAGTGTTTCATCGGATATACTTGTCAATGGAACTCCCGCAAATGACAATACAAAGGTTTATGAGGATTTCACAGTTGATTTTAATGTGGAGGATATTATAAACGGTATTTCAAGGGAATCTGAGGAATCTGAGGAATCTGAGGAATCCGGTGAGGAATCCAAGGAAAACCGAACTTTCGACGATAGTTATAAAACAGATAGCAATAAAAAAACAAAACAGGACAGCTCTGAGAAGTCCACAAAACAAGGCAGCGCAGATAAATCTTCAAAGCAGGAAGCTTCCGATAAATCCTCCAAACAGGATGACGCGGAGAACGGCGAAGATAAAACAGAAGAAAAATCAGGTCCTCACGATATTAATATTATAGCCAATGGTGATCCCATAACCATGAAGGGTAAGAGCAATTATGTATTTGTCGATGTTTTCGATTATATCGATTTTGATCTCAGAAACCCTGCGGGAAGAAGCGTTATCACCAAGGTAAACGGTCTTGAGGCCGCATATATGCAGGAACTCCATGACGGAGATACACTTGAGATATATTGGGAGAAAAGATAAAAATGAGATTTTGTGCTTTTGCAAGCGGAAGCAGCGGAAACTGTACTTACGCCGGCTCCGACAGCACGCATCTTCTGGTGGATGTGGGGATCAGCGGTAAAAGGATCGACACAGCGCTTAAGGATGCGGGACTTTGCGGTAAAGATTTAAGGGGAATACTTATTACACACGAACACGCGGACCATGTATGCGGTCTCGGGGTTATCTCAAGAAAATACCGGATACCGATTTACGCCACCGCCAAAACCATTGAGGCTATAAAGCGTGATAAGACTCTCGGAGAGATAGACAGAGAGCTTTTTAATACTGTGGAAGCGGATAAAAAATTCATGCTCGGAGATCTTACGATAAATCCCATGAAGATTTCCCATGATGCCGCCGACCCCGTGGGATACAGGATATCCTACGGAAAGAAGAAGGTGGCGGTCTGTACGGATCTCGGAAAATATGATGAATATACCGTCGAGTGCCTTAAAGGGCTTGATGCGGTGCTTCTTGAAGCGAATCACGATGTAAAGATGCTGCAGCTTGGTCCCTATCCCTATCCTTTAAAGCAGAGGATACTGGGCGACAGGGGACACCTTTCAAATGAGCTTTCGGGACAGCTCCTTTCCCGGATCTTACATGATGATCTTAAGTATGTTTTTCTCGGGCATTTATCCAAGGAGAATAACCTGCCGGAGCTTGCTTACGAGGCGGTAAGGACGGAAATAACCCTAAGCCCGGTAAACGAGTACAGGGGCGATGATTTCAGGATCAGTGTGGCAAAAAGAAGTGAGCCCTCGGAGCTCGTGGCGATATAACTTTATGAAGTTTTAACGGTAAAAAATACATTCTTGAAAATATATTTTTAGTTTTGCAGGAGGAAATATGAAAAAAATCATTATTACTGTTGTGGGAAAAGATACTGTGGGGATAATCGCAAAGGTATGTACTTATCTCGCAGAGAATTCCATCAATATCCTTGATATATCCCAGACCATCGTTTCCGGATATTTTAATATGATGATGATTGCCGATATGGGTAATTCCGGAAAGCATTTCGGTGAGGTTTGTGATGAGCTCGACAGTATCGGTGAGGGAATCGGTGTGGCTATAAAATGCCAGAAGGAAGAGATTTTTGATTCCATGCACAGAATATAGTAAAACAGGAGCATTCCAGATGATAAACCAGTTTGAAGTAATAGAAACAAATAAGATGGTCGAGGAGGAAAACCTTGATGTAAGAACGATAACCATGGGGATAAGCCTTCTTGACTGTATCGATTCCGACCTCGACAGCTGTTGTAAAAAGATACATGACAAGATATTTGAGGCTGCAAAGGATTTAGTTAAAACAGGGGAGAAAATCGCAAAGGAATACGGTGTTCCGATTGTAAACAAGAGGATTTCCGTAACACCAATCGCACTTATCGGCGGAGCCTGCTGCAAGACTCCCGACGATTTCGTGGAGATCGCGAAGACTCTCGATAATGTCGCGAGGGAGGTGGGAGTAAACTTCCTCGGAGGCTATTCCGCTCTTGTAAGTAAAGGAACAACACATGCCGATGAGCTTTTGATGCGTTCCATTCCCAAGGCGCTCGCCTCCACGGAATTCGTCTGCAGCTCCGTCAACCTCGGCTCGACAAAGACCGGTATCAATATGGATGCCGTAAGACTTATGGGCGAGATTATAAAAGAGACGGCTGAACTCACAAAGGATAAGGATTCCCTCGGCTGCGCAAAGCTTGTGGTATTCTGTAACGCCCCGGACGATAATCCCTTTATGGCTGGTGCCTTTCACGGCGTAACCGAGGCTGACAGGATTATAAATGTCGGTGTAAGCGGACCGGGTGTTGTTAAGAAGGCTCTTGAATCCGTAAGAGGGGAGAGCTTTGAAGTGCTTTGCGAGACCATCAAGAAGACCGCGTTTAAGGTAACGAGAGTCGGTCAGCTTGTTGCAAGGGAAGCATCGAGAATGCTCGGCGTTCCCTTTGGAATAGTGGATCTCAGTCTTGCCCCGACCCCCGCTATCGGAGATTCGGTTGCGGATATTTTATGCGAGATAGGTCTTGAATATGCCGGAGCTCCGGGAACGACAGCGGCTCTTGCCCTTTTAAACGATCAGGTAAAGAAGGGAGGCGTTATGGCTTCTTCCTATGTCGGGGGACTCAGCGGAGCCTTTATTCCGGTCAGCGAAGACCAGGGGATGATAAATGCGGTTGAGGCAGGCGCACTTACTCGTGAAAAGCTTGAGGCGATGACCTGTGTTTGCTCTGTGGGACTGGATATGATCGCGATACCGGGAGATACAAAGGCGACCACAATCTCCGGCATAATAGCCGACGAGCTTGCTATAGGTATGATAAATCAAAAGACCACGGCTGTAAGACTTATCCCCGTTATCGGCAAGGGTGTCGGAGAGATTGTGGAATTCGGCGGACTTTTGTGATACGCTCCCATAATGCCCGTTAACCGGTTTTCCTGCGATGCCTTCGTAAACCGCACCGGAAGAATACCGGCTCCGATACATTCCTTTAAGAATTAAATATATATTTCCTCATTTAATAAAAAATACTTGACATAACAAGGTGGAGTGCATATAATAATCGAGTGTGCGATTTTGCGTAATTGAATGCAAGGGTTAAAGCTATGCTGATCAATCTTACGGAGGTTTTCAATACATCCGGCAAAGTGCTTGAAACGAAAATTAAGCCGGAATCGAAGGTATACAGCGACGGTTCCTCGGATTATGAGATTGTCGGTGCCGAAGAGATTCCTTTGAGGTTTAGCTTTATTGAAAAGGGCAAGGCTCTGGTTTCGGGCAGGGTAAGAATGGCTTTAAAGGCTTCCTGCGACAGATGCCTTAAGGAAGTAATCCTTCCCCTTGATTTCGATATCGACAGAGAATGTGCATCCCCGGATTTTAAAGCTCCGGATCCTGATGAGGATGAAGAGATTCACAGCATCATGGAAGGATACAGCATTGATACCGAAAGGCTTTTGCATGATGATATTACAATAAACTGGCCTGTCAAGATCCTCTGCCGTGAGGACTGCAAAGGGCTTTGCCCGGTCTGCGGAAAGGATCTGAACGAGGGGGATTGCGGATGCGATACCTTTGTGCCGGACCCTCGCATGGCAGCTATTTTCGATAAAATAATGGATTCCACTAAGGAGGTGTAAATCATGTCAATCTGCCCCAAGAATAAATCTTCCAAAGGAAGAAGAGACCAGAGAAGAGCTAACTGGAAGATGTCTGCTCCTACTCTCGTAAAGTGCAGCAAGTGCGGCGCTCTTATGCAGCCCCACAGAGTATGCAAGAAGTGCGGCTCTTATGACAAGAAACAGGTTATCGATGTTGATTGACCTTCCTCAAGTTCATACGAGATTAACTAAGAAGTCGATTATTTCGGCTTCTTTTTTTAATATTTATTATTGATTTTTATGTTCTGCTCTTGTATAGTATCTTTTAGAGTTTACTAAACGGTAAATGAATTCAATTAACGCCGTATTTAAGCGTTCGCTGATTGGAGAAAAATTAAAAATGGACAGAATTATAAAAGTAGCTGTCGATGCGATGGGCGGAGACAATGCTCCCGGAGAAATCGTTAAAGGCGCAGTGGAGGCTGCAAATAGCGAGTCCCGCGTAAAGATATATCTCTGCGGAAAGGAGCCCGAGATCCGCGAAGAGCTTTCGAAGTACGAGTACAATGCGGAGTCGATAGAGATAGTTCACTGCACCGAGGTTATTGAGACAGCAGAGCCGCCTGTAAACGCCGTAAGGCGCAAGAAGGATTCCTCCCTTGTAAGAGCCATGTACCTTGTTAAAGAGGGGGAGTGCGATGCACTTGTTACCGCCGGATCCACCGGGGCTTTTCTTGTGGGTGGACAGATAATCGTGGGCAGGATAAAAGGCATCGAAAGACCGCCTCTTGCCACAGTTATCCCCACGACCAAAGGTATTTCATTTCTGCTGGACTGCGGAGCAAATGTGGACGCCAAGCCCACGGCCATCGTCCAGTTCGCCCAGATGGGCTCGATATACGCAGAGAATTTCCTCGGTATAAAGAATCCGACTGTGGGGATAGTTAATATCGGCGCCGAGGAGGAAAAGGGAAACGCGCTTGTAAAGGAAACCTTCCCTCTTCTCAAGGAGGCTAAAGGAATCAACTTCATCGGAAGCTGTGAGGCCAGGGATGTTCCCTACGGCGGAGCGGATGTTATCGTTGCCGAAGCTTTTACCGGAAATATTGTACTTAAGATGATGGAGGGGGTAAGCGGTGCTCTCGTAAAGATGATAAAGAAGGGGCTTATGTCCACCTTTATCTCCAAGATAGGAGCGCTTTTATCCAAGAAGGCATTAAAGAAGACCTTAAAGATATTTGACACGGAAAGCTACGGCGGAGCGCCTCTTTTGGGATGCAACGGACTGCTTGTAAAGACCCACGGAAGCAGCTCGTCGGTCGCTATTAAGAATTCAATTCTTCAGTGTGTGAAGTTTACAGACCTTGATATTAACGGAAAGATAAGGGATATACTTCGCGCGGAAGAGGAAGAAAATAAAGAATAAGGATACAGTTCAACATAACGAAATAAAAAAGGAGTATGTATTATGGAACTTGAAAAATTAAAAGCTATTATAGCGGAGGTTCTCAATGTGGATCCCGACGAGATAACTCCCGATACCACTTTTACCGATGACCTCGGGGCTGATTCTCTTGATGTTTACCAGATCATTATGGGCATTGAGGACGCATTTGATATTCATGTAGAGGAAGAAGCCGCCGAGAATATTACAACTGTAGGCCAGGCTGTTGAGCTTATTAAGGATGCTTTAAACTAAGCTTTGGAGCTCCTTGCTGATCAGACATTTGGAATCCTGATTCCCGGATGGAAGATTGACATTCGGGAATTATTTTTTTTGAGGTATAAAAATGAATAATCTTGAATTTTCCGATCTTGAAAAGGCTATCGGGTATGAGTTTAAGGATAAGTCCCTTCTTAAACAGGCGCTTACACACAGCTCCTACGCCAATGAATTAAAGATCGGCAAGTCGGGTGATTATGAAAGATTGGAGTTTCTCGGCGACGCGGTTCTTGAAGTCGTTTCCTCCGAATTCCTTTTTCATAAGTATCCGCTTCTTCCGGAGGGAAAACTCACAAAACTGAGAGCCTCCATGGTCTGCGAGCCCTCCCTTGCGATATGCGCGAGAGATATTGACCTGGGCAGCTATATCCTCCTCGGAAAAGGAGAGGAGGCCACCGGGGGCAGACTTAGGGAGAGCATTGTATCCGATGTTATGGAGGCGATAATCGGCGCTATATTCCTTGACGGCGGTATGGAATGTGCGAAAAAGCATATCCATCGTTTTGTTTTGTCGGATCTTGAGGATAAGGCGCTGTTTTATGACAGCAAGAGTACTCTGCAGGAGGTAATGCAGGGCGAATTAAAGAAAGAATTTGAGTATGTGCTTACCGGAGAGAGCGGACCGGAGCATGACAAGGTTTTTGAGGTTTCGGTTATGTCCGGGGGAAATGAGCTGGGAGCCGGAAAGGGTCGCACGAAAAAGGCGGCCGAACAGCAGGCAGCATATCAGGCATTACTTAAATTGAGAGAAAAGGGTTATGTTTCTAAAAAGTATTGAAGTACAGGGCTTTAAGTCTTTTGCAAATAAGATCGTTTTCCAGTTCCACAACGGTATAACAGGTATCGTCGGGCCCAACGGCTCCGGAAAGAGTAATGTGGCGGACGCGGTGCGCTGGGTTCTGGGAGAACAGAGCGTAAAGCAGCTCCGTGGCGGAACCATGACGGATGTTATCTTCTCCGGAACAGAGACGAGAAAACCTCTCAGCTATGCTTATGTGGCAATAACGCTTGATAATTCCGACCACGCCCTTCCCACGGATTACGAGGAGGTTACCATCGCCAGAAGGCTTTACCGTTCGGGCGAGAGTGAATACCTTTTAAACGGTACGGCGTGCAGGCTTAAGGATGTAAACGAGCTGTTCTACGATACCGGTATCGGTAAGGAGGGCTACTCCATTATCGGACAGGGCCAGATCGATAAGATCCTTTCCGGCAAGCCCGAGGAGAGGCGGGAGCTTTTCGACGAGGCGGCAGGTATCGTTAAATACAAGCGCCGTAAATCCGCGGCACTTAAAAAGCTTGAAAACGAGCAGAACAATCTTGTCAGGGTAAATGATATCTTAACCGAGCTGGAGCGCCAGGTCGGTCCTTTGGAGCGCCAGTCGGAGAAGGCAAAGCAGTATCTCAGCTTAAAGGAAAATCTTAAAACCCTTGATGTAAATACCTTCCTCCTTGAGCACGACAGGCTTAAGAACAATCTCTCCGATACGGAGGAAAAGCTTGAGTTTGCCAATAATGATCTCGCCGAGGTAAGAAAACAGTTTGACGGCGTCCGCGAGGAATATGACCGGATGGCGGGCGAGATATCCGAGCTGGACAGGGAGATTGAAAAGGCGAGAAACGAGCTCTCAAGCACGGACCTTAACAGGAGCCGTCTCGAGGGGGAGATAAACCTTTTAAAGGAAAAAATCCGCTCCGCCGGCGACAGCGATGCTTATTACATCGAAAGAAAAAATGCCATCAATGCGGAGATAGGGGAGCGAAAAGCCGAGAGGGATAAGATCCTTAACGACAACCGGGATTCCGATGAGCAGGCAAAGGAAATCGAGAAGACCGCAAAGGAGCTGGCGGATGCACTTTCCGAGGTTCAGGGACAGATAGAGGATCTGAACAAACGGGTTGAGGACGGCAAAAACATTATTATCAACGAACTGAATTCCCGCTCGACCATAAAGGCAAAGATGAGCCGTTTCGATTCCATGAGTGAGCAGATCGGAGTCCGCAAGGCAGAGCTTAATTCAAGGCTTCTTCGGGTTAAATCCGATGAGGAGGAGCGGAAGGATACCATAAAGGCTCTCGAGGATGAGTTTGAGGCCGCGACAAAGAATATAAAGGCTGCGAATGAGAAATCCGTCTCTGTTGAAAATGAGATCGAATCTCTCCGCGCCGAGATAAATAAAAAGGATGACGCCTTAAGACAGAACCAGAACCTGTACCACCAGGAAAAGACAAAGCTGCAGACCCTTCTTGATATCGCCGAGAGGTACGAGGGCTACGGCGGAAGCGTCAAGAAGGTTATGGAGCAGAAGGACAGCATCAAGGGTATTGTAGGTGTTGTTGCGGATATCATAAAGGTTGACAAGCGGTATGAGACGGCGATAGAGACGGCTCTGGGGGGAAATATCCAGAATATCGTCACAAAGGACGAGGAAACCGCTAAGAAGCTTATCGCATTTCTTAAAGAGGGTAGACTTGGAAGAGCAACCTTCCTTCCTCTCGACGCGGTCAAGAACCCCCAGAAGATAAAGGCTGTAGAGGTACTCGATGAAAAGGGCGTTCTCGGACTTGCCCATACTCTTGTGGAGACGGAGCCGGAATATGCCGATATCGCGGAAAGTCTTCTCGGAAGATTTGTTGTGGTGGATACTGTCGATAACGCGACAAAGATAGCAAGAAAATATCATTACACAATCCGTATGGTAACTCTCGAGGGAGAGCTTCTTACCCCCGGCGGTGCCATAAGCGGAGGCGCATTCAAGAACAATACCAACTTCCTCGGAAAGCGCAGGGAGATAGCCGACCTTGAAAAGAGCGTAAAAAAACTGGAGAAGGATATCGAAGACGGGGACAGAGAGGTCAATTCCTTAAGGGATAAGCGGACGGAAAAGAGAACTGAATTAGAGCATATAAAGCTCGAAATCCAGGAGCTTACCATAAAGCAGAATACCGCAAGGATAAACTTAAGCTCCGCGAGAGAACGAATGGAGGAGGAGTCGGAGAGCCTTCTTTCCCTCAGCAGGGAACAGCAGACCATCGATTCACAGCTGGTGGAGATAAAGGAAGGCCGTGAAGCAGCCCTGGAGGAGCTTAAGACCAGCGAGGAGCTCGAGGAGAAGACCCAGGAGGAGGTTAAAAAGCTTTCAGCGCTCCTTGAGGATAAGCATAAAGAGGAGAGCGAGGCTGCCGCAAAGGTCAACGCATTCGAGGTAGAAGTCTCAAAGATGCGCCAGGCCCAGAGCTTTAAACAGGCAAACCTTGAAAGAATAGACTCGGAACTCGCTAAATCGGAGGAGGAGCTTGGAGCCGTTCTCTCCGCTCTTGAAGCCAACGCAAAATCTGTGGAGGAGAACAGGACAAGGATATCCGAAATCGAAACGACCATCGAGAAATCATATTCTGTGGCAGAAGAGCGCCAGATGCAGATGCAGGAGAATATGAAAAAGAAAAACGAGCTTGCATCCAGGCAGAAGTCATTCTTTGAAGACCGCGAGGCTTTGTCCTCAAAGATGACCTCCCTCGACAAGGAGGTGTTCCGTCTCAATTCACAGAAGGAAAGAACCGAGGAATCCATCGAGAGCCATATAAATTATATGTGGGATGAGTACCAGATAACGCTTTCCGCCGCCGCCGAGATAAGGGACGAAACCATGACGGATCTTACGGTCATGAAGCGTGATATCGGGGAGATAAAGGACAAGATAAGGCGCCTCGGAGATGTTAATGTCAACGCGATAGAGGAATTCAAGGAAATCTCCGGAAGATACAATACGATGAAGACCCAGCAGACCGATCTTGTACAGGCTGCGGAGACCTTAAAGGGTATCATCGAGGAGCTTGACAGTGCCATGAGAAAGCAGTTTACGGAGAAGTTTGCCGAGATAAGCGACGAGTACGACAGGGTGTTCAAGGAACTGTTCGGCGGAGGTAAGGGAACCCTTGAGCTTATGGAGGATGAGGATATTCTCGAGGCGGGCATAAAGATAATCGCCCAGCCCCCGGGAAAGAAGCTGCAGAATATGATGCAGCTCTCCGGCGGTGAGAAGGCTCTCTCGGCAATCGCGCTCATGTTTGCAATCCAGAACCTCAAGCCTTCGCCTTTCTGTCTTCTTGACGAGATAGAGGCGGCGCTTGATGATTCAAATGTGGGGCGCTTCGCCAAGTATCTGCATAAGCTGACAAAGAACACGCAGTTCATCGTTATAACACACAGGCGCGGCACTATGGAAAATGTGGACCGCCTCTACGGTATTACGATGCAGGAGAAGGGCGTATCCACGCTTGTATCCGTAAATCTTATCGAGAAGGATCTTGATGAGTAGGTGAGGGATAAAAATATGTGGTTTTTTGGAAAGAAGAATACTGAAGAGAAGAATACTGAAGAGAAGAACACTGAAGAGAAGAATACCGAGGAGCAGAATAACGCAGAGGAGCCGGGAAAGGGGTTCTTTGCCCGTCTTAAGGAAGGACTTACCAAGACCCGTGACAGCTTTGCAAAGAGCCTGAGCAATGCGTTTACCGCTTCGGAGATCGATGATGATTTCTATGAGGAACTCGAAGAAATCCTTATTATGGCGGATATCGGAGTTACCGCCACTGAAAGCATTATTGATGATCTTAAAGCAAGAGTAAAAAAGGATCATCTTAAAAAGACCGAGGAGTGCCGGGATATCCTTAAGGAATCCATAAAGGCACAGATGAAGGTTGAGGAGACGGAGTACAGGTTCGAGTCCGAGAAATCGATAATTATGGTTATCGGTGTAAACGGAGTCGGAAAGACAACTACCGTCGGAAAGCTTGCCTCTAAATTTAAGGCACAGGGAAAGAAGGTTTTAATTGCAGCCGCGGACACCTTCAGAGCGGCCGCCAGCGAGCAGCTTGAGGTCTGGGCGGACAGGGCGGGTGTTCCCATCGTCGGTTCTACCGGAGGCGCAGACCCGGCAAGCGTGGTTTTTGATGCGGTTTCCGCATGCAAGGCAAGAGGAGTTGATATTCTCCTTATCGATACTGCAGGGCGTCTTCACAACAAGAAGAATCTCATGGAGGAGCTCCGCAAGATGGACAAGATCATTTCAAGGGAGTTTCCGGATGCGCACAGGGAGAATCTTATAGTTCTTGACGGAACCACAGGACAGAATGCTCTTATCCAGGCTAAGGAGTTTTCAGAGGTCGCTCCGCTTACAGGTATTGTTTTGACAAAGATGGACGGAACCGCGAAGGGCGGCATTGCCGTTGCGATACAGTCGGAGCTTGATATTCCGGTTAAATATATCGGAGTGGGCGAGCATATCGACGATCTGCAGAAGTTTGATCCCGATGCATTTGTAGAGGCAATTTTCAATTAGAAAAGAGGAAGATGAAATGGATAAGGAAATGCTTACACTTGACGCTTTTGAGGAGGCAACCGAGGTTGTCCAGAAGGTTACTTCCGAAACTAAACTTGTATATTCGGAGTATTTCAGCGCGAAATACGGAAACAAGATATATTTTAAGCCGGAGAATATGCAGTATACCGGAGCATACAAGCTTCGCGGCGCATATTACAAGATGAGTCTTTTGAGCGATGAGGACAGGGCAAAGGGCGTTATAACCGCCTCCGCTGGAAACCATGCCCAGGGTGTCGCTTACGCAGCCAAAGCCTTCGGCGCAAAGGCGACCATCGTAATGCCGACCACAACTCCGCTTATAAAGGTAAACCGTACCAAGGGCTACGGAGCAGAGGTTATCCTTCATGGGGATGTGTATGACGAAGCTTGTGCAAAGGCTTACGAGCTTGCGGAAAAGAATGGTTATACCTTCGTTCATCCCTTTGACGATCTTACGGTTGCCACAGGACAGGGTACCATCGCCATGGAGATAGTTAAAGAGCTTCCTCTTGTGGATTATATTCTTGTTCCCATCGGGGGAGGTGGGCTTGCGACTGGTGTATCGACACTTGCAAAGCTTCTTAATCCGAAGATAAAGGTTATCGGTGTGGAGCCTGCCGGTGCCGCCTGTATGAAGGCTTCCTTTGAGGCAGGAAAGGTTGTTACCCTTCCCGTAGTAAATACGATAGCCGATGGTACAGCGGTAAAGACCCCGGGTGAAAAGCTTTTCCCTTATTTACAGCAAAATCTTGATGATATCATAACCGTTGAGGACGCCGATCTTGTGGTGGCATTCCTTGATATGGTCGAAAACCACAAGATGATCGTTGAAAATTCCGGCCTTCTTTCAGTTGCCGCGCTTAAGCAGTTAAATGTAAAGGATAAAAGAGTCGTGTCCATACTCAGCGGCGGAAATATGGATGTTATTACAATGTCCTCCGTTGTTCAGCAGGGACTTATATTGAGAGACAGGATCTTTACCGTTTCCGTACTTCTTCCCGACAAGCCGGGTGAGCTTTCGAGGGTATCCGGAATTATCGCCGGCGTAAACGGAAATGTTATCAAGCTTGAGCATAACCAGTTTGTTTCCATAAACAGAAACGCCGCCGTAGAGCTGCGCATTACCCTCGAAGCTTTCGGCACGGACCACAAAAAGGAGATAATCGCCGCTCTTGAAAAGGAAGGCTATAAACCCAAGGTGGTTTCAACGAATATATAATTTTGATTTATAAAAGATTTCATGGTCAATAGAACTATAATGTCCGAAGAGCATTTGTTCTTCGGACATATTCATTGGAGGCTTTTATGAGTATCCGGACTCGAGAATTATTGAGCTTGATAAAAAATTAATCGGTGATACGCTTTACCGGACCGCTTGATGATGAAGGAAAGAACTGTATTCGAGAGATATGTGAGAATGCCAAGGCCGGAAATAGTTATGTTTACGATATTATGGATATGATATCTGAGGAATTGTCTCCATACTTTGAAGGGCAGAGAAGCGCAGAAAAGACGGCGGAGATTTTAAACAGCAGGGTACAGCTTTATCTTGATGAGAACAGTTAAGCTATATTTAAGTTTTTTATAAGTATATAAAAACAATTAGACAACATCTATCCTCTTAGAGTATAATATCAGTACTACACATTAACTGTTCTATGATTTTACAGGAGGGTACAGATTTGAAGAGTATAAAGACAAAGATGCTTATAACTCTTTTGCCTTTGTTTGCGATAGTATTGATTCTTATGGCGGCATTCAGCTTACAGGAGAGCCGTACGATAATCACGCAGCAGGCAAAAGATATCGCTGACGGAAAGCTTGAAGCGGTTATCAATGATATGGACGGGGAACTTAATGTTATAAGATATACCGCCCTTGATATCGCAAGTGCCGTTTCGGCCACCTACAAGACTGCAAAGGAGGTCGATTTTGAGCTGATGCTGACGAGGATCATAGACGGTAACGATATGATCTCCGGTTCAGGTCTCTGGTTTGAGCCTTATGCTTTTGATGAGGGACTTAAGTACTATGGTCCGTATTATTATGTCGACGGCGAAGATATAGTCCTTACCATGGATTACAGCAACGAGGATTACGATTACTTCGGTGAGGAATACTATATTAACGCGACAAAGCTGGGATTCGGAGAGGCAAAGATCACCGATCCTTATTACGACCCGGTTTCCGCAACGGTTATGGCTACCTGCTCTGCGCCGATTTTCGATGAAAACAAGAATTATATCGGCTGTGTTACCGTGGACATCCAGCTTGGCTCCATCGAGGAGGCTGTGGGCAGTATTACCATGGGAGAGACGGGCTCGGCAATGCTGACGACCTCCAGCGGTGTATTTCTTTATCACAGGGATACCACCAAGTCGGAAAACGGGGAAAACATACTCGAAGATTCCAATAAATCCCTTGCGGGGCTTGGAAATACCGTTCTTTCCAATGACAAGGGAACGGGGACTTATACTGACGGAAGCGTAAAGTATGATGTATTCTATTCCACCCTTCCCGAGGTTGGATGGAAGCTTATGCTCCAGATTGACGATAAGGAGCTCTTATCAAATGTGTATAAGATGCTTAATATTATGATCGCTATCCTTGTTATCGCCCTTGCGGTGGGAGCTGTGGTCATATTCTTAGTTATAAATGCGGTTACAAAACAGCTTGCAAAGGTTTCCGTGTTTGCGGGTGAGCTTGCTTCCGGCGACTTTACCATTCCCCAGCTTAACATTAAGTCAAAGGATGAGGTCGGAAAGGTCAGCGATGCTCTAAATAACATGTATTCCAGCAATAAAACCATCATTCAGGGCATTGCAAAGGAATCCTATGATGTGAACGAGGTTTCAACCACACTCGGAGCCATGTCGCAGGAGCTTAACGCGGAATTTGAGAAGATCCGTGAGAATATGGCTGTTGTAAATGACGCAATGATGATGACCGGTGCCGCGACCGAGGAGGTAAGCGCTTCTGTTGCGGATGTAAATGAGTCTGTGAGAGGACTCGCGGAAGAGACCGCCACCACAAAGAAGGAGGTTGACCGCATAACAAGGCGCGCTAGGGAAATCCGTGAAAAGAGCGGAAAGGCACATGATGAGGCTATCTCTATCGCAAATCTCAGAAGAGAAGAGCTTGAGCATGCTAATTCCAAGGCTGCCGTAGTAAACGAGATAGATACTCTTGCTTCCACAATCTCCGAGATTGCGGAGCAGATAAACCTTCTTTCGCTTAACGCTTCCATTGAGGCGGCGAGAGCGGGTGAAGCCGGAAGAGGTTTCGCTGTCGTTGCCACGGAGATAAACAAGCTTGCATCGGAGACTGCGGATGCGGTCGAAAAGATAAAGGGAACAACAAGCGAGATTCAGAATGCCTTTATGGAAATGTCCGAAGGCTCAAATAAGCTGCTTTCCTTTGTTACGGAGACCGTTACGCCTGACTATGACAATTTTGTGGAGGTCGGACATCAGTACGGGGATGATGCCGCGCTGTTCGGTAAGCTTGCTTCCCAGATAGAAGAGATGACCGGAATGATAAGCAACTCCATGAATGAGGTTAACGACGCGGTTGCGAGCATAGCAGAATCCACCCAGGATACTTCAAGTAAATCCGCCGAGATAACCGATTCGGTAAACAATGTTTCCGGCGCGGTGGAGAGCGTTGCGGATATGGCTCAGCAGCAGCAGAAGACTGCTTACAACCTTATCGATATCGTAAATAATTTCAAGCTTGAATAATTTCGGGTTTTAAAGAAGGAATAATAGTGTGGGGGATAATATGAAAATCAATCGCATTAAAAATATTATTCTTATAAATCTGATATTTGTTTCAGCCATGATCTCAGGCTGTGGCGATGCGCCACAGTCTGAGGTTTCTGTTTTGGAGAATGATTCTTCGGCTTTACAGTCTGACGGTAATATTTCGGGTTCTGAGAGATATTCGGTTTTTTGTGATGAGTTGGAGCTTCCGGAGATTCCCTCGATAACGGAAGAATGGCTTGACCGGGAGAAAAAAAGCTATTATACGCATGTTGCCGGCAATGTGACGGAGACAGAGGGTGGCTGCGTTGCCAGAATGGATGCGGGAGTCTACGGGGATACATTATATGTTATAGATGAATTATGCAGCAAGGCACTTATGGGTAACAATAATCCTGACTATCCGTATTTTTATGAGCTGTATGGTATATGTCTTAGAACGGTAAATCAAAGTGGCGAAAATAACGCATACCTTATAAATTATAATGATGTATTTGATGACAGGTTGGTAGAAATCACAGAGTTGATCGGTGTTCTGGAGGATACGGTTTTTTCAGGATAAACTGTATGTACGAAGGCTATGTGGGCAGTTTTAACGAAAAGGAGGGAGTAAAGGTACTTGGTCAGATTCCAAATGAGTCTGCCAGAAGTAAGGGATATTACGAAGACGGTTACTTTTATTTCACAGGTGATTATTTAGGATATTACGGTTCTCCCGTTACCCCTTCAAACAGATTGACAAGGATAGAAAAAAATACCTGGGAATCAGAAAGCTTTAACTTTGAAAACAGTATTGTAGGGTGTATAGAAGGTGAAGGAGATAATCTTTACATTGTTGAATATGATGGAAGCAGCTTTTTCCTATATGATTCGCCGGAAGATAAGTCAGTATACAGTTTTGCGGGTGAAGATGTGACCGGTTTTATTTTATGGGGCTGTATAGACAAAAACAGTAAAGTATCCATGTTCTATAATGGTTCGTTTAATACTTTCAGCGGCGCTGAGCAGGAGAAGGATTATTTCAGCGCTCTCGGTATAATGGCGGAGAGTTTTTACGGAGCGGTTAAAAACAATGACGAATTTAAGGTATATACAGCTTATGAGGATTCATATTATGTTTATACGGTAAATAAATTGTCGGATAAGAAAATCGATAAAAAGACGATTCGTTTTTGTATGTCATACAGGGATCCGGTTTTGGAGGATTTTATTTCGGAATATAATAATAAAAATCCATATTACAGTGTAATTATTGAAACCGCACCCCAAAATATGGATATTGAAGATTACAAAAAGAACATTTCTGTGGAAATATCTACGGGAACAGGTCCTGAACTGATCACAGGAAATCTTATTGCTCCCCTCAGACCGGTTCGAAACGGTACTTTTGCTGTACTCGACGAAATCATTGCTTCCGCGGATAACTCCGATTTTATACCCGGAGCGCTTGCGTGCGGTATAGTTGACGGTCATCAATATGGTATACCTTATCATATTTCACCGATTAATTGCGTTACAGGTAATGCGCTTGTCGGAGATATTGATTAATGGACGCTTGATGAGTGCATAGATATTATCGATGCTTCTGAGTATACTTTATTCGGTAGCTCCCACGGAAGACTTGTGTCAATTGAGGATATAGTGTTTTTTCTGGGATTGTACGATGAATCAAATAAAGACCTGATAGACTGGGAAAATGGGCAAAGTAATCTTGAAGATGAGAGCTTTATAAAACTTTTGGAATTTGCAAAAAAATATGGTTCTCCGGAAGAGAAAGCGCTGGACTGGTATAATAAACAGGAGGATTTTGAAAAACTTTATAAGATTGCCTGCGACTGCGAGTGGAGAAGTCCTTCGGTAAATATTGGCATTATTCAGAATTATTCAAATAAATATAACGGTGATGATAATTGGATCGGATTTCCACGCAGCGATAAGAGCTCGGCTTATATAAACAGCATCTGTATATATCTTAACGACGCTTCAGAGCAAAAAAACGGTGCATTGGATTTTCTGTCATATCTTATTTCAGTAGAAGGACAAAAGAAACTTGCAAAATGCGGACTAAAAAATAAGGATTATGGTTTTCTTTCGCTAAGAATGTCTGTTTTGGACATGTATATCGATGAGTATAATGAAGAAATGAAATACACCGAGGGAGGCGCTACAGGACCGTTTGGGTATTATGAATACAAAGAACTTACAGACGAAGAATGTGAGAAGTATAAACGGATGCTGGCAGAGGCTAAGCCGGTAATGCCGGAGCTTGAACAGATACTTGTAATCGTGGATGAGGAGCTCGGGGCATTTATAGCAGGTCAAAAGACCGCTGAGGAAACCGCAAGGATAATCGACAGCAGGGTACAACTTTACCTTGATGAAAACAGGTAATAATATATCCGGATTTAATGGGTGTAAATAAAAAACAAGGGTGTAAAGAAAAAATACTTGACAGATCTGCGCACATGTACTATTTTAGTATATGTGCGCTTTTACAGTATTAAAGGGGACCTATAATGGATGAGTTATTTGAAAAATCCCTTCTTTATGATTTTTATGGCGAGCTCCTTACCGAGCACCAGCAAGCGGTCTACCAAAGCTTTGTGTTTGAGGATATGTCCCTTGCGGAGGTGGCACAGGAACAGGGAATAACGCGTCAGGGCGTACATGACCTTGTAAAGCGGTGCGACCGGATACTCCAGGGTTATGAGGAAAGGCTCCATCTTGTAGAGAAGTTTGTGTCCATTAAAAAGACGGTCACAAGGATAGAGAAGCTTACAGAGCCCAATGATGGCAAGGATACCCTGGAAAACAGGCTGAGTGAAATAAGAGCTCTTACACACGATATTTTAGAGGAATTGTAATTTGGCTTTTGAAAGTTTAACAGACAAACTTCAAAATGTGTTTAAAAAACTCCGCGGAAAGGGAAAGCTGTCCGAGGAGGATGTAAAGTCGGCACTCAAGGAAGTCAAAATGGCACTTCTTGAGGCGGATGTAAATTTCAAGGTTGTTAAGCAGTTTACGAAAACCATTGAAGAAAAGGCAATCGGTGCGGATGTGCTTAACGGTCTTAATCCCGCCCAGACGGTCATTAAGCTTATTAATGATGAGCTTATAGAGACTATGGGAAGCGAGACCTCGGAGGTTTCCTTTCAGCCCGGAAAAGCTGTTACCGTTATTATGATGGTGGGTCTTCAGGGTGCAGGTAAAACGACCCAGACCGCAAAGATGGCAAAGCGTTTTAAGAGCAAGGGTAAAAAGAGTCTTCTTGTTGCCTGCGATATTTACAGACCCGCGGCTATCGACCAGTTAAAAATAAATGCTGAAGCGGTAGATGTGGATTTATTTTCGCTGGGCAGCGATGTCAAGCCGCCGCAGATAGCCGCAAAAGCGGTAGAGCATGCCGAAAAGAACGGATATAATGTGGTTATCCTTGATACAGCCGGACGGCTTCATGTTGATGAAGAGATGATGGCTGAGCTGCAGGAGATAAAAAAGACTGTAACGGTTCATCAGACGATCCTTGTTGTAGATGCCATGACCGGTCAGGATGCGGTGAATGTCGCTAAGGAATTTGACGAGAAGGTGGGAGTCGATGGCGTTATACTGTCAAAGCTTGACGGCGACGCGAGAGGCGGTGCAGCTCTTTCCATAAGAGCCGTTACCGGAAAGCCCATTTTCTACTGCGGTATGGGGGAAAAGCTTGACGACCTTGAGCAGTTCCACCCTGACCGTATCGCAGGCAGGATACTCGGTATGGGCGATGTACTTTCCCTTATCGAGAAGGCACAGGCGAATATTGACATAGACGAAGATAAGAGCCGCGACATGGCTAAGCGCATGAAGAAGTGGCAGTTCGATTTTGAGGACTATCTCGAGAGCATGAAGCAGATGCAGAATATGGGCGGACTTGCCGGTATTATGGGAATGCTTCCCGGAATGGGTATGAAGGCTTCGGACATTGAAGGAATGGTGGATGAGAAGAAGCTTAAGCACATGGAAGCCATTGTGCTTTCCATGACTGTTGCCGAAAGGAGAAATCCAAAGCTTTTGAATCCGAGAAGAAAATTCAGAATCGCTAAAGGCGCAGGTGTTGATATAGCCGAGGTAAACCGTTTTATAAAGCAGTTTGAACAAAGCCAGAAGGTGATGAAGCAGATGACCGGAAACAAGCACGGACGAGGATTGTTCGGAGGCCTGGGAGGCTTCGGGGGCCTTGGCGGAGGCAGAAGACCTTTTTAATTTTGGTAGTCGGAGTAAAAACTCTTAAACTATATACAAAAGGATTGTTATAAGCAATTCCTTATTTAATCTATTTTATGGAGGAAAAGAAAAATGGCAGTTAAGATCAGATTAAGAAGAATGGGTCAGAAGAAGGATCCTATTTACAGAGTTATCGTGGCAGATTCACGCGCTCCCAGAGACGGACGCTTCATCGAGGAAATCGGAACCTACAATCCTTCCACAGATCCTTCAACCTTTAATATCAACGAAGAGGCAGCCAAGAAGTGGCTTGCAAACGGAGCTCAGCCTACAGAGGTTGTTTCCAAGCTTTTCAAGATCGCCGGAATCGAGAAGTAATCGGACTGATACTGTTGACTGAAATTTGTATAGCAGATTACTATTCGTAGGAGGAGTCTTGTAATGAAGGAATTAGTAGAAGTTATGGCCAAGGCTCTTGTAGATAATCCCGAGGAGGTCAGTGTGACCGAGAGAACCGAGGGGAGAACCACCATTGTCGAGCTTCGTGTGGCACCTTCCGATATGGGTAAGGTCATCGGCAAGCAGGGCAGGATAGCAAAGTCCATCCGCGCCGTTGTTAAAGCTGCATCGACAAGAGACAATACAAGAGTAGAGGTTGAAATAGTAGAATAATATTATGGAATCCTATTTCAAAATCGGTATTATTACTTCATCTCACGGCGTTCGCGGTGAGATGAAGGTTTTTCCTACAACTGACGACCCGAGAAGGTTTAAAAAATGTAAAAATGTCTTTATAGAGGACAAGACCGGTTTTGTTCCTTTTGAGGTTGAGGGCGTAAGAGTGGCTCCGGACAAGGTGCTCCTTAAGCTTAAGGGGATCGATTCTCCCGAGGCTGTAGCCGGATTCCGTCAAAAGGGAATATTTGTTGACCGGGAACATGCCGTGAGCCTTAATAAGGACGAGTATTTCATCGCTGATCTGTACGGGCTTAAGGTTCATGACGAGAATAATTCAGTTATTGGTGAGTTAGAGGAAGTTATCCAGACCGGAGCAAACGATGTTTATCAGATTAAGTTGACTGATGGAAGGGAATTGCTGCTTCCGGCCATCAGGGATTGTATTCTTGATGTGGATGTGGAACAGGGCTTTATTAAGGTCCATATACTTGACGGGCTTTTAGACTGAGCGGGGTATATCCTTGAAAGAAGAAAAACAAAGAAATATTGCCTTTGACATATTAAGGATCCTTTCTGCCGTGAGTATTATCATAATGCATATTACTGACGGCAATATTTATTCTTCGCCGGTAAAGGGATCTGTCTTTTGGCAATCTGCGCTTTTAAACTCCATATCGCATTTCGGAGTTCCGGTTTTTGTCATGATAAGCGGAGCGTTGTTTCTGGCACCCGGATATAAGTTAAACTTAAAAAGACTGTGGCTCCACAATATCTTAAGACTTTGCATTGTTTATATCGTATGGAGTTTTGCGTACGGAATTTATGATTATTCATCCTACGGGGGAGGGTTTAAGCAGCTTATCTGGTGCGCCGTTATCGGGAGACCACATCTTTGGTTTCTGCCTATGATAATCGGAATCTATATTATCCTTCCGTTTATGGTTACATGGGTCAGGAATGCATCTGTTAAAGAAATCAGGTTATTTATCCTGTTATTCTTTATATTTAATATTGTATGTGAGACTATAAAGGCATTTAAAGCAGCCGAGATAATTACTTTTATTCTTGATCTTAGAAATATACAGCTTGTATGCAGCTATGTGGGGTATTTTATTATCGGCTATTACATTGTTCATATCGGGCTTGAAAAGAAATTCAGAAAGCTATTGTACTGCGCAGGTATGATATCCGGGATATTAAGCGCGATATCCGTGATCCTGTTATCAAATATTGCCGGAACGCCTAATATGTATATCGTTGACAGCTACAGCATATTTACTTTTTTCTGGTCCGCGGCGATATTTACTTTTGTATTTGAAAAAGCGGGTAATAAAACCTACGGAAAGCATACGGAGCTTTTTTGGGGGAATATCGGAAAGGATACCCTTGGATTATATCTTTGTCACCTGGGAATAATAGAGATAATATATCCCATAAGGGATTTTTGTGGGTCTCTGCCCGTTATTCCCGGATTTCTTTTATATACTTTGATAATTGCGGTAATTGGATTGGGTCTTGGCGCGGGTCTAAGGCGGATACCTTTTATCGGGAGATATATTTGTTAAAGCGGTTTATTTTTTTAAACAGATTCGGAAAGAAATATATGAACTTTACAGTACTTACTCTGTTTCCGGAGTTTATTGAACAGGGACTGAATACGAGCATACTGGGAAGAGCCATTGAAAAGGGCCTTTTAACAGCCGATGTCATAAATATAAGGAATTTTTCGGCGGATAAAAACGGAAGAGTGGACGATTATACTTACGGCGGCGGAGCAGGGATGCTTATGCAGCCCCAGCCGGTTTTTGACGCGTATAAAGAAGCCCGCAGCCGTATCTTAAGTAAAAGATTTCCGGAGGGGAATCCCGCAGGCGATGAAAGCGCCACATCCGGAAGCCATAATAACAATAAAATAAGATGCATATATGTAACACCCCAGGGGGAGCCCTTTACACAGAAGAAGGCTTTGGAGCTTTCCGGGGAGGATGACCTTATCGTACTCTGCGGTCATTACGAGGGTATCGATGAGAGAGTGCTTGAGGAGGTTGTAACGGACCGGATATCCATTGGTGATTATGTTTTAACCGGCGGTGAGCTTCCTGCCCTTGTAATCATAGATGCGGTGGCGAGGCTTGTGCCTGGGGTACTGGGGAATGAAACCTCTGCGGATATCGAGTCCTTTTACGGGGATCTTCTTGAATATCCGCAGTACACAAGACCGGAGGTGTGGAACGGAAAGAGGGTTCCGGAGGAGGTGCTTACCGGGGATCCGAAGAAAACCAACGCCTGGAGACTTGAAAAACAGATAGAGCTCACAAAAAAGGTCAGACCTGATCTTTTTGAAAAGTATCTTTTAAGGCAGAGCACCCTTGAGAAGCTTTTAAAGGACAAAAGAAATAATATTCAGATGATAGAGGCGCTGAGGCGCGGAACGGGGGATATTATTTGCACCGATCCCCTTGTTATTTACCTTGAGTGTGACAAGCTGGCGCTTGTAGGTCTTGGGGATTCCATATCGGTAGGTGAATTGCTCGGCATAATTCCCGGATCCGCAAGAAGCATTGTCTGCTCAGCAGGTCTTGCGGAGGTTCTCTGCAGGGATGAGCGGATAGAAAAATCCTGTGATGTGCATAATTATGTTTATACTGAGAAGGTACACAGAAGGGTTGTAAACAAGGATATCCGCAGGCTGGGTATGGAGTATGCCGGCTACATCGGCGAAAAATACGCCCTGGGAGGCCCGGAGTACGGCAGAGAAAGACTTGGCGCCGGAGTTGTCTACGGTATATTTGTTGAGGGCGAGATAGCGGGCTTTATCGGAACCCACGGTGAGGGCAGCATAGGGATGCTCTATGTGGACGAAAAATACAGACACCGGGGGCTTGCAGCCGACCTTGAGAGCTTTATGTTTAACAGGGACCTTGAGGCAGGCAGAACCCCTTACGGCCAGATCATCCTTGGAAACGAGGCATCGACGGCTTTGCAGGAAAAAATCGGTGTTTACGGCGGGGATAAGGTTCTTAGCTGGCTAAATATAAAAAATGCTTGATTTTTAACCGGGTTTGTAGTAGATTATTAATGTTGTGTTAACAAAGATGGTCCTCTGTTACCCGTGAGGTATTAAGAACATCCATTGTATGGAAGGAGCTTTAAAATGAGCGACATTATCAAAGAGATCGAAGCCGAGCAGTTAAAGGCTGAGGTGGATGATTTTGCAGTAGGAGATACCGTTAAGGTTTACGGCAAGATCAAAGAGGGAAACCGTGAGAGAATTCAGATTTTTGAAGGAACCGTGCTTAAGCGTCAGGGCGGCAGCAACCGTGAGACCTTCACTGTAAGAAAGACCTCAAACGGTGTAGGAGTTGAGAAAACATGGCCTCTTCATTCTCCCAATGTAGAGAAGATCGAGGTTGTAAGAAAGGGTAAGGTTAGACGCGCTAAGCTTAACTACATCCGTGACCGTATCGGTAAGAAGGCAAAGGTTAAGGAAATCGTTAAATAATATAACTTTCTTATGTTTACACTTGAGCAATTCTTCCTTTTGGAAGGGTTGCTTTTTTCTTATCGGAAAAATCTCCGGTTTTTTGGACGGTTTTGGAGATATAACTTGTTTTTCTCGTTTTTTAAAGCGGTATATGTTATAATTAGCTTTGTATGGCTAAGAAAGATTATTCGGACGGATTGTCCTTTTACAAAAGAAAAAAGAAGATAAGCTATAAAGCTGTCCATGAGGTTTTAAGCTGGCTTTTATCCGTACTTATTACGGTTTTTCTCGCCACAGCTCTGGTCATGCTTTTCGGTATGGAGGTTTTTATGGCCGGGTCTTCCATGAGACCGGGGATAGAGCCGGAGCAGGATCTTTTAATCGACAGATTCTCGTATGTCCTCGGCAAGCCCCATGCCGGGCATGTTGTTATCTTCCTTCCTAACGGAAATGAAAACTCGTATTATTACACGAAAAGGGTTGTTGCCTGCCCGGGGGATACGGTTCAGATAAAAAACGGAAGACTTTATGTCAATGGGGAGCTTTCGGAATATATTGAAAGCTATATTTCGGACCCTGGGATTGCTGAAAACGAGTTGACTCTTGAAAACAACGAGTATTTCCTGATGGGAGATAACCCTTCGGAGAGCGAGGACAGCAGATCCTCGGGTATCGGTCCCGTTCTGCTTACGGATATAAAGGGGCATGTGTGGTTTAAATTGCCGGTGGAAGGCGGAAAGATGGGGATAGTCAGATGAATTACGGATGGTATCCGGGCCATATGACCAAGGCTGTCCGGATGATGAAGGAGGAAATATCACTTGTCGATCTTGTGGTAGAGCTTCTCGATGCGCGGGCACCCTTGAGCAGCCGCAATCCGGATATTGATGAGCTCGGAAGGAATAAATACAGACTCGTGATCTTAAACAAGTCGGATCTGTCCGATAAGAGCGCTACCGATATGTGGAAAGCGTATTTTAAAGAGAAGAATATACCGGTGCTCACAATGGACGCGAGAAACCGGGGGATGGTCAAGGCTGTAGATAATATCGTCAAAGAGGTATGTAAAGAGAAGATAGAGAGGGACCGGAAGAGGGGAATCAAAAACAGACCCATAAGGGCAATGGTCTGCGGTATCCCCAATGTGGGAAAGTCGACCTTTATAAATTCCTTTGTGGGAAAGACGACTGCGAAAACAGGGAATAAGCCCGGAGTTACAAAAGGAAAGCAGTGGATAAGGCTGAGCGATTCAATAGAGCTTCTGGATACTCCCGGAATACTCTGGCCTAAATTCGAGGATCAAAGCGTCGGCCTGCGGCTTGCGATATTGGGCACGATAAACGACAATATCCTGGATACGGGGGAACTTGCGATTAAGCTTATTGATTATCTTAAGGAGCGTTATCCCGGTGTATTAAACAGCCGATATAGTATTGAGGAGGATGCCCCGTCGGTTAAAGTCCTCGAGTCCATCGCGGTAAACAGAAAAGCATTAAAAAAAGGAGAGGAGCCGGATATAGACAAGGGCGCGTTTTATCTTATAGATGATTTCAGAGCCGGGCGCCTTGGCAATATTTCACTTGAAAAGCCGGAATAAAAAAATGGAAAACAACAACACAGACAATATCGTTAAAGAAAGCAAAAGAAATAAAACCTACAAGGGAGTGTTAAAGGAGCTCTTTTCTCTTGCGGTACATTTGCTCATAGCACTTGGACTTACGGTTTTGTTTATTACCTTTGTGGCACAAAAAACCGTAGTACATCAGTCCTCCATGTATCCGACCCTTGAGGAGGGCAACCACCTTATCGTGGATAAAATAACATACAGATTCAGGGATCCCGAAAGGTTCGAGATAGTTATCTTCCCGTATAAGTATGCGGACAGGAAAAACACTTATTATATAAAGCGCGTTATCGGTCTTCCCGGAGACACTGTCCGCATCGGAGAGGACGGATATGTCTATATAAATGGTGAGCTGCTTACAAGTGATGTATACGGCAGGGAGCCTATCAATTACGATTCTTCGGGCTGGGTACGCGGAAAGGGTGAAGGGATAACCCTCGGAGAGAATGAATACTTTGTTATGGGTGATAACCGTAACAATTCCGTTGACAGCCGTTTTGATGTGATCGGTAACGTTAACCGGTCGGAAATCATCGGAAGGGCGATTTTCAGACTCTTTCCCTTCAGAGATTTCGGACCGATCGAATAAAGGGCGAAAAACATTTGTAAAGCGGGAGTGTTCCTAATGAAAAGCATTTCAGAGATATCGGGTCTTTATAAAAATACGCCTGCGGAGGAGCTTGGCTTATTTATCGGGGAATTCGGGAGCGATGAGCGTGGCGGGGTTAAAAAGCTTGTTGCGTCAGCGAAGAGAAAACTTGATGAGCTTGAAGCGGAAAAGAAACGGATATATGCTTTGTCGGAGTTTGAGAGAAAATATTCGGATTGCAGGTTTATCTGCGGTATCGACGAGGTGGGAAGAGGACCTCTGGCGGGTCCTGTGGTTGCCGGAGCGGTAATACTTCCGAAGGACTGTGACATCTTATACATAAACGATTCCAAGCAGGTTCCCGAAAAGATAAGGGAAAGGCTGTATGATGAGATAAAGGACAAGGCTGTCGCCGTATCGGTCGGGCATGCATCCTCGCAGAGAATCGACGAGATAAACATATTGCAGGCCACCTATGAGGCCATGAGAGAGGCAATCACCGGCCTGGGCGTTACTCCGGATATACTTTTAAACGATGCGGTAACGATACCCGGTGTTGATATAAGGCAGGTTCCCATAATTAAGGGAGACGCCAAAAGTATTTCCATCGGTGCCGCGAGTATTTTTGCAAAGGTTACAAGGGACAGAGAGATGGAGGAATACGACAGGCTCTACCCGGAATACGGCTTTGCGAAGCATGTGGGATACGGAACGAAAATGCATATTGATGCGATAAAAAAATACGGACCCTGTCCTATCCACAGGAGAACCTTTATAAAGAATTTTATTTAACCCCTATCTGCCGGTACTTATATGAATATAAATGATATTTTAACAAACACGAATCAAATATTCGGAAACAATATACCGGTAAACGGTGGGGAACAGCCTTCCGTAAGGTTAAACGCCGCAGACGCTCTGCTGGCAGATCTGAAGGCCGGGGATTCTATCCGGGCCCAGGTGGTATCAAAGGATGGGAATACCATTACTCTTTCCCTGCCCGGGGGAGCTGCCTTTGATGCAAAGCTTTCGGGAGCGATGAATCTTGAACTCGGAAAGCTCCTTACATTTGAGGTAAGAAGTTCAACAAAGGGGCTTATGCTTTCTCCTTTGTTTACCAATATGGCGACGGATCCGAATATATCCAAGGCACTTAATATGGCGGGGCTCCCCGTAACCTCGGATACCGTAGAGATGACAAGGCAGATGATGCAGTCGGGAATGAGCGTTGACAGAGCCTCCCTGCAGAATGTTTTTAAGGATGTCTCAATGTACGGGGATTCATCAATAACCGATATTGTTGATCTTCACAGGCTGGGTATCGATGTTAACGAGACGAATCTTTCCCAGATAGATTCATATAAAAATCTTTCATATCAGCTCGGCGAGGGGATGTCAAATGTGCTCTCGGAGCTTGAAGGTCTTATTGACGGAAAAGGAGCTGATCTTTCCCAAAGCGCGAGACTGTTGTCCCATCTTGCGGATATCGCCGCGGACATCGGAAAAAACGGGGATGCAGTTTTAAACAATACCGGTTCGGATACCGGCGCTGCTTTGCCTGCCGGTCAGATACCGGAGGGGGAGACGGTTCAAAGTGGCGATATCGGAAGCACAAAGGTGTTTTCTGATATTGGAAGCGTTGCCGGGGCGGAAAATGACATCGGGGCTGCCGACGGAGAGACCGCTCCAACAGAGACCTTTCCTGCGGGAGAGAAGCTCTCCGCCGCAGAGAGGGCTTTAAGGCTCTTATCCTCGGTCTCCGAAGAAAGAGTAACGGAGACATCAAATCCGGAGAATAAGACAAACGCTGTAAATTCCGGTCTATTCGCAGAAAATCAGGCGAAGGCAGTAAACGCGGGTTCATCCGGAGCCGGGATTCAAACGGCAGAGGGTAATATTACCCGAACCGGCAGTGAAAATGTTGCCGACAGGGAAAGGATTCCTTTGGACGATGCCGCAAGGCTGACCCTTGCCGGTGAACTTGAGGCTTTAAGCGATGATAAGGTCAGTCTTTCAGGCAAGTCCCTTCCGGAGCTTTTTAATATTACAAAGAGTATTATTGACAATGCAATAAAAAGCGGAGATTCATCAAAGCTCGAGAGACTTCTCGGGAATAATGTTATAAAGGACAGCATATTTTCGGCCATTTCGGAGCAGTGGAGCATAAGCCCTTCCGATGTGGCGGAAAAAGAGAAGGTGATGGAGCTTTACAGCAAGCTAAACAAACAGCTCATTACCTTAAAGGAAACTCTGGAGGAGGCGGGGCTTAAAAACACTCCCGCCGGGGAATCCGCTGCCAATATGAGTAATAACCTCGATTTTTTAAATCAGGTAAATCAGATGTACTCATACATACAGCTTCCCATAAAACTGTCCGGGGGAGACAGAGCCCACGGAGACCTCTATGTTTATTCAAACGGGAAAAAGCTCAATATGAAGGACGGAAAGGTGAGCGCCCTTCTGCATCTTGACATGGAGCATTTAGGACCGGTGGATGTCTATGTGGCAATGGATACAGCTTCCATAAACCGGAAGGTAAGCACCCAGTTTTATGTGGCGGATGAGAGTATTCTGGATTTTCTCGAGGAGCATATGGATGAGCTTACCGCAAGGATAGAGGCAAAGGGGTATTCCGTATCCGCAAAGACCTCTGTAAAGGGCTCCCCGGAAAGCAGGGAGAATCCCATATCCGACGCGGCGGAGGGCGGAGGTATAAACGGCATATTATCTCAGACAGGAAGCAGACTTAAACTGGCCGAGTATTCCTTTGATGTGAGGACTTAAGGATGGCGGAGGAAAAAAAGAAAAAACAGGCCATAGCCCTTGAATACGATCCGAACGATGCCGCCCCGAAGGTTATTGCCACAGGTACTGGGATCATTGCGGAAAAGATAATCGAAAAGGCGAAGGAGGCGGATGTCCCGATCCACAGGGACGATAAGCTTGCCGATACGCTCTCGAGGCTTGAGATCGGTGAGATGATACCTCCGGAGCTTTATGAGGTGGTGGCGGAGATCCTTTTGTTTGTGGACAATATGGATAAGATAAAGAATAAGCTTAAGAAATATAGGGTCAGCTGTTGAATAAAAGAGCGAGGGGCACGGAATACGAGGAGATCGCTTCGGGATTTCTTTCGGAAAGGAATGTAGGGATAATTGACAGAAATTTTCGCTCCGCAAAGGGCGAGATAGATATTATCGGAATAGATACGGACGGGACACTGGTGTTTTTTGAGGTCAAATACAGGGCGGGAGTAAGGTACGGAAGCGCCGCGGAAGCAGTTGATCTTAAAAAGCAGAGAGTTATTTCTGAGGTTTCCGATTATTACAGGATAAGCCATAAGGAGTACCAAAGCAGGCAGATACGCTTCGATGTTATCGCCATAACAGGTGAAAACATCTCATGGATAAAAAACGCCTTTTATTACGCGGGAAACGGGTTTTAACGGGGCTTTTGAGGACCTGTTTTTACTTTGAGGAGGAATTAAGATGGACAGAGTGATAGTGTGTGACGATGACAGGGAGATAGTTGATGCCATAAGCATTTATCTCACAAGGGAGGGCATCGAGGTCATAAAGGCATATAACGGAAAGGAAGTTCTTGAGATCCTTGAAAAAGAGGAGGTTCAGCTCCTTCTTATCGATATAATGATGCCGGAGATGGACGGTATTGAGACGACCAAGGCAATAAGGGAAAACAGCAGTCTGCCCATCATACTTCTGTCCGCGAAATCCGAGGAGAAGGACAAGATAAACGGTCTTGATATCGGTGCGGATGACTATATTACAAAGCCCTTTAACGCAGGGGAGCTTGTGGCGAGGGTTAAATCAAATTTAAGAAGATATACCTCCCTGGGGGGACAGAAGGATGAAAACGCTTCTATGATCAAGATCGGCGGTCTTACTATAAACGACGAGAACAAGCAGGTATTTGTGGATGGGGAATTTGTAAGACTTACGCCCATTGAATATAACATATTACTGTTTCTTGCTAAGAACAAGGGAAATGTTTATTCCTCGCCCCAGATCTATGAGCATATCTGGAACGAGAAGCCGATAGATGCGGAAAACACCGTAGCGGTACATATCCGCCATATCCGTGAAAAGATAGAGATAAACCCGAGGGAGCCTGAATATCTTAAGGTTGTATGGGGCGTGGGCTATAAGATCGAAGGAGATTTATGAAAAAAAGATTAACCGGAAGGATCATCATAAGCGTGATAATGCATCTGCTTATCGGTGCGGCTTTCGTTATAATTGCAAATCTGCTTCTTCACCCTGATTTCAAGGTAAGCTTTCTGGAAGGGGATGAATCTTTTATTCCAAACAATGCCTTCAGCGAAGATTATGTATTTGAGGATTCCGACATTTATACAGTCATATACACCCGCCAGATACAGGATATCATCACTTACAGTGCCATCAGGAATGTTATAGAAAAAGGAGAAGAACAAAACTTCGATTCTGTAAACATTCTTGACTTTGCGTACTCGAATTCAAGTACGGAGAATAAAAGCAGTCAGGTTGTCTATTATATAGACGATCTTATAAAATGGGGGCGCACGGGCTTTACTTATGATTACACGGAATATACTGTAGAGGAATTTCTGGGCAAATATGAGTCCGACCTCGCGCTTGATTATATTCTTGATTATTGCAGTGAAAAGATCAGTTCCTATACGGATGAAGAAGGAAATACGCTCATTTCAGTTGTAAGCCTGCATCCGATATACTCAACTGTCAGCGGTGTTTATGATCTCAGTACCCTTGCGGGCGACTGGGTGGATTTTTACAATATTGAGGATTCACTTGTTTATGCGGCTGAGAAGTATTCAAAGTATTATGACCTTTACAAAGTCGGAAACGGTCTTTACGAATCGAAGGATATAAACCTTAAATATATACTGAGAGTCGGTGAAGGTGATGAACAGATAACTTACTCAAATATCAGTGACAGCCATTTCAGCGCTATTGAAACAAGCGATGAAGAACTTACAAATATAATCTCCGATTACAGGGATTATATTGTTTATTTCCCGGATAGGCTTGAATACCAGACTCTTTCGGATGTAAATGAATCGGAGCTGTATATATATGTCCGTTCCTATGCGGATGAATTCAGAGGCCCCATGCGTCTCTGGTCATATATCGAGGGGGATTTTAATAAGCAGGGAGATGCTTTTTCAATTGCCTTTGAGGCTACATCAGGAAGAAAAAGCATGCTCCTTAAGAGCATTATCTCCGGATCTCTTATAAGTCTTTTGTATCTGGGGCTGTTTATATATATGTCCGTTACCGCCGGAAGATTTCCGAACGGAACTAAATATTTATACAAGATCGATAAAGTATTTATTGAAATATACGGGTCGCTGTTTTTAGGATGTGTGTTGTTATCAAGGTATCTTTTTAATATAAATTCCGAGGAAAGACTTGGTAATATTCCCGGCTATTTTATACCAATGGGTATCATCACAAGCTTTACATTTGTACTGTTTATCTATTCACTTATCCGGAGGATAAGAAACGGATGTTTGTCCCAATACAGCCTGATATATTTCATATACAGAAGCTACGGCAGTCTTCGGGACAGGATCGAAAACAGCAGGAATCCTTATGTCAGTGCGCTTATTCCTTTCCATTTTTATTTCATAATAAATTTTGTGATATTTGTGCTCATAGTTATAAGCGCCAATAACTCAAATTATGCCGGGTTATTTTTCTTTATTACCATACTTATTGTTTTAAATATCCTTTTTGCCATAAGGAAGGTTAAGAAGGATTCCGATATGAATTCGATACGGGAGGGGCTGGGAAGGCTCAGCGCAGGAGATCTTGAGTACAAGATCGATAAGGATTCTCTCCTTACAAAGAACAAGGAACTGGCTGATGAGATCAACCATATCGGTGAGGGCATAAAGAATGCTGTAAATACCAGCATGAAGGATGAGAAGATGAAGTCGGATCTTATCACGAATGTCTCCCATGACCTTAAGACGCCGCTTACATCCATCATCAATTATGTTAATCTTTTGCAGGATGAGAATATAACTCAGGAGCCTGCTGCCGGGTATATTAAAACCCTTGATGATAAATCCAGAAGACTTAAGCAGCTGCTTATCGATCTTATCGACGCGTCGAGGCTTTCCTCCGGGACCACCGAGGTTGACCTTTCCGTACTAAAGATAACGGAGCTTCTCCACCAGATAATCGCGGAGTTTTCGGATAAGCTTGAAAACGCGGGGCTTGAGCCTGTTTTTGACGGTGAGTCCGGAGCCTATATCCTTGCGGATGGAAGACATATGTGGAGACTTATGGATAATCTTTTCGAGAATGTCTGCAAATATTCTCTTAAGGGGACCAGAGTATATATCTCCGTAAAGGAACTGGAGGGCAGTAATAACGGAAAGATACTTATCAGCATAAAAAATGTCTCCGCCCGGCCGAATACCCTGCAGGGTAACGAACTGACGGAGAAATTTATAAGGGGCGATGCCTCGAGATCCACCGAGGGAAGTGGGCTTGGACTTTATATCGCAAAGAGTCTTACCGAACTTCAAAAGGGAACCTTTGAGGTTATCGCCGACGGAGATCTTTTTAAGGTCGATATAACCTTTGATATCCTTAGAAAAGATTAATCCTTATTTAAGGGAGATATCCCTGTGGGCGTTGTATTCCTCTAAGATCGCATGCATCTTTTCGGTGGTCGCCATTACATTTGAAAGCGAAGCGTCGTGGTTCATGAAGTCGATTATTGAGGAGATGAACTTACTCATATCCGCAACCTTGAAGTAGGGTTTATCATAGATTTCAGGCGGAAGATAGGTAAGGTTGGTAGTTATAAGCCTGTCGAAGTATTTCTTCTCAAAGGCCTCGTCAAAGCCTGCGAGCCCCTCGGTAAAGAGTCCGAAGGTGGTACAGATAAATACCCTGCCGGCACCCATTTTCTTAAGCTGACCTGCGGTATCTATCATGGAGCCGCCGGAAGATATCATATCGTCCATTATGATAACATCCTTGCCGTTAAGACTGTCGCCCAAGTATTCATGGGCGACAATGGGATTTTTACCGTTTACGATGGTTGTATAATCCCGCCTTTTGTAAAACATTCCGGTATCGATACCGAGGACATTGGCAAAGTAGATTGCCCGGTCGAGAGCTCCCTCATCGGGGGATATGACCACAAGATGCTCCTTGTCCACCCGGAGATTCTGTTCGCTGGCAAGGAGAGCCTTCATAAACTGATAGGGCGGCATAAAGTTGTCAAAGCCCTTAAGCGGCGTTGAATTCTGGACACGGGGGTCGTGGGCATCAAAGGTAACAAAGTTGCTTACGCCCATATCATAAAGCTCCTCGAGCATATAGGCCGCATCAAGGGATTCGAGTCCGTTTCTTCTGTGCTGGCGGCCTTCATAGAGGAAGGGCATTATAATATTTATGCGGTTTGCCTTGCCGTTGCAGGCTCCGATTATACGCTTGAGATCCTGATAATGGTCATCCGGGGACATATGGTTTTCATATCCGTTCATTTTATAAGTGACGGAATGGTTGCATACATCCACAAGGATGAAAATATCCTTGCCTCGTATGGACTCTTTTATAAGAGCCTTGCTTTCACCGCTTCCGAAACGTGGAAGTTCATACTCGAGAAGGTAGTTGTCTTCCTTGTAGCCGTGAAAGGCAGGGTCGTTTTTTACGGAATCGTTGTGGACTACTTTCCGGAATTCCACGAGATAGTCGTTTATTGTTTTACCCATTTCGGTCATTGAGGGAAGAGCTATTATCTTTAAGGGACCAACGGGCACTGCGTTTTCAAGTTCAGCGATATTGGGCATGGGAAACCTCCGTTTAAATCTTTGCGAAAATATTTTACATATATAAACATATAATAGTCAAGTTTACATAAAAGGAATTTTTAATGAAGCATAAACATGTGATCGGAAGTGTTATACAGGGAAGTATAGCGCAGGAGCTGGGTTTGGAGCCCGGAGACGCCATAGTTTCCATAAACGGTGAACCCATAGAAGATATTTTTGATTACCAGTATCTTACCCAGGACGAGGAGCTTGATATCCTTATCGAGACAAAGGACGGGGAGGAGGTCACTCTTGAAATCGAGAAGGATGCGGATGAGGATCTGGGTATTATTTTTGACAACGGATTGATGGACAATTACCGTTCATGCCACAATAAATGCATTTTCTGTTTTATCGACCAGAATCCTCCCGGGATGAGAGAAAGCCTTTATTTTAAGGACGACGACTCAAGGCTTAGCTTCCTTCAGGGAAACTATGTTACCCTCACGAATATGTCCGACCACGATATAGACAGGATAATAAAATATAATCTGTCCCCCATAAATATCTCTTTCCACACCATGAATCCGGAGCTCAGATGCAAAATGCTGCACAACAGATTCGCGGGAGAGGCTTTAAAGAAGGTGGACAGATTTTATGAAGCCGGCATAACGATGAACGGTCAGATAGTGCTCTGTCCGGGGTGGAATGACGGGGATGAGCTGGAATATTCAATAAAAGAATTAATGAAATATCTGCCTGTTCTGGAGAGCGTTTCCGTCGTCCCCGTGGGGCTTACGAAATTCAGGGAGGGGCTCGAGCCTCTAAGAACATTTACCCCCGAAGAATGCGGAGAGGTTATTGATATTATCGAAAAATACCAGAAGGAGGCCTTTGAAAAATACGGACTTCATTTTATACACGCCAGCGATGAGTTTTATTTTGATGCGGGGCGGGAGCTGCCGGAGGCTTTAAGGTATGACGATTACCGCCAGATAGACAACGGAGTCGGTAAGGCAAGGCTTGTGACAGACGAATTTATCGAGACTCTTGAACGGGTTAAAAAGCTTCCGGGTGTGTATGAGAGAAAACACCGGGTCGTTTCCACCATAACCGGAACCATGACAAGCAGGATGGTCGGGGAACAGGCGGAGGTTCTTATGAAGGAATTTCCCTGGCTGAGGATAAATGTCTATACGATACTTAACGATTTTTACGGCCATGGAATTACCGTTACGGGACTTCTTGTGGGAAAGGATATCATCGCCCAGCTAAAGGGCAGGGAACTGGGGGAAAGGCTTTATCTTCCGGAGAATGTTCTTAGAAGCGGCGGAGACGAATTTTTAGATGATGTGCATGTGCCGGAGCTTGAAAATGCTTTACAATGCCGCGTCAGTATTGTAAAATCAAGCGGACGCGATTTTGTCTACGGGATGCTTGGACTGCTTGAAAAATAACCGGCGCATCTACTATACAGGAGAGATATATATGTCAGAAAATACAAATAAACCCATAGTGGCGATAGTCGGCAGACCGAATGTCGGAAAGTCCACTTTATTCAATCTTCTTGCCGGAGATAAGATATCCATCGTAAAGGATACTCCGGGTATCACAAGGGACAGGATATATGCGGATGTCACATGGCTTGACAAGAACTTTACCCTTATAGATACCGGCGGTATCGAACCGGAGAGCAAGGATATAATCCTGTCACAGATGCGTGAGCAGGCTCAGATTGCATTTGATACCGCAGATGTTATAATATTTCTTGTGGATGTAAAGCAGGGACTTGTGGACTCTGATTCCAAGGTTGCGGATATGCTGAGGCGTTCCCATAAGCCGGTGGTGCTTGTTGTAAACAAGGTGGATTCCTACGAGAAATTCATGGCGGATGTCTATGAGTTTTATAATCTCGGTATCGGAGAGCCCTTTGCGATCTCCTCGGTAAACCGCCTGGGACTCGGGGATATGCTCGATGAAGTCATATCTCATTTCCCGGACAGGGAATACGATGCCGGGGAGGAGGAACTTCCTAAAGTCGCCATCGTGGGGAAGCCCAATGTGGGCAAATCCAGCCTTATAAACAAGCTCCTCGGTGAGGACAGGCTTATTGTTTCAGACATTGCCGGTACAACAAGGGATGCGGTGGATACAAGGATAAAGTACGGCGAGAAGGAATATGTCTTTATAGATACCGCGGGTGTCCGCCGTAAAAACAAGATAAAGGAAGACCTTGAGCATTATATGATCGTCCGCACGGTGGGAGCGATAGAGCGAAGCGATGTGGTGGTTCTGGTCATCGATGCCACGGAGGGAGTTACGGAGCAGGATGCAAAAATCGCCGGAATCGCCCATGACAGGGGTAAGGCTGTAATAATAGCGGTAAACAAGTGGGACGCGGTTGCGAAGGATGACAAGACAATCTACAGATTTACCGAAAAGGTCAGGGAAGTACTTTCCTTTATGCAGTACGCGGAGATAATCTTTATCTCGGCCCTTACCGGACAGAGACTTCCGAAGCTCTTTGAGACCATCGACGCAGTGTATGAGAATCATGCGATGCGTGTCGGAACCGGAGTGCTTAATGAAATTATGTCGGAGGCTGTCGCCATGCAGCAGCCCCCCAACGACAAGGGAAAGATATTAAGGCTCTATTATATTACCCAGGTTGCGGTAAAACCGCCCACATTCGTAATTTTTGTAAACGATAAGGAGCTTATGCACTTTTCGTATACAAGATATATTGAAAACCAGATCCGTAAAACCTTCGGATTTATCGGAACACCATTAAGATTTATAATCAGGGAGCGTGGAGAAGATGGAAATCGCAGTTAGATTTTTTTCACTTGCAATCGGTCTTGCATTTGGATTATTCCAGACAGGCTATATCGTCGGAAAAGCCAACGGTATCGATTTACGAAATTACGGAAGTGGAAACTCGGGTACAACAAACGCGGTGAGAGTCCTCGGTACAAAGCAGGGGCTTCTTGTTCTCGCGGGGGATGCGGCAAAAACACTCCTTGCAATGATGATCGTTTATTATACCTTCGGAAATATGTATCCGGATATGAGGTTGCTTCTTTGCATGTACGCGGCACTTGGAGCGGTTTTATCCCATGATTTTCCTTTCTATATGCATTTTAAAGGCGGAAAGGGAATAGCCTGTACCGCAGGCTACTGCATAGGATTATGCTTTTTTAATCCCTGGATATTCATAGTTACATTTTTTGTATTTTTGATACCTTTTCTCATTACCCATTATGTATCACTGGGCTCAATCCTTGTATATATCGCGCTTGTGTTTGAATTTATCCTTTACGGACAGATGCAGTGGCCGGGATTTGAGTATTCACAGGACATACTTATAGAGATTTATGTTATAATGTTTATACTTGCCGGACTTGCGATATTCCTTCACAGAAAGAATATCCTCCGTCTTATAAAGGGCGAGGAGAACAAGACATATCTTGTTAAGAAGCACAGAGAGGCATATAATGCCGAAAGAGCGGCTAAAGAAGCTGCAAAAAAAGCGGCAATGGAGGCTGATAAGTCTCCGGAGCGGTGAGCTGTATCTGCTTTTAAGGGCTGAAAGGAAAAGAAATGGCTAATGTAACGATTCTGGGCGGCGGTACCTGGGGTATTGCGATTGCCCAGCTTTTAAACAAGAACGGACATAAGGTTAAGGTTTGGTCCGCGCTTGAAAAGGAGATCAGGGTGCTGTCGGAGACCCACACCCACCCCCAGCTTCCGGGAGTCGTGTTATCCGATGAGATATCCTATACCCTTGATGACAGGGAAGCGGTAAGTGGTGCGGATCTTCTTGTCATGGCTGTTGCCAGCAGCTTTACAAGGGTAACGGCAAAGAGGTTTTCCGGTCTTGTTGGAAAAGGGCAAAAGATCGTAGCTGTGGCAAAGGGTATCGAAGAGGGAAGCCTTATGACCCAGACCGATATTATCTCGGATGAGATACCCCAGGCGGATGTGGCCGCCTTATCGGGACCATCCCACGCGGAGGAGGTCAGTAAATTTATGCCGACGACGGTTGTTGTCGGAGCGAAGGAAAAGGAGACCGCGAAATACATCCAGAATCTTTTTATGTGTGATGTATTCAGGGTTTACACCAGCAGCGACATGCTCGGAATAGAGCTGGGCGGTTCCCTTAAAAATGTTATTGCACTCGCGGCGGGTATCTCGGACGGACTTGGATACGGTGATAACGCAAAGGCAGCCCTCATAACAAGAGGTATTGCCGAAATGTCAAGACTCGGTACGGCTATGGGTGGCAAAGCCGAGACCTTCGCGGGGCTTACGGGTATCGGAGACCTTATCGTTACCTGCGCAAGTATGCACTCGAGAAACAGAAGGGCCGGTATCCTTATCGGACAGGGAAAGACCCTGCAGGAAGCCCTTGACGAGGTTCAGATGGTGGTTGAGGGCGTTTACTCCGCCAAGGCTGCGAAGGCGCTTGCGGAAAAATATGATATACAGATGCCCATAATCGAGCAGGTAAATCTTGTGCTTTTTGAGAATAAGAAGGCCATCGATGCCTTTAACGATCTTATGAGCCGTGAACGCAAGGATGAGGTTTAGTATTTCCGCCGTATAAAAGGCGGCATAGTATAAAGACAAAGGATTAGGATATGCAGGAATTTGAAAGTACAAAGGATTATGTGGCCAGCGAGGAGCTTATGGCGAGCGTAAATATCGCCATGGCTCTTGAAAAGCCGCTTTTGATAAAGGGCGAGCCCGGAACGGGAAAGACCCAGCTTGCACAGGCTGTTGCGGCAGCCCTTGGAAAAAGGCTTATTATCTGGAATATTAAGTCAACCACAAAGGCGCAGGAGGGACTTTATATTTACGATACGATACAGAGGCTTTATGACGGACAGTTCGGCGAGAGCGGAGTGGATGATATCGCAAAATATATAAAGCTTGGAAAGCTTGGAGAGGCCTTCGATTCAGAGGATCAGGTGGTCCTTCTCATAGACGAGATAGATAAGGCCGATCTTGAGTTTCCTAACGACCTTCTCTGGGAACTTGACCAGATGGAGTTTTATATTAACGAGACAAAAAGAACCATAAAGGCAAAGCACAGACCCATTGTGATTATTACCTCCAACGCGGAGAAGGAACTTCCGGATGCTTTTTTGCGCCGCTGCATTTTCCATTATATCGATTTCCCGGATAAGGAGCTTATGGCGCAGATCGTCAAGGTTCATTATCCCAATGTGGAGGATAATCTTTTAAATGCCGCCATGGATACTTTTTACGATATCAGGAATATCCATGATATCCGTAAAAAGCCCAGCACCTCCGAGCTTATCGACTGGGTAAACGCGCTGCAGCTCGGGGGAATAAGCGCGGATCAGATACGCGCAAAGCTTCCCTTTGTGGGAGTTGTTGTAAAGAAGGATGAAGACCTTGAGCTTGTTAAGAAGGGCGGACTTGTTTAGTGTTTCTAACCTTTTTCGAGAGTCTCCGGGCCAAAGGACTGCATGTTACACTGGGTGAGTTTCTTGATCTTCAAAATGCCCTTGATAAAGGACTTTGCGGGAGCTCACTTACACAGTTTTATTATGTATCCCGCATGATCCTTGTAAAGTCGGAGACGGATTACGATAAATTTGATATGGCCTTTGAGGAATGCTTTAAAGCCGCGGAGAGGGAGACCGAGGTGGGAACCCAGATGCTGAGGTGGCTTGATAAGTCGGATATGCTTGAGCTTGCCCATGAGGAGGCGAGAAAGCATCTTAACCAGACAGAGGATCTCCAGATAGACAAGGACGATGTCGAGGAGAAATTCAAGCAAAGGCTCCGGGACCAGAATGAGGAGCACAACGGCGGTTCCTTCTGGATAGGAACCATGGGAAAGACCTCCTTCGGAAATATGGGCGGCAATGTAGGCGGCGTCCGGGTCGGGGGACAGACAGGCTACCAGAGTGCATTCTCAGTCGTGGGAGCGAGAAAATACAGGGACTTCAGGGACGACAGGGTTATGGACAACCGGCAGTTCCAGCTTGCCTTCAGAAGGCTCCGGCAGTTTTCCGCAAATCTTGATATTCCCGAGTCGGAGCTTGATATAGACAGGACGGTGGATAAGACCTGTAACCAGGGGGGCGTACTCGGTATAGTCATGAAAAAGCCGAGGAAAAACGCGGTGAAGCTCATGCTCCTTATGGACAGCGGCGGAACGATGATACCATACAGTTCTTTATTGAACGATCTCTTCCAGTCCGTCAACAAGTCAAACCACTACAAGGATGTAAAATGCTACTATTTTCATAACTGTATTTACAGCCATCTCTACAAGACCCCTGAATGTGAGAACGGGGACTGGGTGGAGACAGATTGGCTCTTTAGAAATGCAGACAGCGATTATAAGGTTATAATCGTGGGGGACGCGGCGATGGCGCCGGAGGAGCTCTGGTCGGATACCGGTAATTACCGGGGGCCGAACGGCGGTCTTTCGGGTTATGAATGGCTTAAGCTTGTAAAGAGGCATTACAAAAAGGTTGTTTGGCTTAATCCGAAGATGGCTCCGGGTAAAGCTCCGTGGAGAGAGGCTGAGACTGCCTGCAAGGAACTTTTCCCGATGTATAAGCTTACGGTTGCGGGGTTAAATAAAGCGATGTATGAGCTTATGGCTCCGAAAAGGTAAAGATAAAGTATACTTGCCTGCAAGCTGGAGGGGATTGACACTATGGAAAAAGGAAAGTATGACTACAGATCCGGTAAAATGCTCATAAAGCCCACGGATGAAGAAGATGTATGGAACTGCAAGTGGGATATTTATCTTGTGGATAAAGATTCCACAAAAATCGGATGGCTGTCTTTTGAAGGAAAAAAAGAGACGGGGACGGTTCCCGTAAGCATCGAGCTCCTTCCTCTTTACCGGGGACGGGGACATGGGACGGATGCCCTTAAGATGGCGAGAGAATGGGCCTTTAACCATTCCAGCGTATATGAAGTCGAGGCGTATGCGGACAGGGAAAACTCCGGGTATATTTCCGCCCTTTTAAAGGCGGGGTTTATCTACAGGGAGGATCTTACCATTGTCAAGGACGCTCCCGAGAGGTACTCGGTAGTGCGCCCTAAAAGTACCTGGCTCGGACTTTATGTTATAATCGGTATTGTTGTTGGTGTTATACTTGGTATCGTTATAGGAATCCCGTGGGTCGGAATGGTTATAAGCCTTGTGATCGCTTTCAGCCTCGGAACCTATATGGATTCCGTTGAAAAACGAAAGAGGAAAGAGATAACCGGTGGCAAGCTGGATCATTATATCAAGAGAAAATAATTATATTTACTGATTGGAGATAAAAAAATGCAGATTTACGAAGAATTAAAAGCTAGAGGACTTATAGCGCAGGTTACGGACGAGGAAAAGATACGCGAGCTTGTAAACTCCGGAAAGGCTACATTTTACATCGGCTTTGACTGTACCGCAGACAGTCTTACAGCAGGTCATTTCATGGCACTCACCCTTATGAAGAGGCTTCAAATGGCGGGAAACAAGCCTATCGCGCTTATCGGCGGCGGAACCACCATGATCGGTGACCCCTCTGGAAGAACCGATATTAGAAAGATGCTCACAAGGGAGGATATCGACCATAACGCGGAGTGCTTCAAGCGCCAGATGGAAAGATTCATTGATTTTTCCGACGACAAGGCACTTATGGTAAACAACGCCGACTGGCTTATGAATCTCAATTACATAGAGCTTTTAAGAGAGGTTGGAGCCTGCTTTTCGGTAAACAATATGCTCAGAGCGGAGTGCTACAAGCAGAGGATGGAGAAGGGACTTTCCTTCCTTGAGTTTAACTACATGATAATGCAGTCCTATGACTTCTACTACATGTTCCAGAAGTACAATTGTAATCTTGAATTCGGCGGAGACGACCAGTGGAGCAATATGCTCGGCGGTACCGAGCTTATCCGCCGCAAGCTCGGCAAGGACGCTTACGCTATGACCATCACGCTTCTGCTCAATTCAGAGGGCAAGAAGATGGGCAAGACCGAG
>JAFVCL010000027.1 GCA_017479285.1 Lachnospiraceae bacterium
AAGGATGTGGCACAAAAATAATAAGGGAAGCTTATTATTTTTGTGGGCTTCGCCTTTGATCGCACGGATCCGCAAAGGAAAGTGTCAGCTTCGCTGACGCGGATCCGGCGCGCAATACTCGCAAGCGAGTATTGATTGATATGGTTACCGGGCTCCCCAAGGCGGGGAGCCTTTAATAGAATTAAGACAAGTGATTTACATAACTTGAAAAAAACAGGAGATTTATCATTTCATGGGTAATGTAAGACGCGTTTACGTCGAAAAGAAAAAGCCTTTTGCTGTAAAGGCAAAGGAGCTTCACGAGGAATTAAAGAATTATCTTGGAATTAATGTGGCAGAGGTAAGGATATTTATCCGCTATGATGTGGAGAATATTACGGATGCCACTTTTGATAGAGCCTGCAGGACGGTATTTTCGGAGCCTCCTGTGGATGACATTTACATGGAGAGCATTGAGATACCGCAGGGAGCCCGGGTTTTCTCGGTGGAATTTCTCCCCGGTCAGTTCGACCAGAGAGCCGATTCGGCGGTTCAGTGCGTGCAGTTCCTTGACGAGAAGGAAAACCCCGTTATCCGCACTGCCGTTACATATATGATAACCGGCGATATTACCGATGGGGATTTTGAAAAGATAAAGGGATATTGTATCAACCCTGTGGATTCGAGAGAGACCGGACTTGAAAAGCCGGAGACTCTTATCACAGAATATGAGGATCCCGCAGATGTAAAGATATTTGACGGGTTTAAGGACCTTGAGGAGCATGAGTTAAATAAGCTCTACGATTCCCTTGGTCTTGCCATGACCTTCAAGGATTTTCTTCACATCCAGAATTATTTTAAGAGTGATGAAAACCGCGATCCTTCAATGACGGAGATCCGCGTTCTCGATACCTACTGGTCGGATCACTGCCGTCACACCACCTTCTCCACAGAGCTTAAGGATGTGGAGTTCGGTGACGGATATTACCGCTCACCCATCGAGACAACTTACCAGAGCTATCTCGATACGAGAGAAGAGCTTTTTGCCGGAAGGGAGGATAAGTTCTCCTGCCTTATGGATCTGGGAACTATCGCTGCGAAGAAGCTCAAGAAGGACGGAAAGCTTGAGGATCAGGAGGAGTCCGATGAGATAAATGCCTGCTCCATAGTTGTACCTGTGGAGATGGATTACGGAGACACAAGACAGACCGAGGAGTGGCTCGTGTTCTTTAAGAACGAGACTCATAACCACCCCACGGAGATAGAGCCCTTCGGAGGCGCTGCGACATGCCTCGGAGGAGCCATAAGAGACCCTCTTTCGGGACGCGGATATGTTTACCAGGCCATGCGTATAACAGGTGCGGCAGATCCTACCGTACCCGTATCCGAAACCCTTAAGGGCAAGCTTTCACAGAAAAAGATAGTAAGGACTGCGGCCAGCGGTTATTCCTCATACGGCAACCAGATCGGTCTTGCCACCGGTTATGTTAAAGAGGTTTACCACCCCAACTATGTTGCGAAGCGTATGGAGATAGGAGCCGTTATGGGTGCCGCTCCGAGAAGAAATGTTATCCGTGAGACATCCGATCCCGGGGATATTATAATCCTCCTTGGAGGACGCACCGGACGCGACGGCTGCGGAGGCGCGACAGGCTCCTCCAAGGTTCACACCACAAGCTCCATCGAGACCTGCGGAGCAGAGGTTCAAAAGGGTAACGCGCCCACAGAGAGAAAGATACAGAGACTTTTCAGAAGAGCGGAGGTTACAAAGCTCATAAAGAAGTGTAACGACTTCGGAGCAGGCGGAGTTTCGGTTGCGATAGGTGAGCTGGCAGACGGTCTTGTGGTGGATCTTGATAAGGTTCCCAAGAAATATGCGGGACTTGACGGAACCGAGCTTGCGATCTCCGAGTCCCAGGAGAGAATGGCGGTTGTTGTTGATCCTAAGGATGTAGACAAGTTCCTTGCGTACGCCGAGGAGGAGAACCTTGAAGCGGTGGCTGTGGCAACCGTTACCGAGGAGCCGAGACTGGTACTTAACTGGAGAGGAAAGTCCATCGTTAATTTAAAGAGAGCCTTCCTTGATACGAACGGGGCACATCAGGAGACTGCGGTAAAGGTTGATATCCCTTCGGAGGAAGATAATTTCTTTGAGAAATATTCGATTCCCGCAGTGGCGGATGCCATAGACAGGGAAAGCTTCGAGGAAGCGCTTCTTGCCTCCCTTAGAGATTTAAACGGATGCTCCCAGAAAGGCCTTGTGGAGATGTTTGATGCCTCCATCGGAGCCGGAAGCACTCTTATGCCCTACGGCGGAAAATACCAGATGACCGAGACCCAGACTATGGTTGCAAAGCTTCCCACCCTTGAGGGAAAGACTGACACGGTTACCATGATGAGCTATGGCTTCGACCCTTACCTTTCAAGCTGGAGCCCTTACCACGGTTCGATTTATGCGGTGGTTGAGTCAATGGCAAAGGTAGTTGCAAGCGGTGGAGATGCCTCCAAAATAAGGTTCACCTTCCAGGAGTATTTCCGCAGGATGACCTCGGACCCCGAGCGCTGGAGCCAGCCTTTTGCCGCTCTTCTCGGAGCCTATGATGCACAGATAGGATTCGGACTTCCTTCCATCGGCGGTAAGGATTCCATGTCCGGAACCTTTAATGATATCGATGTTCCGCCCACACTTGTATCGTTTGCGGTAGATATCGCAAAGAGCGGTGATATTATTACTCCGGAGCTTAAGCAGGCCGGAGACAGACTTGTTCTTTTCGAGATAGAGAAGGATGATTTCGATATTCCGATGTACGAGAGAGTTGCTGAGCTCTATGCAAAGATACACGAGCTTTGCGGCAAGGGTATCGTAAAGGCTGCTTACGCCATAGATGCAAAGGGTGTGGCACCCGCTGTGGCAAAGATGGCATTCGGAAACGGACTGGGTGTTAAATTTGATTCGGAGCTTGACCTTGATGAGCTATTTAGATGCGGACTCGGAAATATATTGATCGAGATTCCGGCTGACAGGATCGAGGCTCTTTCGGGTCTTGAGTATAAACTTATCGGAACCGTTACGGAGGAGCCTTCCTTCGTGTTCGGCGATGTGACGGTTTCCATGGAGAATGCGGAAAAGGCATGGACAGGAACACTTGAAAAGGTATTCCCCACCAGAGCCGTAAAGAATACCGATGCGGTAGAGAGCCCTCTCTATAAGACCGAGAGCATTTATGTATGCAAAAACAAAGTGGCTAAGCCCACGGTGTTTATACCGGTATTCCCCGGAACCAACTGCGAGTACGATTCCGCAAAGGCATTTGAGAGAGCCGGCGCAAATGTTGTTACCAAGGTATTTAAGAATATGACCGGTGCACAGATAACCGAGTCTGTGGATGAATATGTAAAAGCAATCGGACAGGCACAGATAATCATGTTCCCCGGTGGGTTCTCAGCAGGTGATGAGCCCGACGGAAGCGCGAAGTTCTTTGCAACCGCATTCCAGAACGAGAAGCTTAAAGAGGCGGTTACAAAGCTCTTAAACGAAAGAGACGGACTTGCCCTCGGTATATGCAACGGCTTCCAGGCACTTATAAAGCTTGGACTTGTGCCTAATGGTGCGGTTACAGGACAGGATGCGGATTCACCCACTCTTACCTTTAACACCATAAACCGTCACATTTCCAAGATGGTTTACACTAAGGTTGTTTCAAACAAGAGTCCCTGGCTTGCGGGAGCAGAGCTCGGGAAGGCATACTGCAGCCCCGCTTCACACGGTGAGGGACGCTTCGTAGGTCCTGCCGGAGTTATAAAGAAGCTTTTCGAGAACGGTCAGGTTGCCACCCAGTACTGTGATATAGACGGAAATGTGTCTATGGATGAGGAGTGGAATGTAAACGGCTCCTATATGTCCATCGAGGGTATCACCTCACCGGACGGAAGAGTCCTTGGTAAGATGGCCCACGCGGAGCGCCGCGGTGACGGAGTTGCCATAAATATCTACGGCGACCAGGATCTTAAGATATTCGAGTCGGGTGTGAAGTATTTTATGTAATATACAGATATTTGACTTAGTGACGGCAGAGGCAATGATAGGCTCAACGCGAGTGCGACTAGGGAAAATTTTACTTAGTGACGGCAGAGGCAATGATAGTTCCAACGCGCACACGCCTCGCGGCTCGGGACGCGCACGCAGCGGTACTAAATTCGCAAAGAGCTCATTAAGTACCGGCGGCGCTTTACGGTGCGCTTATGGAAGCAATCATTGCCTCTGCCTGAACAGGATAAAGGAATAATATAATAACCGCCGGATGGACGGTAATTCTTCTACAAAGGTGTAGGTCTTAAGGAGAATTACACCCTGATGGCGGTTTTTCAAAGGTATTAATATCATGGAGGAGAAAATGAAAAAAGCATTTTTGATCCTGGAGGATGGAACTGTATTCGAAGGAACACATTTCGGAGCGGAAAAGGAAATAATAAGTGAGATTGTGTTTAATACATCGATGGCCGGCTATCTCGAGGTGTTGACGGATCCTTCCTATGCGGGACAGGCTGTGTGCATGACATATCCCCTTATCGGTAATTACGGAGTCTGCTACGACGATATGGAGTCGAGGCAGGCATGGCCGGATGCGTTTATAGTAAGAGAACTTTCAAGAATCCCGAGTAACTTCCGCTGTGACTGCTCCTTACAGGAGTTTCTTGAAAAACAGGGTATTCCCGGAATAGAAGGAATAGATACAAGACAGCTTACAAGGATACTCCGGGAAAAGGGAACAATGAACGGCTGTGTGACGACTGATGAAAACTACAGCTTACAGGAGCTTATCCCTAAGATGAAGGCATATACAACCGGAAAGGTTGTGGAAAAGGTTACCTGCCTGGAAAAATATCTTGTCAGCGGGGTTAAGAATCTTAAGGAAAACGGGCCGGTCTCAGGACTTGCGGTATTTGATAAAGAAGCCTACGACAGAGGAGAGAGAGAAAAGAGACCTTCTCTTGTAACGAAGCTGAACGGGCGGACTGATGAGGGTAGAGCATTGAAGGTTGCCCTCTTTGATTTCGGCGCGAAGAAAAATATCGTGTCTTCACTTGCGGCGAGGGGCTGCGATGTGACCGTTTACCCCGCGCTTACAAAGGCTGAGGAGATACTTGCGGATTCCCCCGATGGGATCATGCTCTCCAACGGCCCCGGCGATCCGAAGGACTGCGGGAGCATTATAGACGAGGTAAGAAAGCTTTACGAGAGCGATGTACCGATATTTGCCATATGTCTCGGGCACCAGCTTATTGCACTTGCCACCGGAGCGGACACACATAAGCTTAAGTACGGTCACAGGGGAGGAAACCACCCGGTGAAGGACCTTGAGACCGGAAGGGTTTATATCTCCTCCCAGAATCACGGTTATGTTGTGGATACCGAAAGGCTGGATGAAAGAATAGCGGTTCCCGCTTTTATAAATGTAAACGACGGAACAAATGAGGGACTTAAGTATACCGGAAAGAATATTTTTACGGTGCAGTTCCATCCGGAATGCTGTCCGGGACCCCAGGATTCGGGATATCTCTTCGACAGATTCATAGAGATGATGAAAAAATGACGATCCGGCGATGGGAAAGATAACAAAAATAGGTTGAAAAACAGATAACCAAAGGTTATTTGTTGGATAAACTCAGAGGAAAAAGAAATGCCCAAGAATCAGAATGTACACAGAGTAATGGTAATAGGCTCGGGACCGATAGTTATAGGACAGGCTGCGGAGTTTGACTACGCAGGAACGCAGGCCTGCCGTTCCTTAAAGGAGGAGGGGGTCGAGGTCATCCTCGTAAACTCCAATCCCGCCACCATTATGACCGATAAAAATATCGCGGATAAGGTTTATATCGAGCCCTTGACCGTCCCGGTGCTCGAACAGATAATTGAAAAGGAAAAGCCCGATTCGATACTGCCCACCCTCGGAGGACAGGCGGGACTTAATCTCGGAATGGAGCTTGAGGAGTCGGGATTTTTAAAGGAGCATAATGTAGCGCTCCTCGGAACCACTGCGGAGACCATAAGAAACGCTGAAGGACGCCAGGAATTCAAGGATCTTATGGAACGGATCGGTGAGCCTGTAGCGGCATCAAAGGTAGTAAAGACCGTGGAGGACGGTATAGCCTTTACAAACACCATTGGTTATCCCGTGGTATTAAGACCCGCTTATACCCTCGGAGGCTCCGGCGGAGGTATCGCCCATAACCAGATAGAGCTTGAAGAGATACTCGAAAACGGACTTCGGCTGTCGAGAGTCGGCGAGGTGCTTGTGGAGCGTTGTATCGCGGGCTGGAAGGAAATCGAGTACGAGGTTATGAGGGACAGTGCGGGAAATGTCATCACTGTCTGCAATATGGAAAACATCGATCCCGTCGGTGTTCATACGGGAGATTCCATAGTCGTTGCTCCCTCACAGACACTCTCCGATAAAGAGTACCAGATGCTGAGAACCTCGGCGCTTAAGATAATCTCTGAACTTAAGATAACCGGAGGCTGTAATGTCCAGTTCGCCCTTCATCCGACAAGCTTTGAGTACTGTGTAATAGAGGTAAACCCGAGAGTTTCCCGTTCATCCGCACTTGCCTCAAAAGCGACCGGATATCCCATCGCAAAGGTGGCAGCAAAGATCGCCCTGGGCTTTACGCTTGATGAGATCAAAAACGCGATAACTAAGAAGACCTACGCATCCTTTGAGCCTGCGCTGGATTACTGCGTGGTAAAGATGCCCCGTCTTCCCTTTGATAAATTCATAACGGCAAAGAGAACCCTCACGACCCAGATGAAGGCAACCGGAGAGGTTATGAGTATCTGCAACAATTTCGAGGGAGCTCTCATGAAGGCTATCCGTTCCCTCGAACAGCATGTGGACTGCCTTAGAAGCTACGATTTTTCCGGGCTTGACGCGAACGAATTAAGGGAGAGACTTAAAGTCGTCGACGACCAGAGGATATGGGTTATCGCAGAGGCGCTCCGCAAGGGGATAAGCTACGACGAGATCCATGAGATAACGATGATAGATATCTGGTTCATCGACAAGATAAACCGGATCGTGGAGATGGAAAAGGCGCTTGAGGAAAGCCGGGGCAGCTCCCTTGAGACAGAGCTTTTAAGAGAAGCAAAGCGCATGGAGTTTCCGGATAGTGTTATTGCAAGGCTCACCGGAAAGAGCGAGGAGGATATCCTTGCCGCAAGAAGGAGGGAGGGCATTACTCCGGTTTATAAAATCGTGGATACCTGCGCCGCAGAGTTTGATGCCGAGACGCCCTACTACTATTCGGTGTATGGCGGAGAAAACGAGGCGAGGGAGACGAGCGGAAAGAAGAAGGTTCTTGTCCTCGGCTCCGGCCCCATAAGGATCGGACAGGGAATCGAATTTGATTACTGCTCGGTACACGCAACCTGGGCATTTTCAAAGGCAGGATACGAGACCATCATAATAAATAATAACCCCGAGACCGTATCGACCGACTTTGATATAGCGGACAAGCTTTATTTCGAACCTCTTACAAACGAGGATGTGGAGGCAATCGTAGATATAGAAAAGCCCGACGGGGCGGTCGTACAGTTCGGCGGTCAGACCGCGATAAAGCTTACGGAGCACCTTATGAAGATAGGTGTGCCCATCCTCGGAACAAAGGCGGAGGATGTGGATGCCGCCGAGGACAGAGAGCTTTTCGACGAGATACTCCAGAAGACCGGTATACCCCGTGCGGCGGGAGGAACGGTCTACACCGCGCAGGAGGCAAAGGAGGTTGCGAACCGCCTCGGTTATCCCGTGCTTGTAAGACCTTCCTATGTGCTCGGCGGACAAGGAATGCAGATCGCCACCTGTGACGAAGAGATAGAAGTGTTTATGGAGATCATAAACCGTATCGCCCAGGATCATCCGATCCTCGTGGACAAATATCTTCAGGGTAAGGAGATCGAGGTGGACGCGGTATGTGACGGTGAGGATATTCTCATCCCCGGAATCATGGAGCATATCGAGAGAACCGGTATCCACTCCGGCGACTCCATCTCGGTTTATCCCGCACCCACTATCGGTAAGCTTATAAAGGATAAGATTGCAGATTATACAAAGAGACTCGCGATGGCTTTACATGTAAAGGGTATGATAAATATCCAGTTCATCGCCATTGACGAGGATGTGTATGTTATAGAGGTAAACCCCCGATCCTCGAGGACCGTGCCGTATATCAGCAAGGTTACCGGCATTCCCATCGTAGATCTTGCCACCGAGGTAATCATCGGAAAGAAGATAAAGGAACTCGGCTACAAGCCCGGCCTCCAGCCCGAAGCAGAGTATTACGCAATAAAGATGCCCGTGTTCTCCTTTGAAAAGATAAGGGGCGCGGAGATAAGCCTTGGACCTGAGATGAAATCCACGGGAGAGTGTCTCGGTATATCAAAGCGTTTTGATGAAGCGCTCTACAAGGCATTTTTAGGTGCTGGAGTGCAGCTTCCCAAGCACAAGCAGATGATAATCACGGTAAAGGATGCCGACAAGGGAGAGGCAATCTCCGTTGCGAGAAGATTTGAAAAGCTCGGATATATCATCTACGCCACAAGGTCTACCGCGGCGGCTTTAAATGAGGCAGGCGTAAAGGCCCGTAAGGTAAACAAGATCCATCAGGAATCACCAACGGTTATGGACCTTATCCTTGGACACAAGATAGACCTTGTGATCGATACGCCGACACAGGGCCGCGATAAGAACAGGGACGGTTTCCTTATAAGGAGAAATTCCATCGAGACCGGAGTTTACTGTATTACCGCCATGGATACGGCGAATGCGCTGGCAAGAGCCCTTGAAAATGTTGTGGCGCAGGAAAAGCTTACACTTGTAGATATAGCAGCCCTATAAACAAACCAGGCAGCAGAGCGGCTATTTTATTTTACGATATGGATAAAAAATATAAAAGAAATCTGATAATTGTCGTTTCGCTGGTCTTTGCTGCATGGTTTTTGAATCTATGGATTTTTAATCAGACCGCTTTTGTAAGTCTTCTCCGTGATACAATGTATTTCGGTCTGTTTATCATGTGGGGACTGTCCGTCAGAAAAAGGATAGTCTCCAACAGACCGAGGCGATATATGTTCCTTATAGCCTGCCTTGTGGTATTCTGGCTCTTTGTCAGAATCCTGAAATACAGGGTGTTCTTTGCTCCTGTTGTGAAAAGGTATCTCTGGTATTCATACTATATTCCGCTGCTTACAATTCCGACTATCTGTCTTTTTACCGCGATTTCCCTCGGAAAGTCCGACAATTACAGGTTTCCGAGATGGCTTTCCGTTGTTATTGCGATTTCCATGATGCTCTCTTTGGCGGTAATGTCCAACGATCTTCATCAGGGTGTATTCAGGTTCAGCGAAAGCCTGCACTATGCCAACGACTCGGATTACAGCTATGGACCCATCTACTATGCAATCTTTGTTTGGGAGGTCATCATAGGGCTCTCTTCTTTTGTTATGATCATTTTAAGGTGCAGGGTAGGAAAGACCAGACGAAGACTTTGGCTTCCACTTATTCCCATCAGTGTTCTTGTTATATATTCCCTGTTCTATGCCCTTGGTTTTCAGTTTTACAGATATATCTCGAATGATCTTTCCATAATGTGCTGCGTATGTATTATTTCAAGTCTTGAGGCATGCATTTACACAGGACTTATCGCCTCAAATACCGGCTACGAAAGCCTTTTTTTAAGGAGCAGTATCGGAGGAAAGATCGTAGACTATGAGGGAAATGTCATCTATAAGGCAATAAACTCGCCGGAGCTGTCGGGTGAAGAAATAAGAAAAGCCCGGCACGGAGATTTTCGGGTCGGCTATGATACGCTTATTAAGAGTCACAGAATAAAGGGCGGCAACATTATCTGGAGGGAGGATGTAAGCAACCTAAACGAGGTTATAGCCGAACTTGAGGAGACAGAGGGCGATTTAAAGGTGGCACTTGAAATAGAGCACCAGAATTATGAAAAGCTGGGAGAGATAAAAGAAGCGAGGGAAAAGAACAGGCTTTACAATAAGGTTATCGACTCGACCAAGAGCCGAATGGACGAGATCCTCCGGCTTACGGATGAATATGAAAGGGCGGATAAGGAAGAAAAAGAAAGAATATTTAAGCGGATCATCCTTCTCGCAACCTTTGTAAAGCGCAGGGGAAATCTTGTATTCATAGCGGAAAAAAACAATGCTCCCGAAATAGAGGAACTCTATTATTGTTTAAGGGAATCCTTTACGGCACTTGAGCTGATGGGGATTGAGGGAAGTGCTGATTTCGGGGATATAAAAAAGCTTTCCGCAAAGGATATGCTGGATTTTTATGAGCGTTTTGAGGAGACCGCGGAGGAGAATTGTTCTCTTATCTCAGGAGTCAGAGTCTATGAGCGGAGTGGAGATCTTCACCTTGATATCTTAAGAAAGGGGGAGATTATGTATGAACTCGTTTTTTGAGGGACTGAGATTTATTGATTCAGCGGTTTTGGCATTTTATGTTTTTACGCTGTTGTTTGGTTTTTTTGTTATAATAATGCTTAACGGCAGGTGGACAAAGGGGATAAGCCATATACTGAACTACATTTTTTTTGCTGCGATGTTTGCGCTTACGGGAATCATGATGAGCCGGGTAAAGCTGCTTGATGGCGGCTCCGGTGCCGTGTTCACGCTTAGACTTCAGCTTCCGCTGTGGGCATTATGGCTGTTCGGACTTATACTGAACATCTATTATGTATATATAATCATTCAGGAGTTTATACAAAGGAGAAACCGGATAGATGAGCAGAGTATAAAAATAGCATTTGATACTCTTCCGGATGCCCTTGTTTACTTTATGCCATCGGGCATGATAAAGCTCTGTAATCCCGCAATGTATGAAATATACAGGCATATTACCGGGATGGAGCTGCAGTCGAAGGATGAGCTTTCGGAGGCTGTGGAATTATGCAGGAACAATCCGGAGTATGTAAGATATTTTGAGGATAAAAAAGTATTTGATTTCGGAGACGGACATATATGGAGGTATATAGAGAACCCGATCGTTATGAACGGCGAGCTCTGGACCGAGTGCTTTTTCACGGATATAACACAGCTCTATAATAGAAAAAGAGAGCTTGAGCTGCAGTCCGAGAAACTCCGCTCGGAGATAAGAAAACTGGGGGAGCTGTCCGGAAATGCCATGGAGCTTACGAGGGAATATGAGATACTTTCGGCAAAGACAAGGCTGCATGACAGGCTTGGCTCGGGACTTACCGCTTTAAGGCAGTCCATCGCAAAAAAGGCGGATGAGAGGGACAAAAGGAAGGCTCTGGAGATATTTAAGAGTTCTTTGCTGGATATAATGAGCGGTGATGACACTCCCGAAAGAAGTGCTTATTTTGATTTCTTAAAGGACGCAGAGAGCATCGGGGTGGAGGTAAGTGTCTCCGGCAATATACCCAAGGAGGGGGAGGCTTTCAGGGTGTTTATGATAGCCCTCAGGGAATGCCTTACAAATGCCGTAAGACATGGTGATGCCACAAGGCTTGCCGTGACCGTTAAGGATGACGGGGAATTTTTTGAGACGGTAATAACGAACAATGGAAGCCCCTGTGAGGATTACAAAAACTTCAGGGGAGGTCTTATGAATGTATACAGAAATGTTTTGGGGGCGGGAGGAACCATGGATGTCTTCGGAACACCCGTATATACAATAAAATTTGTTCTGCCGCGTAAAGGATAACAGGGTTTCATGAGTTATCGGAATACTTAAAAATGCGTATAGGAGAGGATCGCTTTGATAAAGGTACTTATTGTTGAAGACCAGAGAATGTCCCGGGAGAATATAGAAAGAGAGCTGTCCGCAAGCGGAAAATACGGTATTGCCGGCAGCATAACCGACGCGGAGCTTGCCCTTACGATGTGCCGGAGGCAGAAGGTGGATCTTGTTCTTATGGATGTCTGCACAAACGGAAAGATGGATGGGATCACTGCCGCAAAGGAGATAAAGGAGAGCTTCCCGGGGATAAAGGTCATAATAATAACATCCATGGTTGAGGTAAGCTTTATAGAGAGAGCGAAGGCGGCGGGGGCGGACAGCTTTTGGTACAAGGAGGATGAGAATGAGCCGCTTCTTGAGATAATCGAAAAGACTATGGCGGGAGAGGAAATATACCCGGACAAGACTCCAAGCGTTATGATAGGGAATGCAAGCAGTGAAGATTTTACGCCTGCCGAGATAAGAGTGCTGAGGCTTATTTGTGAAGGCCTGGGGTATGAGGAGATAGCGGAAAAACTGTATATCTCGGTCAATACCGTTAAGGCACACACTTCGCATATCCTGCAAAAAACCGGGTATTCAAACAAGTTAAGGCTTGCCATCGCGGTTACGAACAAGAATTTCATAATCCCGAAGCTTGAGGATGAGGAGTGATATTTGTATTATATGAAAGTCCTTCAAACAAAATCACCCAAAAGTATGATGTCTTTTGATTTGCTTTTTTATAGAATACAATTCAGAGAGGGTTTTTTATAAAAAGGATAGATATTTAGAGAGAGCAGATACGGATGTCCCTGAGGGGGATGTCCGTATTTGTTTGGGAGGTTTTTTAGAACACCCGAAATGATGAAAAAGTGTTGAGATGTTTTTTTGAAATGAAGGGGGACCTTGATCACTTACAGATTGTTTTTTTATTGCTGATTTGTTATATTGTTAAATAAGAATAAGCAGTATTTGAGGTGAGAGGCTTATGGAAATGCGAAAGCTGCCGATAGGGATACAGGACTTTGAGCGCCTTATAAAGGAAAAGTATATTTATGTCGATAAAACAGAGTATGTCTATAAGCTGGCAAAGAGCGGACTCCCGTACTTCTTAAGCAGACCGAGACGCTTTGGAAAGAGCCTTTTTCTTTCGACCTTGAGGGCATATTTTGAAGGAAAGAAGGAACTCTTTAACGGGCTTAAAATAATAGAGCTGGAGGGTGACGGACCTGATGCCTGGCAGAAATATCCGGTGTTCTATTTTGATTTTAATAAAAAGAATTTTAAAACTGACACTGCTCTTGAGGAGGTTATCGAAGAACATCTTAAAGAATGGGAGTCTATATATGGTGATGAGTACAAAGAAACACCGTTGGAGGAACGCTTCAGACATTTGCTGGTCAAAGCAGTGGAAAAGACCGGAAAAAATGCAGTCGTTCTGGTTGATGAATATGACAAGTCACTGCTTGAATCAGATGAGGAAAGGCTTGAGCATAACAAGGCTGTTTTCAAAGGGTTCTTTAGTACACTGAAAAGCTATGACCGTTATCTGAAATTCGTCTTTCTGACGGGAGTGACGAAGTTTTCAAAGGTGAGTATCTTCAGTGACCTGAATCAGTTGAATGATATTTCGCTGGATAGTGATTATAACGGAATCTGCGGTATCACTCAGTCGGAGCTTACGGATGTCTTTTCGCCTGAGATAGAGCAACTTGCAAAAAAAGAGGGCATAGATCGTGAGGGGTGTATTGAAAAATTAAAAATGATGTATGATGGATATCACTTTTCATATGATACTGAAGGAGTCTATAATCCATTCAGCCTACTTAGTGCTCTATCTAAAAAGAATTTCGGCATGTACTGGTTCTCTACGGGGACTCCTACATTTCTGATTGATAAGCTCAAGAAGTCTGGTTTTGATGCAAAAAAATTTACAGAAGATGAGCTTTATGAGGAGGAAGCCAGCCTTACAGATTACAGGGTGGAGAGTGATAATCCGGTACCGCTTTTTTACCAGACTGGATATCTCACAATCAAAGATTTTGACAAGGAATTCCGAAGCTATGCACTTACTTATCCTAATGAGGAGGTAAAGTATGGATTTCTAAAAAGTCTGGCACCTTATTACTTGTGTGCAGAGAAGGAAGCAAATCCACTGGATGTGCGGAGCTTTGTGTTGGATATCAGGAAAGGAAATATGGATTCGCTTAAGGAACGTTTCACTGCACTTTTTGCGCGCCTGCCTTATCCTGATGATGAAAAGACAGTGGAGCAGAATTTCCAGAATGTGATTTATATAGTGTTCATGCTATTGGGACAATATACCTTTACTGAAATACATAGTGCCAAGGGCAGAGCAGACTGTATTGTCGAGACAGAGACTTACGTATATATTTTTGAATTCAAGCGGGATAAAAGTGCAGGGGAAGCCTTGCAACAGATTGAGGATATGGGCTATGCGAAGCCATATGCAGCAGACCGGCGTACCATTATTAAGATAGGGGTAAATTATGATTCTAAAGAGAGAAACATAAGTGGATGGGAAGTACGAATGTAAAAGGAGACAGTGAGAGAACTTGATCCGCATATATTGTACGCACTTGAACATGTTTCGGAAGTGCATGAAGCAGTGTAAGCAATGATAGCTGATTGTTTTACAGAAAGGGCTTGATATTTCTGACGAAACAACGGACAGCACGGGGGAGGCTGCTACGGAGAATGAAAATTCTGAAGCTGCCGAGAATGCGGAAACAGTTGTATATAAAGTACCCGAATATCCTCTGTACAGGCTTTACAACACAAGAACCGGAGAGCATTTCTTTACCATGTCTGAAGAGGAAAGAGACTATTGGATCGAGAGAAGCGCAGAGACCGGATGGACAAGCGAGAACATAGCATGGTATGTTCGAAAGGACACCGGAATACCTGTCTACCGCGTATTTGACGCAAACAGGACGGGTCAGCACAGGTTTACCTCCGATGTAAACGAAAAAGATGAATATATCAAAAAAGGCTGGGTAGATGAAGGAATAGGCTGGTATTCAAGCGGAAGCGACGGAAAGAAGGTTTACAAACTTAAGCATCCCACCGCAAAGAAGCATTGCTATCACTATACCATCTACGAGGAAGAAAGAGATACTCTTCTTGCTCAGGGATGGACACTTGAAGAATCGGGCTTTACTGCACAGTAATGTCAGAATTTACCGTTCAGTAACGCAGACCATATAACTTTCCCCACTCACAATTACTGTGAGTGGGGAGTTTTTTTAGAGCATCCGAAATGATGAAAAAGTGTTGAGATGTTTTTTTGAAATTGTCGACATTTTTATCCACAAACCACAAGGGTTTGCGGATGATTTGTGTTATACTAAACTTCAGAACTCAGCTGGCGGTGAAAGCCCGGACAGGCGGCTTTGTGATACCGGATTGATAAGTTTGAAATTATTGGGCTCGATATGTACTTTAGTACGTATCGGGCCTATTTTTTATTAGGTATAATAACAATTAGGTTATTCTGATTTTTTGCAGGTAACCGTTAATAAAAAACTTTAAAATTTTGTTTTGTATAAAAGGGGATATACGGAGGTTTCCTATGGAAGCGGCACTGAATAAAATTAGAGAGAAAAAGAAGATATTGATACCTGCCATTGCGGGAGCACTGGTTATTATAACGTTGGCCATTGTGCTGATAGTTCGCGCAAATGCCATAACCGCGGTCAGCATGAGAATATTCCGAATGGTCGGAACCGTTAATCTGTACGACAACGGGCGTGAGCAATCCATGAAGGAAAAGATGAGACTGAAAGAGGGAAACAGCTTAAAGACCGCGGAGGAGAGCCTTGTTATGATCTCACTTGACGAGATCAAGCTCTTTACCATGGAGGAATCCAGCCGTGCAAGAGTTATTCCTGAGCGCAACAGGCTGGAGTACAAGCTGGAGGAAGGTAGCCTTTACTTTAACGTCACCGAAAAGCTGGCAGATGATGAAAACTTCGAGATCACCACAAGTACCATGATCTGCGGTATCCGCGGAACCTCCGGATTTGTGGGGCAGGACAAAGACGGCCATGAAACATTGATGGTAACCGATGGTATTGTTCATGTGGTTGCTACCAATCCCGTTACCAAAGAGGTTACAGAAGTGGACGTGGTCGCAGGTGAAATGATCACTATCTACCTTGACGACGAGGCAGAGGGTGACGCCACCATCTCCATTAACAAGAAAAAGTTCAGGGAAGAGGATCTTCCTGCTCTTGCACTTGATGCCATCGCCAAGTCTCCGGAACTGATGGATCGTATTTTTAAAGCCACCGGATTCTTCAGCGATAAGATCAAAGAACTTGCCAGACTTTCAAGTACCCCCGGCCTTTCTATGTATGGTCAGGCCATAAAGGAACTTGACAATGCAGGAATAGATGATGCCATTCCTTTTATGGGAAAGGTTTCCGATTCCATGGTTATAGCCGCAAACAATGCGGTTGATATCGCACAGGATGATCTGGCTCTTGAGGTGGCTATCCTGACAGGCACCAAGGATGTTCACGATAACGGATATGACAATGGTTACAGGGGAGAGGCTCTTGCAACCATTATGGACAGCGCAATGAAATGCGTTGATGACAGCCTGGTAAGCGCTAAAGATGAAGGCCTTTCAAAGGAAGACCTGCGAACATTGGCAGAAACCCTTGCTGACACTCTTGATAACGCAACCGAGAAAATGACTGTAGCCGGTCTTGATTCAAACGAAATCTCAAGCGTAATTGACGCCATCGGAACCGTAATTGCAGATGCAATCGAAACAGGTGCCGAGAACGGAGATATCCTTTCTTCAGTATCCGATGCATCCTCTTTTGTAAAGAACGTTGTCACTGCCGAGATGATAAAGGATTCTAACGGAGCAGAGACTGTAGCCGCACTTTTGGGAAAAGACAGCATTGCAGTTGCTGACCTTGGCGAAAGCAACTCATCCGGAAATGATGCTTCTTCCGATAACTCAACCAATGTCTCTGGTAACGGAACCGGAAATTCCGGAAACGGAACTCAGGGGGCAAATGGCGGAAATAATGGCACATCCGGAAATGACGGAAATAATTCCGGTAATGGAAACGGTTCGGGTAATGGTTCCGAAAACGGATCGGACAATGGCTCGAATGATAACGGCGAAAATAACAATAACGGCAATAATAATAACAATAACGATAATAACGGCGGAAGTAACAATAACGGCGAAAATAATAACAACAATAACGACAGCAATAATAACAATAACAACGATAACAGTAACAATAACAACGATAACAGTAACAATAACGATAATAACGGCGGAAGTAACAATAACGGCGAAAATAATAACAACAATAACGACAGCAA
>JAFVCL010000028.1 GCA_017479285.1 Lachnospiraceae bacterium
CTTCAACCAAAGTCTCGAAGCCTGCCTGCATAAGCGCGCATACGCCGCCGCAAAGAACTGCCTGCTCACCAAAGAGGTCAGTCTCTGTCTCGGTTCTGAAGGTTGTCTCAAGAACACCTGCTCTTGCTCCGCCGATACCAAGTGCATAAGCAAGCGCGATATCCTGTGCCTTTCCGGTAGCATCCTGCTCAACAGCGATAAGACAGGGAACACCCTTGCCCGCCTGATACTCGCTGCGGACGGTGTGTCCGGGTCCCTTGGGAGCGATCATGGTAACATCAACATCCTTGGGAGGCTTGATGCATCCGAAATGAATATTGAAGCCGTGAGCAAACATAAGCATATTGCCTGCTTCAAGATTAGGCTCAATGTCATTCTTGTAAAGATCAGCCTGCTTCTCATCGTTGATAAGAATCATAATGATGTCAGCTTTCTTGGCTGCCTCAGCTGCGGTATATACCTCAAAGCCCTGTTTTACGGCCTTATCCCAGCTCTTGGATCCCTCGTAAAGACCGATAATGACATTGCATCCGGAATCCTTAAGGTTAAGGGCATGCGCATGTCCCTGGCTGCCATAACCGATAATAGCGATGGTCTTGCCCTCGAGCAGTGAAAGGTTACAATCCTTCTGATAGAAAATCTTTGCCATTGTTTTTTCCTCCGTTTGGCTTTAAAATTTTATGACTAAACCGCACTATCCCGCGATTTATAAACTAAATAGTAACATCAGGGCAGAAATACCACATTCTCCATGCCTCTTGAAAGACCGGCCATTCCGGTTCTCGCAAGCTCAAGTATCTCGTGTCCTTCAAGAAGATCAAGGAATTTATCTATCTTTTCAACATCTCCGGTTATCTCGATGATAAGACAGTCGGAAGCTACATCTACAATCTTTCCGCGGAAAATATCCGTGATGGCGATAACGCTGGGTCTCTCATCCGGAGCGCATCTTACCTTTACAAGAGCAAGCTCTCTGTATACGCTCTCGCCCTCCTTAAGCTCCTTTACGATCTGGATATCCACAAGTTTTGCGAGCTGCTTTTCAATCTGCTCAAGAACCGCATCGTCCCCGCTGGTAACTATCGTTACTCTTGAATACTTGGGGTCTGCGGTAACACCCGCGGTAATACTTTCAATATTGTAGCCCCTTCTCGAAAACAGTCCGGTAATACGGCTGAGGACTCCGGAGGTATTGTTTGCGAGAAGCTGATAAACTTTTTTCTGCATGTCAGTGCCTTTCAAATAAATTCGTCTTTGGGGAGGCTGTTGCAAAAAACTTGCCAAAAGCCAGCCTGTCCGGTAAGCAAAAGCGCTTACAAAGATACATTATAACCCCTGTAAAAAACTTTATCAAGTTAAAGTATCGCTCAATTTTAACTAAACTCAGTCATTGGTATTGCATTTGGAAAGAGACAAAGTACCGGTTCTTGCTATCTCCACAATACTGATCGACTTAAACATATTGATCATAAGCCTGATCTTTTCCGGCGTATCACAGATCTGTATCATCATATAGTGTAGGGACATATCGACGATATCCGCCTTCATAACCTCGCACATTTCCATGATCTCAGCTCTGTTGCTCTTGTTGTATTTAACCTTCATAAGCATAAGCTCACGGGAGACGCACTGCTCCTCCCCGTAGGTTTTTACTTTTATGACATCAAGCTTTTTGTTTAACTGCTTTTCAATCTGTTCAAGGGTTCTCTCATCACCGCTGGAAACGATGGTCATGGAAGAAACAGCCGGATCATCGGTTTCACCGACGGCAAGGGAGTCGATATTAAAGCTTCTTCTGGAGAAAAGCCCGCTGACCTTACTTAAAACACCGGATCTGTTTTCAACAGTAACCGAATAAATTCTTTTAGCCTTCATAACACCTCTAAGCCTCTAAAATAACGCTTAATGACAACTTTTCATGGCGCTGCCGTATCAATCTCCGCAGCCGGGATTCATTTAACAAGATCCATTGGATCGATCATAACTTCAAGAAGCGCATTCTTTTTGTCTTTAAGGAAAGCATCGATGACTTCACTGCACCCCTTCATATCCGCAAGCCTGTAATAATCAAAATCGTACGCGGACACAAGCTTTTCAAGGTTCGGGCTTCCGTCGAGAGAGACCATGGAATAATTGTCCTTGTATGTATAATGCTGATATTCCCTGACCATTCCAAGATATGAGTTGTTAAATACGATTATTTTCGCCTGTACCTTGGACTGGCAGAAGGTTGCAAGCTCCATCATGGACATCTGGAAAGAGCCGTCTCCGCACACCGCCACAACCTGTCTTGAAGGATCCGCAAGCTTAGCTCCGAGAGCGGCGGGGATGGAATAACCCATGGTACCCATACCGCCGGAGGTAAGAAATCTCGTATTGGATTTGATAACCGCGTGAGCGCAGGAGAAAATCTGGTTTTGTCCCACATCCGCGATGTAGACAGCCTTATCCTTTAATTTGGTGGTAAGCTCGTTAATAAATCCTTCCGGATCGACATACTTTTTGTTGGGCTTTCTTACGGGCTTAAGCTCCTTTTTATATCTCTCCAGCTCTTTTATCCATTCCCCGCACTCTATATCAAAATCCTGGGTAAGAAGCTCTTCGAATACAGCCTTGCAGTCGCCTACAAGGGGGATGGAGGAAACCGCGTTTTTACCTATCTCCGCCGGGTCCACATCAATGTGGATAAGAACCTTATCCCTTGTAATAAGATCCGGCTGGCTTATGGCTCTGTCAGCCACTCTCGCCCCCACCATCATAATTACATCCGCCTCATTCATGGCTTTGTTGGCATAAGGCTTTCCGTTATTTCCAACCATACCGAAATACAGCTTATGGGACGAGGGAACCGTTCCGATACCCATCATCGTCGTAACCATGGGGATTCCGTGGGTTTCCGCGAATTTAAGGACTTCATCCTTTGCCTGTCCCAGCTGGACACCGCCGCCTATACAGATAATAGGCTTTGAGGATTTGTTAAGCTCCTTGATAACCTTCTTTATCTGGGCGGAATTACCCTTTACCGTCGGCTTGTAGGTTCTTAAATTTACACTTTCGGGATATTTAAAGTTCCTTATGACTCCATTTTGTATATCTATTGGAACATCAATAAGAACGGGACCTTTCCGTCCGGTGTTCGCAATATGAAAAGCCTCTTTAAATATTCTCGGAAGGTCATCCGCGTCCTTTACAAGATAGCTGTATTTGACAAAGGACTCAACAGCTCCGGTAATATCCGCTTCCTGGAAAACATCGCTTCCGATAAGGTCGCTTTTTACCTGTCCAGTTATTACCACGAGAGGTATTGAATCCGCATAGGCCGTGGCGATACCAGTGATTATATTTGTCGCACCGGGGCCGGAAGTAACCGCGCAGACTCCGGGAACATCCGAAATACGGGCAAAACCGCTTGCGGCATGAGCGGCATTCTGCTCGGTCCTGACAAGTACGGTTTTGATATCCGACTCAAGGATACTGTTATAAAACGGGCAGATCGCAACTCCCGGATATCCGAATACATATTTAACGCCTTCCTGTTCAAGGCATTTAACCATAGCTTCTGCACCGATCATGGCAGACCTCCGTGTAAAAATACATTGCTTAAATTTATTTTCCCCAAGCCTCTAAATGAAGATTATAACATATAATCACTCATTGGTAAAAGTCTGGATTTAATCAAATTGACAAAATGCCTTGACCTTGTTTAATATCCTACTTTGTGCTATCTTATTTACATATCAGATCAAAGGGGAAAAAATTGAAAATCATAAAATTTATTAAAATATTAACAGTATCTTCTCTTTGCGCAGCCTCTCTCTATCTTTGTTCCTGTGCCTCGAATCCCGGGAACTCGGCCGAAATAAAAGAATTCCGTTCAAAGGTCGACAGTCTTTGCGATGGCATTATCTCCGTCAATAACAAAATGAACAGTATAGATACCTCCGCGGAAAACTATGTAAATGAGCTGACGACAGACCTTGAGGAATTAAATGTACTGTTTAAGGACTTTTCGGAGATAGATTTTCCGGCCGACTATGACTATCTTGAAAATCTTGCGGATGAAGCCACTGAATATATGGATGTCGCCGCGTCTTCATACAAAAAAGCCTTTGAAAGCAATCTCTCCGAGGAAGACTTCACAAAGCTTTATGACTACGCGGGAGAGAACTATTCAAGGGCTTATAAAAGGATAAATGTAATTCTTACTTTTCTTCGCGGCGAGACGCCTGAGGGCGTGAAAACTGAAGCCGTGGAAGAATGATGGCAAAAACGGTTATGAGGATAAGAAAAACTATCCAGATCACTCCGCAGGTCTTTCCGGCATCGATGAAAAGCTGCTCCGGACACAGATAGATAAGATTGTCATATCTGGGGTCCAGGAGCCAGTTCATATTGTTAAACACAAGTCCGTGAGCAAATACGATTAGCCAGTTAAGATTTACATTGGCTGCAATAACCGTTAGCAATGCCAGTACAAAGATTATTCCATCAGCTATCAGTACGCCCGTTCTGAATTCTTTCTTGCTCTTATTGAATATCAAAAAGAACCCGAACAGTAATACCGCAAGCATGGCGAGGACCATGGTATCCCTTAGAAAGATGATGATATCCGACACATCTTTCATGTGGGATACATCCTTTTCGTTAAAGAAAAGAGCCTCCTCTCCTCTTACGGATACCACCATATCCAGAGAATCGGCTTTTCCTTTTACATAATCTACAAGACCTTCTGTGACATACCGCAGATCAGCCTCATTCATGCTGAGCTGACCTGCAGTATCATAAGTTCTGTATTTAGACATAAGATAACCGGGGTTAAATATGACAAAATAGATGCATCCGGCAAACAATATAAAAAACAACAAAAGTGTGACCACAACTGCTACTGTTGTTTTAACCGCTTTCATTTCAGTCTCCCCGATCACTGCACTCCGACAAGGGCATTCCAGAAGTTTACTCCCTTGTCTGTAATATAAAGGTCGTAGGTATACTTTTCCTCGTCGTAACCTGACAGATAATATGTCGAATTAGGGAAGGTGCACACCATATAACAATCTTCATTTATGAGCTGTTTCTTGTTGCTCGAGATATAAAGATAGAGATCCGCATGATAATAATCCCTCGCATCCGTGGTGTAGAGAAGCTTTCCGTCAAATGTGATCCAGAAATTCTCAACATCATCCGCAATCTTCTTGGCCTTACCGGTTCCCTTCTTTACATAGAGTGTGCTGTCTTTATCCGTGTAATAAACGGCATTTCCCTTTAAAGCGCTCTTGTACATATTAACATCTTCTGCAAGCTTTATCGAGTCATTCTTTCCGCCGAGTCTTATAAGATATAATGATTCGTCTGAGGTTATATAATACAGATTCTTTCCTGCGGAATCACAGGTAAAATCAGCAACGCCTCCGATGATCTTGTCAGCACTCCACCCCTGTCCGAGATAGAGGATATCGGAATAATCCACTGCATAATAATGCTGAAGAAGTGATTTTGCATTATATATCATTACCGTTGAATTTCCGCCGTAATAATACTGATATGCCGCGTCAACATAAGTATCGATGGGAATGATAAAGCCGTTTGCGGAGCTGACCTTTACTTTATCTCCTCCCCTTTCGGAGGCATATATACCGCTCTGGGTACCAAACATTATCTGGCTGAGGTCATTGTTAAATAAATAATTTCCGTCTACTTCAGTACCGATCTTGTTGGTGTTGTAATTCTTGTCACTTACATAAACCGCCTGCTTTTCAGGGTCATAATAATATATGTATTTGGCGTTATTTGAGACACCTATGGGGTTAACATCCCTTGCAAGCTTGTAGCTCTTTTTTCCGATATAGGCATAGAGGATATCGTCACCATCGTCCTCTATATTAAACAGAAGTATCTTTCCGTTGGGTGAAAGTATGGGCTCGGAGGAAACATCACCGGTTACATACGAGATATTCCCGTTTTTCACATTGTATGTGTAAAGATCATTGTCAAAATCCACATAAGCTATAACATTTCCGTCGTAGCTTACATTGTAATACTGCACATTTTCCCCGACAGATGCAAGAGAAAGTCCGCTTGTTCCGACATAAAGATCGTCGTCACACATAAACAAAGTAATCTTATTATCGGCATTGTTTGAAACCGTGTAAGCATATCCTTCAAAATAACTCTGGAAGACATTTCCATTATATGAAATATATGTTATGTCGGAATCGGGATCATACCATGTGGTATATGTACCGGCAAGCTTGTTTCCGCCTCCTAAAAATCTTCCGGCAAAAATAATGGCCGCAACGATCAAAGCGATAAGAAATACCGAGCATACCGGAATTATGACAAATAAGGGTTTGATCTTCTTTCCGGGCTTCTTAGCCTTAATCTCGGCTTCCGGCTGCGTTTCAACAGAAGGAGCCGGGGTTGGGGCAGGAACCGGTGTGGGTGCGGGAGCGGGCTCTTCAGCAACCTGAACGGGTGCAGCCTCTACTTCCTCTGCTACGGTCACGGGCGCGGAAACGGGAGCAACCTCCTCAGCAGCCTGAACGGAAGCGGCCTCTACTTCCTCTGCTACGGTCACGGGCGCGGACACGGAAGCAACCTCCTCGGCAGCCTGAACGGGTGCAGCCTCTACTTCCTCTATGGCTGAAACAGCCTCCTCAACATTCTGCGCGGGAGCAACCTCTGCTTCCTCTGCAACCGGAACAGGCGCGGGTGAGGGAGCAACCTCCTCAGCAACCTGAGCAGTCGCCTCCTCTGCCACAGGCGCGGCAACTCTTAATTTTGTGCCGCAGTTTTCGCAAAAAAGCGCATCATCATCATTTTTAGTTCCACAATTATGACAAAACATTTGATCCCTCCTTTTTTGGCTTATACCATTTTTCAAAAAAGTTCTTCTCTGTAGGACAAATCAGACAATATATTCCCAGCGGGACAATTATCATACTTATATACTGTGATGTCGAAAAAGGTCCCCAGATACCTCTTATTGTGTCGCCTCTGAAGAATTCATCAACAAATCTCAGCACCCCGTATAAGACAAAATACAGTCCCATAGTCTTATAATAAGCTTTTTTCCTGTAAATGGCGACAAGAAAAATAACCAAAATTATAAAAATAATAATAAGACCGGCTGACTCAATAAGCTGGATCGGCAGATGGTAAGAGCCGGTCCTTGCATTATAAACCGAAAACTTTTGAAATACCGGATTATCCCCTATGTCAAAAATGCCGGACTCTTTATTAAAGACACCCACATGGGCATGAGGCAGACCATAACAGCACCCTCCCACAGTACATCCAACTCTTCCGAATGCGTGAAAAAGCGGTATTCCGGGAACGCTGGTCATAAGCCACATTCTTGTATCTTCCTTGAAGTACTGGGAATAAACCATGAAGCCTATGAATATACCGATCATTCCGCCGTAAAAAACTATACCGAAAGACATATAAGTCTTGAATTTTTCAAAATCAGAAAAAAGATAGGGCAGACCCTGAATAATATACTTTATATTTGTAAGCTGATAAAGGATCGCCGCAGTAATCCCGCCGAAGGCACCGCAATAAACTATATATATGAATCTGCTGAAGAAATCCTTTTGATCGTGAGTGACCTTATGGACGATAAAGCTGTAAAGAACAGCAGCGGCAAGCCCGATAAGAGCGAAAACACCGTATGAACTGAAGGTTTTGCCAAAGATGTTTAAATACGGATACATAAATAACCTTTCAACCGTGAAATAGCCGGTTTATAATATTATATTTTTAAAAAAGCCCCGGTGCAACAGCACCAGGGCCATCTAAACAAGTAAAAAATTAATAACCTGCGTTGCTGAGTGCTCCACTGAGAACTCCGGCACCACCTGCAACACAAACACAAATACCACAGATAAGTCCGCCTACGATACCAATGATGGAGAGGATAAGTCCGATAGTTCCGGTGATCTTACCTGCCTTAGCGAATCCTGACTCTCCCATTCCTTCAGCGTCTGCCTTCTTCTTGAAGTTCATTGAAAGGATTGCACATACAAGACCTGCAATACCTACAATACCCCAAGACTCGAGTCCGTTAAGACCAAGAACAACGCTGGCAATACCGAGTGCCATTGAAGTGATACTGTTTTTCTTGCTCATTTTTCAATCTCCTTTGCAAAGAATTAAATAATATAAACAACATCTTGTATTTTATCATAACTGATACCCAATATCAATTACTTTTGCAAAAAAGATTAAATTTTTATTAATATTTTTCCACAACTTCTCCCGCTTTTTTGTATATGTTTCCCCCGGGTACGATTCCCCTTACGCTCGACAAGGGATAAATATTTACATTTCTGCCTATAACCGATCCGGGATTTAAAATGCTTCCGCAGCCTACCTCCACATTATCCCCAAGCATGGCTCCGAATTTCTTTAGACCGGTTTCGTATTTTTCTTCACCCTTTACCACAACAAGCTTTTTATCGCTCTTCACATTCGAAGTGATGGAGCCTGCACCCATGTGGGACTTAAACCCGAGGATGCTGTCTCCCACATAATTATAATGGGGAACCTGAACCTTGTTAAAAAGAATAACATTTTTAAGTTCGGTGGAATTTCCCACTACCGCTCCTTTTCCGACGATGGCGCTTCCGCGGATGAATGCGCAATGTCTGACCTCCGCTTCCTCGTCAATGATCAGCGGACCGTTTAAGGATGCAGTCGGAGCCACCTTCGCGGACTTTGCTATCCAGATATCATCCCCCACCTTATCAAAATCATCGAGAGAAAGGCTCTCCCCGAGCTTTATTATAAACCCGGAGATCTTAGGAAGTACCTCCCAGGGATACTTTACCCCCTCGAAAACCTCTGCCGCAATGGTTTCATTAAGATCATAGAGATCGTTTACCGTAATCTTATCCATAAAAAACTCCTCTTACTTAGCCTTTTTATAATACTGTTTTACATTGTCCATACATCTGATTATGGCACCTTGATTGTTCATGGTCTTAACCGCGTTTGTCCATTTTGTGACATAATCGGAAAGCTTCTGCATATATATCTCCGGCTCGATTTCCTTTGAGGCAACCTGGGTAAGTCCCTTTTCCCAGCTCGCGGTAAGTGAAGGATTGAGGAGGGATTTTATGGAGTTATCGACAACATCATAAATCGCTTCCCCCAGCATCGTCGGTGTAAGTATCTGGCTCTTTTTGTTGAGATTTATGTATTCGTTTGTCTGTAGCTTTTTAAGTATCTCCGCCCTTGTAGCACTGGTTCCGATACCGCTTCCCTTTATCTGGCTTCGAAGCTCCTCATCCTCAATAAACTGTCCCGCGTTTTCCATGGTCAGGATAATGCTGCCGGAGGTATATCTTTTAGGCGGAGAGGTTTCTCCTTCCTTGAGCTCATACCCGTTTACATCGAGACTGCTCCCGGGTTTAACCTTCTTAAGCTCATCAAGAAGCCCGGTATCCGCGGTTTCTTCCTCCGCTTCCTCAGAGTCGCTCTTTTTATCCGGATTGTCAGCTTCCGCAGCCTGTGCTGTTTCGGATGCAGTCTTCTCCGCTTCGGCGGAATTGTCCTTCTTAAAGGAAAACTGTGTTACCTTAAGATATCCTTCGGTCTCAAGTACCTTGAAATTTGAAAAGAATTTCTCTCCCGCAATCTTACTTACAACGGAAAACTTACGATAAACCGCAGGGGGATAAAAAATGGCAAGAAGGCGCCTTACAATCATCTCATATACCTTCGCGCTTGTGGAATTAAGTGAATTAAGAGCGCCAAGGCCCTGTCCCGTGGGGATTATCGCGTAGTGATCGGTTATCTGTTTGTCATTTACATATCTGGTCTTTTCAAGACCTGCGTACATCTTATTTTCAAGTATCTCCGCCGCTATGGGGGCACATATTCCGTAGCCCTTAAGACCGCCGATGTTTTTGGTTATTTCCTTTGCAACCGCCGTGGAAAGGACTCTCGCATCGGTTCTCGGATAAGTGGTAAGCTTTTTCTCGTACAGCTCCTGCGCTATAGCCAGGGTCTGATCCGGACTGATCTTAAAATATTTAGAGCAGTCATTTTGAAGCTCGGCAAGATTGTAAAGAAGCGGCGGATTCTTTGTCTCTTTTTTATTCTGAACAGAATCTATGACGCAGGGTCTCATCTGTTCCTCGCCGGTTTCGGGGTTAAGTGCAGGCTTTGACAGGGCATTTATAAGCGCCTGTGCATCGGCCTTGTTCTTAAAGCCGTTTTCCTTGTAGAGCTTGGGAGACTGGTAGAAATGTGAGCCTTCCACAGCCCTCCACTCTCCGTTAAACTCATGTCCGTTGAGGGAAAACTTCCCGATAATACGATAAAAAGGTGTTTTTGTAAAGGCTCTGATCTCCCGCTCCCTCTGGACAATGATCCCGAGGACGCAGGTCATCACACGACCTACCGCAATAACGCTTTTGTCACGCTTTAGGTATTCTTTTATCCTGTATCCGTATTTAAGGGATAAGGCTCGGGTAAAATTGATACCCATGAGATCATCTTCTTTTGCGCGCAGATACGCCGCAGAGCTTAGGGCATCATATTCGGACCAGTCCTTTGCCTCCCTTATGCCTCTTAATATCTCCTCCTCAGTCTGTGAATCTATCCAGACTCTCCGCCTTTCCTTGTCCCGGACCCCGGCCATCTGATCCACAAGTCTGTAGATATATTCTCCCTCACGCCCGGAGTCGGTGCAGATATATATACGCTCAACATCCTCGCGGTTAAGCAGTCCCTTTACGATATTAAACTGCTTGGAAGCAGCACCGATAACCTCATAGCGGAATTCATCCGGGATAAAGGGGATTGTCTGAAGAGACCATTTTTTAAGATTCTCGTCGTAAACCTCAGGATAGCTCATGGTCACAAGATGTCCCACGCACCATGTAACAATACTTTTATCGCTCTCGAGATATCCGTCGGATTTTCTCATATTCTCTTTTAAGGCATTTGCGAATTCCCGGGCAACACTGGGCTTTTCCGCAATAAAAAGATTTTTTCCCAAATATAAACCTCATAAACAGTAGCTGAAAATAGTTTTAAGAACGCATCGGAAATCCTTTGCGTTCTTAAAAATAGCAAAATAATATAAAACTCATGCCTGTAACTCAACACCGTCTTCGAGCATTTTTGTAATCTCTCCGGCCGGCTGGGGCTTTCCGAGATAAAATCCCTGAATTACATCACAGCCCTTCCCAAATAGATAATTGTACTGATTCTCGCTCTCAACACCCTCCGCTATGGACTCGAAGCCCATATTCTGGGACATATCGAGGATCGAATCCAGGATTATCCTTGTGGAATTATCGGAGAGAACGGAATCCACAAAGCTCTTATCTATCTTAAGTGTATCGATGGGCATCCTCATAAGGTACGAAAGGGATGAATACCCGGTTCCGAAATCGTCCATGGAAATCTTTAAGCCGAAATCCCTTAATTCCCTGAGCTTTTTGGTAACCGCCTCAAAGTCATCGATAAGTATGCTCTCGGTTATCTCGAGCTCGATATACTGGGGATCCACATTATATCTCTTTATAAGCTCTATAACATTCTCCACAAAGTCATCGCGCTTGTACTGAACGGCGGAAATATTTATGGACATAGTAAAGTCGAGATCATACTTTTCCTTCCATTCGGCATACTGCTTAATACTCCGTTCAAGCACATAGTTACCGATGGGAATGATTGCTCCGTTCTTCTCGGCGATGGGTATGAATACCGAGGGAGGGATAAAGCCCTTTTCCTCATCCTTCCAGCGAAGAAGCGCCTCCATACCCCTTAACTTTTGCGAATCCGCATGGTACTGGGGCTGGAAATACACCTCGAAGCGGTGGTGCATAACAGCATCGGAAAGCTTATTCTCAAGGCTCACATTGCTCATGAAATCATCGAGCATTTTCGCGTCAAAATAAACAAGCTGGTCGTTTCCGAGGCTCTTCGCCCTGAACATCGCGATATCCCCGCAGTTTATAAGGCTGAGTGCGGATGCGGCAGCCTCCGGATATTCGGAAACGGAAAAGCTTACACTTACGCTTACCTCCTGTCCGGTACTCATCTTGAAGGGTTCCTTAAGCCTGTTCCGGATCCTGTTTATATATCCGCTTACGGCGTAATCCCCGAGAGGATTGTAAATACCGATCCCGAAAATATCATTTGACAGGTGGCTTACGATAACTCTGTCGTTCTGGAATTCCTTGATATAGCTGCCGAACTGCTGAAGAAATTCGTCGCCGATTATCATTCCCAGACCGTCATTTACCTTTTTAAAATCATCGATATCAATTGTGATTATTGCGACTCTGTCACCCTTCTCCTTCGCATCGCTTATAAATCCGTCAAGGAGGGTTATAAAATAATTCCTGTTGTAAATCCCGGTAAGAGAATCGTAATATGCCATATAGAGAAGCTCCTCGCTTCTCGACATATCCTTTGTGATATCGATTATCTTAACAACCTTATCGGTTAAAACCTCGCCCTCGTATATCTTTGAGCAGACAACCCTGAACCATCTTTTTCCGACAGAATCAAGGATGTCGATAGCCTCCTCATTTGCCGAATAGCTCTCGGAAAAAAACACCTCCCTGAGCCTGGATTCCTTGGAAGCATCAAAAAAACTGAAAAACCGCTCAAGATCGCCTGTATTATTGACTTCAAAGCCAAACAGATTTCTGAAGTTTCCCATGGAATAGTATTTGTTCTTTTCCACGGAATAATAAATAAACGAAAGGGAAGCGCGCTCAACAATAAGCTTGTACATATGCTCGCTCTCGACTATTTTCTTATTCATCGCCTTCAGAAGGTCAAATTGGTACTGAAGATCGTTCATTTAAACTCTTCCCCACATAAAATTTACTTTTTGGTAATATATCCCTGTGCCTTTAAGAGCTCTGCGCAGAGAACCGCGCCACCTGCGGCTCCTCTTATGGTGTTATGAGAAAGGCCGACAAACTTCCAGTCATAAATGGAATCCTCGCGGAGTCTTCCGATGCTCACGCCCATTCCCTTCTCATAATCCACATCAAGGGCAACCTGAGGTCTGTTGTCCTCCTCCATATAGCGTATGAACTGCTTCGGTGCGCTGGGAAGATCAAGCTCCTGGGGTGCTCCCTTGAAGTTTACCATCTTCTCGATAAGCTGCTCCTTGGTAGGCTTCTTGTTAAACTTTACAAAAACCGCAGCGGTATGACCGTTAAGAACGGGTACCCTGATGCACTGGCTGGTGATCTTGGGCCATGTAGCGGGCACTATCACACCGTCCTTTATCTCGCCCCAGATTCTCAGGGGCTCTTTCTCGCTCTTTTCTTCCTCACCGCCGATATAAGGGATGATATTACCCTCCATCTCGGGCCAGTCCTTAAAGGTCTTTCCGGCGCCGGAGATAGCCTGGTAGGTGGTAACAACAACCTCGGTGGGCTCGAACTCTCTCCACGCGGTAAGCACCGGAGCATAGCTCTGTATCGAGCAGTTGGGCTTAACCGCAACAAACCCCCTGGTGGTTCCGAGACGCTTTTTCTGGAACTCTATAACCTTCATATGCTCCGCATTGATCTCCGGAACAACCATGGGAACATCGGGAGTCCAGCGGTGCGCGCTGTTATTGGAGACAACGGGCGTTTCGGTCTTGGCATATTCTTCCTCGATGGCCTTGATCTCCTCCTTGGTCATGTCAACCGCGCTGAATACGAAATCAACCTCCGAAGCGACTTCCTTAACCTGGGTAACATCCTTGACGATAAGCTTCTTTACTCCTTCCGGCATTGGGGTAGTCATCTTCCATCTGTCACCTACCGCGTCCTCGTATGTCTTTCCGGCACTGCGGGGACTTGCAGCCACTGTAACCACCTCGAACCAGGGATGATTCTCAAGAAGAGAAATAAATCTCTGTCCGACCATACCGGTTGCTCCTAAAATGCCAACTCTTAACTTATCGCTCATTTTTTATATCCTCCTATTGTTCCTCAAGATACCTTTCGGCATCTGAAATTTCTTTTTCCATAACAGCCCTTCCGGGCGCGCCGGTTGTCAATCTCTTCTCAACACAGGTTTCAAGACTGACCGCCGCGTAAAGATCCTCATCAAATACGGGACTTATCTTCTTAAGCTCCTCAAGGCTCATTTCCTCGATGGACTTGTTCTTGTCTATACATGCAAGGACCAGCTCTCCCACGATCCTGTGCGCGTCCCTGAAGGCAACGCCCTTACCCACAAGATAATCTGCGGCATCGGTAGCGTTTGTAAAGCCCTTCATCGCGCTGTCCGCCATTCTTTCCCTGCGGAACTTCATGGTTGAGATCATGCCGGTAAAAAGATGGATGCAGTTATCGCAGTTATCCATGGCATCGAAGGCGACCTCCTTATCCTCCTGCATATCCTTGTTATAGGCAAGAGGAAGTCCCTTCATTGTCGTAAGAAGCGACATTAAAGCGCCGTACACCCTTCCGGTCTTTCCCCTTACAAGCTCGGCGATATCCGGATTCTTTTTCTGGGGCATTATGCTGCTTCCCGTGGAAAAGGCGTCATCTATCTCCACAAAGCCGTACTCGTTTGTATTCCAGATAATGATCTCCTCGCAAAATCTGGAAAGATGCATCATTATCGTAGACAATGCAAAAAGATACTCAAGAAGATAATCCCTGTCCGCAACGGAATCTATGGAATTTCTTGTCGGTCTGTCAAAACCCAGCTCCCTTGCCGTAAACTCCCGGTCGAGGGGATATGTGGTTCCCGCAAGAGCTCCCGCCCCTAAAGGACACTCGTTCATCCTCCTTAGAAGATCCGAAAGCCTGCCCCTGTCTCTGCGAAACATCTCAAAATACGCACCGTAATGGTGTGCGAGGGTGATGGGCTGGGCCTTCTGCAGATGGGTAAAGCCCGGCATATATGTATCAATATTAGCCTTCATCGTCTCAAGAATACTCTCAAGAAGAGTCTTTAAAAGCTTATCGGTTCCCTCTGCTCTCTGTCTTGTGTAGAGCCTCATATCAAGAGCTACCTGGTCGTTTCTGCTCCTTCCGGTATGAAGTCTTTTTCCGGGTTCACCGATCCTGTCGGTCAAAACCGCCTCGACAAAGCTGTGGACATCCTCATATTCCGTCGTTATCTCAAGCCTGCCTTCCTTAAGGTCTTTCTCAATCCCGTCAAGACCGGAAAGGATCGCGTCCCTGTCATCTTCGGAAAGTATCCCCTGCCCGGCAAGCATCCTGACATGAGCACGGCTTCCTGCGATATCTACGCCGATAAGTCTCTTATCAAAGCTTATGGAGGCATTAAAATCATAAACCTCCTGATCCGTCTTATCCTTAAATCGTCCGCCCCAAAGCTGTGCCATAGCGGTCTTCCTTTCCTTTCAATGCTTATAAAAATAGGAGCAACTTGAAATAAGATTACAAACCAAGCGCTCCCGCATATAAAGCTGAAAAAGGGACTCGAACCCTCGACCCCTTCATTACGAGTGAAGTGCTCTACCAACTGAGCTATTTCAGCCTAAGCCTATGTAATTATAATCAAAGTTTCCGAAAAAAGCAACCGCTTTATTAAAGAAACTTAAGTATAAGCTACGGAACCATATGCACATCCATCTGCGGAAAGGGTATTGAAACCCCCGCCTTATCAAGAGTCTTTTTCGTATTTTCCGTTATACGGTACAGACTGTTCCAGTAATCCTCCGTCTTAACCCAGAATCTTACGATCAATTCCACACCGCTGTCCCCTAATTTATTGACAACGACTCTGTGCTCCTTATCCTTGAGAACAGTTTCATCCTCCTCAAGCATTTCTTGGAGCACGCTCTTGGCAAGGTCAATATCCGCGTCATAGGCGATACTCACATCAATGTCGATCTTTCTCGTATCCTCCTTTGTGACATTGGTAATGACATTGTTGGCAAGATTTCCGTTGGGAAGAACGATAATCCGGTTATCGTAGGTTCTGAGCCTTGTGTGGAATATCTTTATCTCGATAACAAAGCCTTCCATGCCTGAGCCTGCGTCCACGATGTAATCCCCGACCTGAAAGGGCTTCAGTATCAGTATGAGCACTCCGCCGACGAGATTTGACAGACTGCCCTGAACCGCAAGGGAGATGGCTACTCCGGCGGAGCCTATTATGGCAACGATACTTGCCGCGTCTATTCCGCATTCAACGGCCACAAGCAGAATTAGAAGCACTATCAAAAGCGCATTTATAAAGGAGTCCACAAACTGCTTGACCCCCACATCGGTTTTGGCCTTTGTGAGTCCTTTTTTTATAAGCTTTCTTATGAGCTTTATAAGCTGAAAGCCCACAAAAAACATTATTCCCGCGATAACGATCCTTATTCCGACATTAAGAGCCTTTGGAGCGAGCTCCGAAAAATACTCTTTAAGGGTGTTTGCTTTTATAAAATCCACGGGATCTGTCGTCTGACTGTTTGCCGTTGCGGTAAGTAATGCGTTCTTTACAATTTCTGATAACATAAAACCCTCAATGCTTTGTCTGCGTCTTTCCTGAATTACCTCCGCGTCCTGTCTGCTTTGGCGACCTCTTTATGGGCGTGTTTCTCCTGATGCGCTCCTCGATCACCTTGGCAAGTTCGGTCTCGGTATAAGGAATGAACTTAAGTATGGATATGGACAGGGGTGCGAGCTTTAGGGAAATCGACTGCGCTCTCCCGTCTGCCTGTATATCAATGGCTCTCTTTATCTGGTTGTTGACGATTCCTGTTCCGGCAAACTGTTTCTCATCGGTGTTTAAAAGCTCCTTGTACTTTCCCTCGTAGGGGACACCGGTGGTTATGGTCTGCTCTATTCCGGCGAAGTTTGCCACGGCGATTAGCATATCCTCGGGATCGTCAGTCTTTCTAATAAACGAAACATAACAGCCCTCGCGGTTCAGATTACTGAGCCACTCAAAGCTTTCCGGCTCCTCATTGGTAGAGGAAAGCGCGGGCTCTTTTAAGTACAGCTTGTTAAGCGCGCTGCAAAGCTTGTCCGCCGCCCCGTCAAAGCCCTCCGATACAAGCTTATATCCTGGATGCATGTATGAATATGCAATACTAAGCCTAAGACTGCGAAGGCGCTGCTCCTCGCTTCCCGGGAAGAGGTCAAGAAGACCTCCGTTACCCGGTACAAGCTCGTCCGTAAGAGGGAGGATAAACTTCTCCGCGTATGAATAAACAAGCTCATCGGTAAGCTGATTCTGTATATTCCCTCTTTCAATGGGATCATGGGCGATATAATCAAAATACTCAGCGGCAAAGCCCTCGTTCCATTTATAGTCAAAACCGATACCGTTATCCTCCTGGGATACGGTCATTCCGCTGTGTGTAGAACTGTCCTCCGCCATTACGATAGCTGAAGGACGAAGTCTTTTGACCTCACGGATATATTTTTTTATAAACTCGATGGCTTCAAGGTTCTCATTTCCGCCGTATATATTTGCGACCCAGGCTCCGGGCTGTTTGCCGTAATCAAGATAAAGCATCTGGGCAACGCCGGAAATGCAGACACCGTCCCCGTGATAGTCCCTTATAAGCTTTAAGCCGCAGGACATAAGGAAGCTCTTTACCTCCTCCCTGCCGTACTGGAAGAGACACTTCCTGCCGTCGGCGCTGATACCCTGTCTCGGATCCTGATGCTCATAAAGACAAGTCCCGTCAAAGCCGGAAAGTCCGAATTCCTCCCGCCCGAAGCCTGCTGGATTCCAGCCGAATATCACGCCTATACCCGCATCATGAAGAGCGTCAACGATCATCTTTAAAGATTCCGCGCTACCGATATTCGGATTGATCTCAAAGAAGTTGGTACAGATTCTCGACTGCCTGTCACTCAGGGCTCCGGCTGTGAAGAGAACACAGGTATAGCCCCTGTCATTGACGGTATTGATAAGAGCAGCAATCTCCTTTTTAAGCTGCTTTGCGTTTGAAGAGAAATGGTCGTAGGATACTTCGTAAATAAGCATCTCTCCGGCTTTGCTCTTTTTTGAGATAAAAGCCTTGTCGGTCCACTTGTGGCTTCGGGGACTTTCTATTACCGAGACGCCGTCCTCAAAGCGCACAGCAAAGGGATCGTTTTTCTTTATGATCTTATCTCCCCGGAGCTTAAGCTCGTACTGAAACTTTTTATTTTCCAGCTCACCCGGGATAAAGAGCTCAAAGACGGATTCCCCTACACGCTTCATCTGGTACATTCTTCCGTCCCATTTATTAAACTCTCCCACAACACTTACTCTCATGGCACCCGGAGCCCAGAGCGCGAAATGCACTCCCATCTCTCCGTCATGTTCCATGACATGCGCTCCGAAAACCTCCTCGGCATTGTAGAGCGTACCCTTTAAAAAGCTCTCTATATCCGAATCTTTGATTATCTGTGCGTGTCTGTAGGGGTCTCCGAGATAAAAATGCTTCTGCCCCTCTATTTTCTCCTCATCATCGTAGCTTACCTTGTATGTATAATCCCTGACATTCTTTTCAGGAAGAAGCACTGCGAAATAGCCGTCCTCATCCGCAACCTCCATGGATGTAATCTGGTCTCCCTTAGTCTTATCCGCAGAGCTCCATCTAATACTTACAGCCTCCGCTCCGGGAAAATAAGCCTGGACAAGAGTACTGTTTCCGGATTTATGCGGTCCCAAAAGATCCTGGGGATGGTCGCATTCCGAATAAATGATTTCCTCAATATCTGCCCAGTTCATCAGTTTATAAAGCTTTTTATTCATACTCTACCCCTTTGTAATGAAATTATACTGAAAAATCTTTCCCTAAAAATATATTCTATCATAAACTCATTTGATGTGGTAAAATTATTTCTATGATTTGAGAAAAACAGTGTATAAAAAGACGCAAGAAACAACTGATGCCGGGTATAATTCAGCATTGGAAAGGAGCACGATATATTATGACGGACGAACAGAAAAAAATGCTTGAAAGAATAAACAAATATGCCGAGGAGGCACTTGGAGACATAGATCCCCAGAAAACAAGGGTTTCAGTACAGCTTGATGCACTGAAACCCATTATGCAGACCATTGCCGATGAGCAGGGGCGCGAGCTTGCCGACGTTTTCATCGAATATATGAATCTTGCAAGCGAGGCAAGTGTTGCCTCCGACAGCAAAATGCGGGAGGCACTTAAGGACTTAAACGACGGAAGCGACGGTAATCCGCCTCTGCTTTACCGGTAAAAGAATATTCATAGAGAAATTCTCCTTTTCATAGATTGAGCGGAATCTGGTTTTATTTTAAAATAAAAGTGCCATGGTAAAAGAATCTTAAGCACATGTTAAATTGGAAAGGAGTTTTTAATGAATTCGGAAAAAATCGGTAAATTCCTTCAAAGAATGCGAAAGGAGTGCAACCTTACACAAAAGCAGCTTGCCGATAAGGTCGGAGTAAGCGACAAGACAATATCAAAATGGGAAAGTGGGCTAAGTCTCCCCGATATCCAGATACTGCCAAGACTATGCGACGAGCTTGGTACAAATGTAAATGAGGTTTTATCCGGCGAACGGCTTTCTCAAAATCAGTATGCTGCAAAGACCGAGGAAAATATCTATAATCTGCTGAATGACAATGCCGAACATAAAGCTACGGAAAAAACAAAGCTTGTACTGCTCTTTATAGGCGTCAGTCTGCTTATTGTATCCTTCGCAGCAATCTTTTTTCTTGCGTATGGGCGAGTGTCTGCAGTCGATATTTTTGAATATATCGATATATTTGCTCTGCTCACTGAAATCTGTATCGTCGGCGGCGCAGTTCTGATCTCCGGAAGATACAGACCGGACGCAATACTTTTGACTGCAAGAAGGACCATTATTCCGGCAGGTATTCTTGACTCAGTTTTTCACATATATAACGCATTCATGCATTCTCCCGATTACGCTTCCTTTGCGCCGACCTTTGCCCGCAATGCCACTCTTCCGATGATATATGCGCTGATTCTGTACATAATACTGACTGTAATTGAAATAAGGAGGAATAAAAAATGAGAATATCTAAATATGTATTGGTATCTTTTCTTTCTATCTGTTTATTATTGAATTTTTTATCAATTGGCTCAAATGCCAATGAATTCACCAAATTTGAGTCAAGTGAAAAAAATCTTTCGAGTAAAATGTTAAAATCTGAAGATATAAATCTTTTAGCAATATATGAGCCTCGAAATTTAAAAAATTAGTATAACAATATCCTGGAAGTTAGAGAATTTGAAGGTAATTCTCAGTGTGAGCGATTATCTAAATCAATTCAAATATTCTCTGACACCGATGAGGAACTTGAATATATTGCAAAACTAACTGAGATTACTTTTATTGAAAACAATATTCAAAAAAAATATAGTATTTTATCAGCCACGACAACTTCTGATGGTACTAAAGATCAAAATGGAGTGCATTTAAGTGGAACAATAGGCTGGATAGATAATTTTGGCGTAAATAATGAATTCGTATATTGTAGCGGAGGGAGATCGGGATATTATCATTCAGATCCAGGTCATTACCAGGTCAATCATTTGCATGGAGGAACCCTAACAGCTGACTATTTTGATACATCTTTCTATGGAACCCCCAGTGCAGGTAACAATATGGGATATGGATTTAGATTGACTGTACAATCTAAAAGTACACAAGCAAGCGGTTTAGTAACTTTAACTGTTTCAACCAGTATTTTTGATTGATTTCCCTGTACTACCTGTATTATAAATAACAGCCAAGCCTCTGAATCTGCTGAGGCTTGGCTGATTTTTAAAACTTGAATATAAGACTTAAAGTTAACCCTTAACAACTCTTACGCGGAATACTCCGTCAACGGCAGAAAGCGCTTTGACAACCTCATCGGTGGGTGCGCTCTCGATGTCGAGAAGTGTGCAGGCGTACTCTCCCCTTGACTTGTTGACCATATCCGATATATTGATCCCTGCTTTTCCGAATACTGCGGTAAACTGTGTGATCATATTTGCGATATTCTTGTGGAATACTGCTACGCGACCGGCCTTTGTGCATACACCGAGGTCGATTGCAGGATAGTTAACGGAATTCTTGATAGTTCCGTTCTCAAGATAATCCATGATCTCCTGAACAGCCATTACTGCACAATTATCCTCGGACTCTTCGGTGGATGCTCCAAGGTGGGGAGTAAGGATAACACCCTCTTTTCCTGCTGTGGTGCTGTTGGGGAAATCGGACACATAGCGTCTTACCTGACCGTTTTTAAGAGCCTCCAGCATATCTCCCTCGTCCACAAGAAGGTCTCTTGCAAAGTTGAGAACCACAACGCCTTTCTTCATCATGGAGATAGCCTCGCGGTTTATCATACCCTTTGTGGAATCAAGAAGAGGAACATGGATTGTTATGTAATCGCAGTTTGCGTAGATATCCTCAACCTTCTCAACATGTTTGACATCTCTCTTTAAACTCCATGCAGCGTTTACGCTAAGGTAAGGATCGTAGCCGTAAACCTCCATTCCAAGGCTTATAGCCGTATTTGCCACCTTTACACCGATAGCTCCGAGACCGATAACGCCAAGCTTCTTTCCGTAAAGCTCAAAGCCTGCAAAATTCTTCTTTTCCTTCTCGGCAGTCTTCGCGATGTTTTCATCGGAAGCGTTTGCCTTTGCCCACTCGATACCGCCGACTACATCTCTTGCGGCAAGGAGCATACCTGCGATAACAAGCTCCTTAACACCGTTTGCGTTTGCGCCGGGAGTATTAAATACGACAATACCCTTCTCAGCACATTTATCAAGCGGAATATTGTTTACACCGGCACCTGCTCTTGCTACTGCAAGAAGGTTGTCGGAAAGCTCAAGGTCATGCATGGCTGCGCTTCTTACAAGAACACCCTCTGCCTCCTCAAACTTATCTGTTACTGTATAATTGCTGGTCAGTTTCGATAGTCCGACCTGCGCGATAGGATTTAAGCAATTAATCTTATACATTTCTTTGCTCCTTTTACGAATTCTCTTTCTCAAACTTATCCATAAATTCAACAAGCTTCTTAACGCCCTCGATAGGCATAGCGTTGTAGATACTTGCTCTCATACCGCCGACGGTTCTGTGGCCTTTAAGGTTGACAAATCCCGCCGCGGTAGCTTCCTTAACGAATTTAGCATCAAGCTCTTCGTTTCCGGTAACGAAAGGAACATTCATAAGTGAACGGGAAGCGGGCTCTACGGTTCCCTTAAAGAGCTTACTCTGATCCAGGAAATCATAAAGGATCTTAGCCTTTTCCTCGTTGTGCTTCTTCATAGCCTCAAGGCCGCCCATCTTCTTTAGCCACTTGAATACCTTGCCACAGATATAAATGGTGTAGCAGGGAGGAGTATTATAAAGCGAATCGTTGTCTGCCTGAGTCTTCCACTTCATCATGGTGGGAGTTCCGGGAAGTACATCATCGGTTATAAGGTCTTCTCTGATGATTGCGATAACACATCCTGCGGGTCCCACGTTCTTCTGTACGCCGCCGTATACAACGCCGTACTTTGTAACATCGATAGGCTCCGAAAGGAAGCAGGAAGAAATATCGGAAACAAGGATCTTTCCCTTTGTATCGGGGAGAGTCTTGTACTTTGTTCCGTAGATCGTGTTGTTCTCACAGATATACACATAGTCCATATCATCCGTAATGGGAAGATCTGAACAATCGGGGATATATGAAAATGTCTTGTCAGCAGATGAAGCAAGCTCTACAGCCTCACCGTAAATCTTGGCTTCCTGGTATGCCTTCTTTGCCCACTGACCGGTAAGTATATAACCGGCTTTCTTATTCTTCATAAGGTTCATGGGAACCTGTGCAAAGAAAAGTGAAGCTCCGCCCTGAAGGAATAAAACCTTGTAATTATCGGGAATGTTCATAAGCTCGCGAAGATCCTTCTCGGCTTCCTTTATGATAGCATCATAAACCTTGGATCTGTGGCTCATCTCCATAACCGACTGACCGCTGCCCTGATAATCGAGCATCTCGGCTGCGGCTTCCTTTAACACTTCCTCCGGAAGCATTGCGGGTCCTGCTGAAAAATTGTAAACTCTGGACATTTAGGATATCCTCCTTGAAAAAAATTTCTATACCTGAGCTTATAGCTCTAAGTTACAAAAAACATTTTCTGCCGCTAAGCAGATAAATTAATAAAAGCTTACCCGGTTGCTTAAGTGTATACAAATATACAACCCTGCTTTTAAAAGATAGAATAGCTTTATATCGCCTTCAAGTCAAGAGAATAATTTCCAAATCTGCTGAATAAATATACATTTTTTTGTATACTTTTAAGCTGTCAACAGCTTTTTCTTTGCCTGCCGCCCGGGACGGCCAAAGGGAATTATTCCTGCAGTGATCACTCTCTCTTTGCAAGGTCGTCTCCGTCAAATACCTCACTTATGGGGGCTCCGGCGGGAACCATGGGGAATACCTTATCATCCTCCGGAATAACCACCTCGATAAGTACAGGCTTCTTAAGAGCGATAGCCTTCTTTAAGGTCTCCTCCACCTGTGAGGACTCGGTTATCCTGAACGCAGTGCATCCAAGAGCCTCTGCAACCTTGCAGTAGTCAACAGCATCGTTAAGTATTGTCTGGGAATACCTCTTTCCGTAGAAAAGGGTCTGCCACTGACGAACCATTCCTAGAACGCTGTTATTGATAACAACTTCAACGATGGGAATATTGTATCTTGAAGCAGTGGCAAGTTCATTCATATTCATCCTGAAACATCCGTCACCCGCGATATTTACACAGGTCTCATCAGGTCTGCCAACCTGTGCTCCGATGCAAGCTCCGAGACCGTATCCCATGGTTCCGAGACCGCCGGAGGAAAGGAATGTGCGGGGCTTTGTATATGAATAATACTGGGCAGCCCACATCTGGTGCTGTCCCACATCTGTCGTGATGATAGCCTTTCCCTCTGTTACCTTGTCGAGCATTTCTATTACATAAGGGCAGGCAAGCTTTGAATTATCGTACTTAAGAGGGTATTTCTCCTTAAGCTCCGCAATTCTTGCCATCCATTCGGGATGGCTCTGCTTGGTGATAAGCGCGTTGAGCTCGGTAAGGGTAGCCTTTAGGTCGCCGATAAGCGAAGCGTCTACGCGGATATTCTTGTTGACCTCTGCGGCATCGATGTCGATATGAACTATCTTTGCATTCTCGCAAAACTTTTTGGGGTTTCCGATAACTCTGTCTGAAAATCTCGCGCCGAGAGCGATGAGAAGGTCACATTCGGATACTCCAAGGTTTGAGGTCTTTGTGCCGTGCATACCGATCATTCCCGTGTATCTCGGGGACTTGCCGTCAAACGCCCCCTTTCCCATAAGCGTGTCGCAAACAGGGCAGTCCAGCAGCTCCGCAAGCTCTGCAACCTCACGGGATGCCTCGGAAATAATCGCTCCGCCTCCAAGATAGATAAAGGGCTTGTGAGCCTTGCAAAGAAGCTGTGAAACCTCCTCAAGCTCTGACTTGGTATACTTTTTGATACGCTCCTTCTCCTTCTTTACGGGCATGGGCTCAAATTCCGTAACCGCAGCGGTAACATCTTTAGTTATGTCAACCAGAACCGGACCAGGTCTGTCGGATGTAGCGATATCAAACGCTCTTCTTAAGGTGGTTGCAAGATCATCCACATTCTTGACGATAAAACTGTGCTTTGTTATAGGCATAACAACGCCTGCGATATCGACCTCCTGGAATGAGTCCTTGCCGAGAGCGGGAAGGTTGACATTCGCTGTAATAGCCACAAGGGGAACTGAGTCCATATAAGCGGTGGCGATACCGGTTACAAGGTTGGTGGCTCCGGGTCCGGATGTTGCCATGCAGACACCGACCCTTCCGGTTGCCCTCGCATATCCGTCCGCAGCGTGTGCGGCACCCTGCTCGTGGCTTGTAAGGATGTGGCGAATCTCATTACTGTGCTTATAGAGAGCATCATAGATATTGAGAATACTTCCTCCGGGGTAACCGAATACGGTGTCTACCCCCTGCTCCTTCAAACATTCTATTACGATTTCCGATCCGTTAAGTTGCATCTTTTCTTTCTCCAATCTTATGTTAAAACTTGCGGGGAATCTCCAGTACGGCTCCGCGGTTTCCGCTTGTTACGAGCTCGCGGTAACGGGCGAGATATCCGGTTACCTCTCCTTTATCAAGAGGCTTCCACTCGGCGCGGCGCTTTGCGAGTTCCTCGTCCGAAACCTTCATATTGAGCGTCATCTCCGGAATATTTATGGAGATGATATCTCCCTCTTTAACAAGCGCGATAGGTCCTCCCACAGCTGCCTCGGGTGAAACATGACCTATGGAAGCGCCTCTTGAAGCTCCCGAGAAGCGTCCGTCGGTAATAAGAGCTACCGATGAACCGAGTCCCATACCCGCGATGGCTGAGGTGGGATTAAGCATCTCCCTCATTCCAGGTCCGCCCTTTGGACCTTCATAGCGGATGACCACCACATCGCCGGCCACAATCTTGCCGCCCTTTATAGCCGCGATTGCATCCTCCTCACAGTCAAACACTCTTGCGGGTCCCTCGTGAACCATCATCTCGGGAACAACCGCTGAACGCTTAACAACGGATCCGTCCGGCGCAAGATTTCCCTTGAGAACGGCAAGTCCGCCGGTTTTTGAATAGGGATTATCGAGAGGTCTAATAACCTCGGGGTTAAGATTTCTAGCGTTCTTTATATTCTCTCCCACCGTCTTTCCGGTTACGGTCATACAATCAAGATTCAAAAGTCCGAGCTCTGCGAGTTCGTTCATAACCGCATAAACTCCGCCTGCCTCGTTAAGATCCTCCATGTAGGTGGGACCTGCAGGAGCAAGATGGCAGAGATTGGGAGTCTTTTCGCTTATCCCGTTGGCAAAGGCTATATCAAAATCAAAGCCTATCTCGTGTGCGATCGCAGGGAGATGAAGCATTGAGTTTGTAGAACATCCCAGAGCCATATCCACGGTAAGCGCGTTTAATATAGCTTCCTTTGTCATGATGTCCCGGGGACGGATGTTCTTCTCAAGCATCTCCATAACCTTCATGCCCGCATGCTTTGCAAGCTTTAATCTCTCGGAATATACCGCAGGGATGGTTCCATTTCCGCGAAGTCCCATTCCGAGAGCCTCTGTAAGGCAGTTCATGGAGTTTGCGGTATACATACCCGAGCAGGAACCGCAGGTAGGACAAACCTTATGCTCAAATTCGCATACATCCTCTTCGGTCATGGTGCCGGCAGCGTGAGCTCCAACAGCCTCAAACATTGAGGAAAGACTGCGCTTTTGACCCTTTACATGACCAGCCAGCATGGGACCTCCCGAAACAAAAACAGTGGGAACATTTATCCTTGCAGCAGCCATCAAAAGCCCGGGAACATTTTTATCACAGTTGGGAACCATCACAAGTCCGTCAAACTGATGTGCAAGAGCCATACACTCTGTGGAATCGGCTATAAGATCTCTTGTAACAAGAGAATACTTCATTCCCACATGACCCATCGCAATACCGTCGCACACGGCAATCGCAGGGAATACCACGGGTACGCCCCCAGCCTCAGCAACACCGAGCTTTACGGCGTTTACGATCTTATCAAGGTTCATATGACCGGGTACGATCTCATTATATGAGCTTACGATACCGATCATGGGTTTTTTCATTTCTTCCTCGGTAAATCCGAGTGCATTAAAAAGACTTCTGTGGGGCGCGTGCTCTACGCCGGTTTTAACATTATCACTGCGCATAATTATTTCTCCTGTTTAAACTGATTATATTCTTTCACAGAGAAGATCTCCCATCTCCGAGCAGGATATCTTCTTCATTCCTTCGGAATAAATATCCACGGTGCGATATCCATCCTTGAGAACCTGACGGACAGCGGACTCAACTGCATCCGCCTCCTTATCGAGATCAAAGCTGTATCTAAGCATCATCGCGGCGCTTAATACCGTGGCAATAGGGTTTGCTATATTCTGTCCCGCAATGTCGGGAGCGGAGCCGTGGCTCGGCTCGTAAAGACCGAACTTTGTATCGTTAAGGCTCGCGCTGGAGAGCATTCCTATAGAACCTGTAACCATACTTGCCTCGTCGGAAAGAATGTCTCCGAACATATTCTCCGTGAGTATAACATCGAACTGCGCCGGATCCTTCACAAGCTGCATCGCGCAGTTATCAACAAGCATATGCTCCACCGTAACATCGGGATAATCGGCGGCAACCTCGTTTACCACTTTTCTCCAAAGTCTTGAGGAATCAAGCACATTCGCCTTGTCCACCGAGGTAACCTTCTTTCTGCGCTTTCTCGCAATCTCAAAGCCCTTTATTGCAATCCTTCTTATTTCGGATTCCGAATAAGTAAGGGTATCGATTGCCTTTAACTCACCGTTTTCCTCAATGGTCTTTCTCTCGCCGAAATAAAGACCGCCGGTAAGCTCACGCATAATAAGCATATCAAATCCCGCCTTGCTTATCTCCTCCTTTAAGGGGCAGGCAGCGGCAAGCTCCTCGTAGAGATACGCCGGTCTGAGGTTTGCAAAAAGGTTTAAAGCCTTCCTTATGCGGAGAAGTCCTGCCTCCGGTCTCTTCTCCGGAGGTAGCTTATACCAGGGAGATGTTGAAGTATTACCGCCGATAGAACCCATAAGAACTGCATCGGCAGCCTTTGCGGTCGCGATAGCTTCCTCCGTAAGCGGCTCTCCGCAGGCATCGATGGACGCGCCGCCCATTAAAATGTCAGTAAATTTCATCTCATGACCGTATTTAGCGGCAACCTTCTCAAGAACCTTTTTTGCCTGTGCCACGATCTCCGGTCCGATCCCGTCTCCGGGAATGCAGGTAATGTTAAGTACCATTTCACCATCTCCAATCATATTTTAATAAAATCAGTTAAAAAAATGAGACAGCCGAAGCTGTCTCCATAAGGATTTCCGTCTTATTTTGATTCAGCTCCGGATCCCTGATCAGCCTTTTCTACCTTGCTGATAGCGCTTCTGTCCATAGGGATACGACAGTTTCTGTTGTTGCCGAACTCCACGATAACGGTATCGTCGTTAATATCGATTATAATGCCATAAAAACCCGAGGTGGTCAAAACACAGTCACCAACCTCCATCGCATTAAGCATTTCCTTAACTCTCTTCTGTTCCTTTTTCTGGGGTCTCATAAAGAAAAACCACATGGCAAAGATGATAACCGCATAGATAGCCAGCATACCTATCATGCTTCCCCATCCTCTGGCCTGTCCGCTTGCCTCGGCTTCGGAAGCAGCTTCTGTCAATAGAACAAAGTAATTCATTTTTTCCTCCTACTAATCATACTTTTTAAAAATATGATCCCTGATTTAGTCAAAACCTATCATACACAAAATCTTTTAGGTCGGCAAGGGGTTTACATTTTTTTAACAAATTTGTTTGTTCAGACTTTCCGGATAAAACCCCTGTTTATTTGGGCTCGCCGTTCCCCTCAAGCAGCTTTTCCAGGGCGTTCCTTCGGTATTCCTCAAATCTTCCCTCGTCCAAAGCGTTTCTTATCTCCTCCATAAGATGATTGTAATAATAGAGATTGTGGAGCACGCAAAGCCTTAATCCAAGCATCTCCCCCGCAACATGAAGATGCCTTATATAGCCTCTTGAATAGCGTCTGCACGCGGGACATCCGCAGCCTTCCTCAATGGGTCTGTCATCATTTGCGTATTTCGCATTCTTAATGTTTATCTTGCCGTAGTGGGTATAAACATGACCGTGACGACCGTTTCTTGCGGGATAAACGCAGTCGAAGAAATCAATCCCTCTGTATACCCCCTCTATGATATTCGCGGGAGTACCCACGCCCATAAGGTAAGTCGGCTTGTTCTGGGGCAGATAGGGGACCACTTCGTCGAGAATATTGTACATTTCCTCGTGGGTCTCGCCCACGGCAAGTCCCCCCACCGCATATCCGTCGAGCTCCATCTCCGAAATCCGCTTTGCGTGTTCAATCCTTATGTCCGGAAATATTGCTCCCTGATTGATCCCGAAAAGCATCTGGCGGGGATTTACGGTATCCTCAAGCCCGTTCAACCTCTCAAGCTCCGCCTTGCATCTTTCCAGCCAGCGGGTCGTCCTGTCCACAGAGGGCTGCACATAGGATCTCTCAGCCTTCGAGGGCGGGCACTCGTCAAAGGCCATGGCAATGGTGGAACCGAGATTTGACTGGATCTGCATACTCTCCTCTGGTCCCATAAAAATAATCCTTCCATCGACATGAGAATGGAAGGTAACGCCTTCTTCTTTTATCTTTCTAAGTCCCGCAAGTGAAAAAACCTGAAATCCGCCGGAGTCCGTGAGAATTGGCTTGTCCCAACTCATAAACTTATGTAAACCGCCAAAGCCTTTTACAAGCTTATCTCCGGGTCTTACATGCAAATGATATGTATTTGATAATTCGACCTGACAGCCGATATTTTCAAGATCCTCGGTGGAAACGGCGCCCTTTATGGCACCCACTGTTCCCACATTCATAAACAGAGGGGTTTGAACCGTACCGTGAACCGTTTTAAACTCGGCCCTCTTTGCCCGTCCCTCTGTCTTTATGATTTTATATTCGTTATTCAAGATATTTCTCCCAAAACTCCTCCAGCGTAAGATTTTCGTTATACATAACGGTAGCCGCCTCTACGCCAACATATCTGAAATGCCAGGGCTCATATTCGATGGTCGTTATGTATTCCTTATCCGCAGGATATCTGAGTATAAATCCGTAGTAATGAGCGTTTGCGGCAAGCCAGATGCCGGCATCCGTTTCGCCGAAGCCCGCCGTAAGCGTAAAGTAGTGATCGCAGAGTATATCAAGGGAAAGCCCCGCCTCGTGTTCACTTGTCCCCGGGATGGTAACAGCCTGTCCCGCAAGCTTGTACGCCTCGAGATAGCTCATTCCGGCATTCATGTATTTTGTAATCTTGTTGTTGTACAGAACAACCTGCAGTGCTGAAGTCCGGTAAGGGCTGGCAATGGTAAGGTTTATACCGTCGTCCTTTGCGGCCTGAAGCATCGCCACAAGGTCAGGGAGTATCCTTTCATCGCACTGATAAACACCGTATATCGTACCGAGAGGAACCTTGTACCCCTCCGGGATAAAATGGGACTTGTTTAATAAAATAAGCCGCCAGTCCTCGGGATCAAACTCGTAATCATCGTAGGTAAGGGTGTAATCTCTGTTGTCATTGATATTTGACGCATCCTCCCCAATGCCCTCAAGATATCCGTTTATGATATCGTCCGCAAGGTAAAGGTCGTCCTTGGGAACATCGCCGGATTCCGTAACGGCGATCTCCAGCTTTCTCTCCTCCTCGCTGGTCTCGGCTTCGGCTTTCTGGGCAAGGTCTTCCGCGTTCTCAAGGGAGTTTTCCGCGATCCTTACGGATTCGTCAAGCTCGTCAAAATCTATGGTCCATTCGGTTATATCCCCGGCATTGTTCCCTCCGAAGGAAAAGCTGCTGAAAACGGGGAAAAGCAAAAGACTCATCAGGGAAACGCCTATCTTTTTAATGCTTCCTCCAAGGAGCTTTCCTATCCTGCAGCCCAGTTCAAATACACCTCTCACAGGAAGTACAAGAACCTTACATATAAAATTTTTCTTTGCGAAGGCTTTAAGACTTTGCCTTATTCTGTCCTGTCTGGTGTAAAACATAATAAACCTTATATCAAAGCTTGTGGAATAAAATACAGTTGGGTGTATGAACGAAAAGCGGCTTTCCGTTCATGATAAGTGTGTGTGCCTTAAGGTCAACCTTGAAAAAAGTCATTGAATCCGTCTCGTGGTTTAAGGATACAAGGAACTTGTTTCCCGGGAAGATCTCGGCATCCTTGGGGTACTCACCCGCTATGGGCAGGATGAAATTCTCCTTGAGCTTGCCTGTTTTCTCGTCCACATCGTAAACGGCAACGGAATTTTCCCCGGCAACGGAGGTGAGCAGATACTTGTAATCCGCGGAAAAGCTGAAGGCACTTACGGCATTTGTTCCCGACTCCCATGGAACTATGGTCTGGGTCTGAATCTTGTTAAAATAAGGAAGACCGTTCCTGAAGTCGTATTCATAGACATCAATATAGCACTTCTGCTCATGAAGGATGTAGATTATCTTTCCGTCCTTTGAAATCTTTATATGCCTCGGCGCCGACTCAAGCTCGGACCTTATTATATCAACAAGATGGCATTTTCCGTTAAGGGCGTCAAAGCCGTATACATTGACATGATCCATTCCCTGGTCTGCCACCAAAAGGAACCGGTTGTCATGGGTCATTCTCGCGCAGTTGATATGGGGACGGAAGTTTCTGTTGGCGGCGCTTCCCATTCCCTTATGATAAATCTCGTCGGTGATCTTTCCGATGGAGCCGTCCTCATTGAGGGACAGAACCGTAAGCTTACCGTCATGGTATCCGGCCACAAAGAGGTATCTGTCGGTATAATCCGTAGCCACATAGCAGCCTCTCATGCCGTTTATGGAACACCAGTTGATAAACTCGAGTCGACCGTCCTTAAGGATCTTGAAGGCCTCGACTCCGGTATCGGTTATGGAATAGAGGTATTTTCTGTTATGGGATTCACTGAGGTATGAAGAGTTTGTTATCTCGACCTTGTCCTTTTCGTAGAATCTGCCCTCCTGCATATCCACATCATAAATCCTTATTCCGTGACGATCACCCATTGTGTAGGACGATACGTAAGCGATATATTTTGATTCTGCCATTATCATCACATCCTTTTTCGAAGATGATGCGAAAATCTCTTTTCACATACAGAATCATTTTAGCACATTTATAAACATATAAAAAGTGTATTTTAAAATTATTCCTTTTCGTTTATACTAAATTGTAGTTTAACTGACTAACACCATTTTATCACCGCGAGGGTATATTGTATTTCCGTCGCGGAGATAACGCTCCGGTGAAATGTTCCACGAATTTCTAAGTCTCTGCTACAATGCGCTCTGGAGGGGAGCGCATCGTAACGCATAGCCTAAGAAATTCGGGACAGATTTC
>JAFVCL010000029.1 GCA_017479285.1 Lachnospiraceae bacterium
CCGTGTCCTTTTTTCCGCCTACAATATCAGCAAATGAATTCAGTTTTATCTTTCCTTCTATACTCCTGCTCATTTTGAAAGCACCTCCTCAACCAGTTTTCTGTAGGCATCTGCTACTTTGCCATTTGGATCGTACTTGAAGATGCTCTCCCCAACTGCGCTCATTTCTGCAGCTCTGACAGAAAAAGGGATCGGATTTTCGAATATCTTGACCATATCGCCGTAATTCTCCTCGATGAGCTTTGATATTTCCCTGGAATAAACCGTCCTTGAATCAACCATTGTAAGAAGGATTCCTTCAATTCTGAGATCCAGATTAATATCCCTGATCTCGTTTATTGAGCGAATAAGCTGTTCAAGACCCTTTGTAGGAAGATATGCCGTCTGAACCGGAATTATTATGCTGTCTGAAGCCACAAGGCAGTTCATTGTGGTTATATTTATTGCCGGCATGCAATCTATGATCGCGTAATCATAATCATTTTTTATGAGTGTAACCACATCCTTCAGCTTATCTTCCCGGCGAAGGACATTTAAAAGCGTGAGTTCAAGCCCCGAAGTTTCAATATTTCCGGGGATGAGGTCGAATCCTTCTTCGTGGGATATGATATATTCCGATACATCGGCCAGCTTATGATTTATCGAAGCGCCCATGAGTGCGGCAAAAGTTTTATCAAGTTCATCGGGATTACGGAATCCGAGGCTTGCTGTGAGCGAACCCTGGGGGTCAGCATCAATAAGAAGAACTCTCATTCCTTTTTTCGCAAGCCCCGCACCTAAATTGACAGCGGTAGTGGTTTTTCCGACTCCGCCTTTCTGATTTGCTATAGAAATTACTTTGCACATAAAACATTCTCCTCCATGTTATGATTTTCTGGGTTTATACTTGTCATCTCTGAATACTGCTCCTGAAAACAGTCTCGTACATTTTTTCTTATTAGGCCTTGTGCCTGTGACTTTCATCATCTCAAGACCCTTAACACTCTCAATTGCGTTCAAAACGCGCTTGATCTGGTAGGACTGGTCCGCTTCAATGCAAACGCGGATCATTCCCGGATAAACTGTAAAATCGTTCATTCGCATTTCCTCCTGTATAAACTTTCCCACCCATGGGTGTCACCACAACAGAGACGATAAAAAAACGGACACCTTCCTGAATTTTCCATTCTAGAAAGTGTCCGTAAGTCTTGAATCTATGTAAAACTTTGGAAAATGTGGACATCACCCCAAAGAGATAATTTCCATATTATTCCATTTTAACCACAACGGTATAAACAAAATGATGTACTTTTGATGTACCAAGCCCCTTTTTAATCGCTGAAACCCAGCATTTTAGGGCATCTCAGCATCAAAGCTGGCGCATAGTCGGGAAGAGCAGCACATCCCTTATAGCTGCGCTGTCAGTAAGTAACATTGTGAGTCTGTCGATTCCGTATCCGATGCCGCCTGTAGGAGGCATACCAATCTCGAGGGCGTTAAGGAAGTCCTCGTCGGTGTGCTCAGCCTCTTCGTCGCCTGCTGCCGCAGCGGCATCCTGGGCGGCGAAACGCTCCCTCTGGTCGATGGGGTCGTTGAGCTCTGAGTAGGCGTTACACATCTCCCAGCCGTTGATGAAGAGCTCGAATCTCTCTACCTTTGAAGGATCCGAAGGCTTCTTCTTGGTAAGGGGAGAGATGTCGATGGGATGGTCCATAATAAATGTGGGCTGGATAAGCTTCTCCTCGCAGTACTCCTCAAAGAAAAGATTAAGGATATCGCCCTTCTTGTGACGCTCCTCGAATTCGATGCCCCTCTCCTTTGCAAGCTTCTTTGCGGCCTCGTCATCGGGCACCTGCGCAGGGTCGTCGAAGTCCACACCGGCGTACTTCTTTACCGCATCCGTCATCGTAAGTCTCTCAAAGGGCTTTCCGAGGTCAATCTCGGTTCCCTGATATGTAATGGTAGTGGAACCGCAAACCTCCTGAGCAAGGTACTTGAACATGCTCTCGGTAAGCTCCATCATACCGTTGTAATCGGTGTATGCCTGGTAGAGTTCCATAAGAGTAAACTCGGGGTTATGCCTTGTGTCAACGCCCTCGTTTCTGTATACACGGCCGATCTCGAATACTCTCTCAAGACCGCCGACGATAAGTCTCTTTAAGTAAAGCTCAAGGGAAATGCGGAGCTTAACATCCTCGTCGAGGGAATTGTAATGGGTCTCGAAGGGTCTTGCTGCGGCTCCTCCCGCATTGTGCACGAGGGTGGGAGTTTCAACCTCCATAAAGCTGCGGTCCGCAAGGAAGTTTCTTATCTCGCGGATAATCTTTGAGCGCTTTACAAATACTTCCTTGCTCTCAGGATTCATAATAAGGTCAACATATCTCTGGCGATATCTTGTGTCGGTATCGGTAAGTCCGTGGAACTTCTCGGGAAGGATCTGGAGGCTCTTGGTAAGAAGAGTTATCTCCGAAGCGTGTACGGATATCTCGCCGGTCATAGTCCTGAAGACATATCCCTTGATTCCAAAGATATCTCCTATATCCGACTTTTTAAAGTCTGCGTATGCTTCCTCTCCGACGCTGTCCTTGGATACATATGCCTGTACATCGCCCTTAAGATCTCTGATATTGCAAAATGAATCCTTACCCATTACGCGCTTGAACATTTGACGGCCTGCGATGCTGACCTCGATGGGGTGCGCATCCATGATCTCGCGGCGCTGGTTGTAATCGGCTTTTTTAGCCTCTCTTGCAGACTGCTCATCAAGTCCTTCAACATTTACCTCTGGTCTGTCTCCGAGGAGCTCTTTTTCAAGCTTCTCGTACATAGCCTTTACTTCATCGGTGTGATGAGTCTGGTCATATTTTGTTATAACAAAAGGATCCTTACCGGCCTCCTGCAGGGCGGCGAGCTTTTCGCGGCGCACCTTTAAGAGCTGGTTTATATCCTGGGGCTGTGCATTGTTCTCCTGATTGTTATTCCGATTGTTCTGCTCTGACAAAATCTTACCTCTTTCTAACGACACACCGCCCCCTTTGACGGGAGGCGGATGAACATCTTACTTTTATAAACCTGTTTTGCGCTTCTTACGGCTGTATGTTTATACCGCCGATCTCTCGATTCCGAGGATCTTGTAGCTGCATACTCCTGCGGGAGTCTCCACATCCACCGCATCACCTATCTTATGTCCGATAAGAGCCTTTCCTACAGGGCTCTCGTTTGAGATCTTACCCTCAAGGCTGTTAGCCTCTGTCGATCCCACGATCTTGTATTCAAGCTCTTCCGAAAACTCAAGGTCGATAAGCTTTACCTTACATCCGATGTTTATCTTGTCAAGGTCTACCTCATCCTCTACAACAACCTCTGCGTTTCTGAGGATCTTCTCAAGCTCCTCGATACGGGCCTCGATATCTCTCTGTTCGTCCTTTGCCGCATCATACTCTGCGTTCTCGGAAAGGTCGCCCTGCTCACGGGCTTCCTTTATCTTCTGGGCAACCTCCTGGCGCCTTACAACCTTTAAGTTGTGAAGCTCTTCCTCGTATTTTGTAAGTCCTTCGTAGGTAAGAATGTTTTTCTTTTCCATTTTTATGATCCTTTCTTTTCGATCATTTAGTAGCGCAAATATTTTACTTGTATTTCCCGATAATGTCAATAGCACGACTGCGTCTGCAATCGTGCTATTGTATACTATATGGTATTTTGTTTCAGCACAATGGAAAGTGCTAAACCGGCATCCGTCATCCGAAGATATTCTTTAATGCCTCTAATCCGCCAACCTCGGCTGCAGCCTCCTTGTTGGCGTTCTGGATCTGGAGGTAAACCTCCTTGCGGTATACGGGGATCTCCTTGGGAGCGTTAATACCGATCTTTACCTGGTCCCCCTTGATCTCAAGGATCGTTACCTCAACATTGTTGTTGATGATCAGTGCTTCATTCTTTTTTCTGGACAGTGCTAACATATCACTCACCGTCCTTCCTGCTCTTGAGAATATCGTAAATAGGGTACTTTACGGGATATTCCGAGCTGTCTACAATGATCTGGGCTGCCTTGCGTGATTCAGCGTTGATTATAATGGGTCCCTGAAGGTTTACCGTCATCTTTGTAAGGTCTGAAGGCACGGTGACAGTAACAAGTACAAGAAGGTTGTTCTCGTTAAGTTCACCGAGTCCGCTGAGCAGTTCGTCATTTACCTCGGGATCGTAGTCCGGCTTAACAAGCAGCGGATCCATTACGGGAATCGCAAAACCGGGCTCATCCATGGACTGCAGATATCTGATACCTGCGTTCGCTCCAACCTCTTCGTCATGAATGAGGGTAAAGCGCTGGAGTTCGGGAAATCCGATGATTCCCTTATCGAATGTAAGGATCTTCTCGTCCTCGATTTCGATCTCTCCGAAAATTCTTGTGTTAATCTTCATGATTCTCCTTTCCGGCAAGCCTCATGCTGTGCCTGTGCATCATGCACCTTTTTATCGCAGGGGAATATCCCCGACAGAACGGACTATCTTTATTTTACCACACCGCCCCTCTTAATGTATATCAGATATAATTGAGAAGAGTGTTCTGTATTATCTTTCCGGTCGCGGTAAGAGACGCCTCATAGGTCATCTCCGCGCTGGATAGCTGGATAGCAACCTCCGTTATATCGATGTCCTCATTCTGGCTCTTTAAGGTCTCGAAGGTCGTCTTTTGGTTCTGCATACGGCTCTCTATAAGCTCAAGCTTACTCGAGCGGGTTCCCACATTCGTTATCGCAAGAGAGGTATCATCAAGGTAACCCTGGAAGGAGGTTATTCCCTTCTCAAATCTCTTCTGGCAGACATCCTTCTCGTATGTCAGCGCCTTTTCGCATGCTACAAGCTGGTTATTGAGGGTATCAAGGTCGTAGCTGTTTGTCGTCTGCGATATCTTCTTTTCGATACTGCTCTTAAGATCCTCGAGATTGATAACCTTCTGGAGCGCGTTTACGAGATCGTCCACTTCTCTTCCGATACCTAGATTAAAGGACTCGTCCGCTGTGGAGTTTACACGGATGGTCTGGTTAAAGCCCACATCATATTCGATGGACTGCTTCTCAACGATACCATTAAGGTAATCCATATTGTATCTTGTCTCGCTCGCAACCGTCCTCGGAGATACCGGGTTCCCGGAGGCATCCGATACCCATTCATGTGCCATGCAGGCGTAGTAGTGTTCGGGTCTTAAATCATCCGCGGTAAAGCTTGACTTGGCATAGCTGATACGGATCTCCCCCTCGTTGGTTGTCGGGGTCGTGGCATCATCCCTTGTCTCTGTGAGGGCGTTATATATATCGTCCCCGATTATCAGCTCTCCTGTATCTGTTATCAGCTTGATCTCGTTTGATCCCACATTATAAACCGAAGGATCTGTGGAAAGACCCGTAGTGGTAGCCGTGTAAGTACGGTCTGTTCCGCTGGAATCCCTGAAGCTCAGCTCAAGCGGCAGGCTCAGCGGTCCGTCACTTCCATCAACATCTCTGTATGCAAGCCTTATCCTGTGTACATCCTTTGTATCGATATACGACTCGTTTACATTCGAATACGCTGCGCTGGAAAAGTTTGCTGCCGTCCAGCCCTCGATAGCGGAGGAATCAACATATGTAAAGTTGTCAAGAGCAGACTTGTCAAGCTGCTCCGTGAGCTCGTAGCTGATATTTTTTGTCTCCTTCTGGAAGCTGAGGGAGGTATCGGTGCGGTATCCGGTAAATACATATCTTCCGGCATAGCTTGCGTCTCCGGTCTTATAGACCTCGTCGCCAAGCGCCTTCAACTGCTCGAGGATGATCTTTCTGTCGTCACTTGTAAGGTCTCCGTTTGCGCCTCTGGTCGACTGCTCGATCATCTTCGTAACTATGGTTGCCGTGTTTTTCAAAGCATCCTCGGTAACCTGGAGCCAGCTGTCGGCATCGGGAATGTTCTTGCTGTAATACTGGCTTACCTCTGTAACATTACTGCGGAGCCTCAGCGCCCTGATTGCAACGACAGGGTCATCCGAAGCGCGGTTGATCTTCTTCTGGGTGGACATCTGTGTTGTGAGATTGTCCTGAAGTATCTTGTTTGTGTTAATGTTAGAGAGAGAGTTTCTCTGCATTATCTTATTTGTAATTCTCATACGCTGTCCCCATCTTATGCCGTCCCTGGCCTTCGGTGGATTATGGGTTCCTTCCCACAATTAGTATTTCGGTCATTTCCGCTTATTTCTTAACCTTATACTCCGGTCTGATTTATGAGTCTGTCGTAGATTTCCTGGAATACCTGGATCATCTTTGACGAAAGGTTGTAAGCGTTCTGGAATTTAACAAGGTTTACAGCCTCCTCGTCCTCGTCCACTCCGGATATGGATGTCCTCTTTATATCAATGCTGTTTGAAATGTTTGTGTAGCTTCCCTCAAAGGTTCTCGCGCTTGCGGCGTTAAGTGCCACATCCGAGAGCACCGACTGCAAAAATCTGTCGGCGGATGCCCCTCTGAAGGAGAGTACATTGGCATCTGTAGCAATCTTGCGGAGATGCTCGACAAGGTCGTTCTGCTCCGCTCCGTCGGACGCGTTAAACTTATTTGCCATAAGCGAAGGGTCATTGGTAAGGGCAGTAACTATCGAAAAATTTCCTGCGGTCAGCCTGTAGTAGCTGTCGTCGGATACATCGACCGAGTAGCTCTCCTGCTGTCCGCTCGAATCCACCGCGTATGCTCCGTATTTCGTGTCAAAGAGGAACTGGGACTGCTCTCCGAGAGCCTCGTTATAAGTAACATTCTCTCCGGTAAACATCTCTGTTCCGGTAAGATATGTTCCTGTAGACTCGTCGTAGTCTCCCCTGCTTAAAGTATCGTTATATGCTGCGGCAAATACTCTGCACCATTCGTTCATCTGACGCATATAATAGGGAATACCCTGATAATCGATATTTGAACCGATCTTTGCCACCTTACCCTCGCGGTCATTCTGGATATGGCTTGTATTGCCGGCTCCGATCGCGGAAAGTACGAATTTATATGTGTATGTATCGGAATCCTTATCGTAATTAAAGGTCCATGAGTCGTAATAAAATTCCTTGTTTCCGATGTTAATTATTCCGCCCTGGTCGGAGAGATTGCTCTTGTCAAGATCCTTAAGCCAGTCCGCCTCTACCTGTATCGTAACGGTATCGTGCTCCACGGGAGGGTTCTGTGAGGTATCTGAATATCCGTTAACCTCGGTATTAACAACCGTTCCGGTAAAGAACTCTCCGTTGTTTCCGTCTCTCATCTCAACGAGCCCGCGAAGTTTACCGCCCATTGCGGCATTGTCAAGGTTAAACTTTTGGCCGTGGATCTTTACATATTCATTCCAGCTCTGCTTGTTCTCAATCGGGATGGCATCATTATTTACAACATCCGACTGGTATGTTGTGTAAAGAGAAGATGCTACCCAGTAGACATCATAGAGTCCGTCGATATCGGTCTGGTTTACCTTCTCGTTATTCTCTCTTGCCACTACCTCAAGCTTATGGTAATCGCTCATATCAACGAGAATCTGTCCCCCCGCGATCTTTACGATGTATCTGTTTGCTCCGGTTACTCTGTCCGGATTGTTGGAATCGGTGATCGGAGTCTCGCTGGTCTGCACATCAACGATCTCGGAAAGCTTGTCAACAAGTCTTGTTCTCTGGTCTCTCAACTCATTGGCCTTCTGTCCCGAAAGCTCGATGGTGTTTATCTGTTTATTGAGTGCGGCGATCTCGCTTGAGTAGGAATTTATCTGGTCGATCTGCAGCTTTATCTCGGAGTTTATGTCCTTCTGCATCTCCTGCAGATTTCCGTATACTCCGTTGAAGTAATCCGTAAGCTGTCCGGCGTATCCAACAAGCTGTGACTTGGTCGCCTTGTCCGCAGGATTCTTTAAGAGCTCCTCCATACCGGTTATGGCAAACTGGTCAAAAACCTGCGAGAAGCCCGCGTTATTTCCGGAGTCGTAAAAATATCCCTCCATCTCCTCCATGTAGTAGGACTTCATATTGTATTCACCGACGCTGGCATTATTGCTCCAGAACTTCGCATCATAGAATTCATCACGGATTCTCTCCACCGCAAGAGTATCAACACCTGCGCCCGCACATCCGTAAGTCGCAAAGGTTCTTATCGCCTGTGCGGCCTGCTTGGATACCTCCTGTCTGCTGTACCCTTCTGTCTGTACATTGGAGATGTTGTTCGCCGTTGTATTAAGGGACGCATTGCTTGCAAGGAGTCCCGAATATGCAATATTTAAACCGAAGAAAGTGGATGACATATGTTTCTCCTTTACGCGAGAGATGTGAGCAGATGCTCCAGCATCTCGTCAACTACATTTATAAAGCGGCTCGATGCGTTGTATGCGCTCTGGAACTTGATCATGTTCGAGAGCTCCTCGTCGGAAGAAACCGCGTGTACCTGGTCTCTTGCGCTCTCGGTGGCGGATACGGTGTTTTCCTGATTCTGGAAGATCGCGTCGTATACATAAGCCGAATTTGCCACCTGTGATACGAGGTCGTCGTAGTACCCCATAATGCTTACCGACTTAAGCACATTGGGGTTAAGTGTGTATTTCTCGTCCGTAAATACCGCCTTTAATTTCTCCATGGTCGCGATATCCTCGGAGCCGTCGGAAAGTCTGAAGCCGAGAAGCGCCGGAGCCTGCATAAGCTTCTGGTTTATCTGGGTGTTGGCGAGTGAATAAAGCGTGTATATCTCTTCGGGGTCGAAGCTCTCCTCGTTGTACATCCAGTAATCGCCGTCCGGAAGAGTCTGCGTATTGCCTTCCTCGTCCGTGTAGGTAACTCCGCTGAGAGAAACCCTCTGATATCCGTCTCCGGCGATCTTTGTAAAGAGCTGGTAAGGGATTCCCTCCTCGTCTGTAAGATACTTCTTGGGATTTGCCGTATCGATCGGAATAAGTCTTACATTATTTCCAAGATCGACCGGTACGGTTGTTGTCGTTCCGCCCGGATTGGTCTGTATGGATACCGCCGTTCCGGGGTTCGCTATATTATAATTCTTTACGCCTGCTGCCTCTGCCAGCACATCGTTTACCGCAGTGATCGTGTTGTGAATAAGCTGGTCAAACTCTGCCTGCACATTCATAAGCACGGACTGGGAAACCTTGTCATAGGTTCCTCCCGCTATGTCGGCGTAGGAGGCTCTGTGATCACCCCTTGCAAGCAGCATCGACTTAACTCCGCCGATATCCGTTCCGAGCTCGGAAGAAACCTCCCTGTTTAAATTAAATACAAGGGCATTGCTTAAATCAAAGGTTTTTCTTAAAGTCTCAGTAACACCGTTATTCGTTCTCTCTACCTGCAGAACACCATCGGTCGTAATAAGCATATCCCTGCCGTTTGAAAATTCATCGCTTCCGGGAAGAACATTTGCGTTTTGCGGCCAGAAAGGCGTATAAAATCCCGTCACCGAATCTATATTGAGACCTATCTGGTAACAGGTCCCGCCCTTTACGAAATCCTCTCCCTCGATCTGTACAAAAACATTTCCGTTTACATCGGTATCATAGCTGATATCCACAAGCTTTGAGAGTTCGTCGAGGATAAGGTTTCTCTGATCCTTGAGATCATTTGCATGCTCTATCTTGCCCATCTCGATCTTTCTTATCTGGTCGTTGAGTTCAAGGATCTGCTTACCGTATTCATTTATTTTTTCAATCTGCTGCTTAACCTGGAGATTAAGGTTATCCTGATAGCTCGAAAGGCCGTCATAAACGGACTGAGCTCTTGTAAGAAACTCGGAGGCCTCCTGTACGAGCGTACTCTGCGTAACGCTGCTGCAGGGATCCTTCGAGAGCTCCTGAATCGAGGTCCAAAGGTCGGAAAGCTGTGTCTGGAACGCTTCCCCGTTCATCTCGCCGAGGAGATCCTCAACCTCAAGAAGGGTATCCTTTGACACCTCATAAAACATGCTCCGGCCGGATTCCTTCCTGAACTGCTTGTCGAGGAAGTAATCTCTGATCTGTTTGACATTGGAATATGTAACACCAAGACCGCTCTGCTGGTATGATATTGCGCTCGCGGACTTGGAAATTGTCATGTATATTTTATCGGACTGTTCTACCTGCTGACGAGTGAAACCGTCCGTATCTGCATTCGTCAGGTTATGCGCAACCGTGTTAAGCGCGTTATGACTCGTCTGCAATCCGGAGGTTCCCACATATAAACTGCTCCACAAGGACATATGTTAACCCTCCATATTTTCGTCCCAAGGGACTTACTGTTTGGCATCGAATCCGCCTTTTGCGACTCCCATCGTGCTTCCCGTACTGTATGCACCCCTTGAGTAATTTGCCGTCTCGGGTGCGGCCTTCATGGCCTGAAGCAGATTAAGCTCAAATTCCACCATTTCTATGGAATTTTTAAGAAGCTCTCCGTTCTGGCGGTTTACCTGCTGGAGTGCCCCCGCGGATGCTTTGATCCTCTCGATGGCGGCTGCCAGTGCCTTCTGTTCTCCGGGTCTCGAGGAGAGTATTTCCACAAGTCCCGTCAGCTTTAAAGTGTTAACATCCTTGTTAAGCACATTCGCCATATCTTTCATGACCTCATCCCGCTTTTTATCGAGATTAAGGATCACATCTGTCTGTTTTTGCTCCTCCTCCGTGAGTTGCGTTAAGGCTTCCAGATCTCCCTTGACGATTACAGCCGTCTTTTTCCGGGAAGTTTCCAGAAGCCCCTCGTAGCATTCTGACTCTTTGTTCAGAACCTCGATCAAGTTTTCCATCAAACTTGCCATTTTTGGCCCTCACTTAACGCAGCAGCGGTATCCTGTATTACGCAAGACCCTGCTGATACTTAGCTAAAAGCTTGTCCGCAAAACTCTCTGTGCTGACACTGTAGGTTCCGTTCTGAATCTGTTTCTTTATATCTGCAGTAATATCTTCCCTTATGTCGGGGGTGCTTGCAAGAGCTGCCTTGGCAACCTGCATGTCCTTTCCGAAGCTACTGATGGAAATCTGATCCGAAGGGCGGTTAACAGCATTTGCCTTCTGAGTCTGGCGAACCTTCTGCGTCTGATAAAGACTCTGAATTTGATTATAAGCTTCTATACGCATAAGGAAACCTCCTCTTTCAACAATGTTTTTGTCTTTACAGTTAATTTATCGGAGTATTTTTTGAATTCTTAAGGGGGAACCCGAAAATATTTTCAAATTCCCCCTTTTCCTGCGTTATCCGCGCAGATTTAACAGTATTTATGCCTTTTTGAATACAGGCATATAATCGATAGGTGCATCCACGGAAACGGTCTGTCCGCCGGCATAGGTTTCGCCCGTGGAGGTCAGAGTCCAGCTGCAGCCCTCGGGGAGATAAACCTCACGCTCAAACTTGTTGAGCTCGAAGATCGGTGCCACAAGGTAATCGCCGCCGAACATATACTGATCCTGGAGCTCCCAGCACTTTTTGTCCTCAGGGAACTCAAAGAACATGGTACGGATGAGAGGTGCGCCGTTTGTGCTTGCCTCGTCGTACAGGCTCTTGATGTAATCATGCATTTCGATACGGATATCGTAATACTTCTTCATTATCCTGTAATTGTCCTCTCCGTAGCTCCAAAGCTCGTTGGGCTGTCCGGTATGGAGGTATCCGCCGCCCCAGTCTCTGTTATCGAGAGGCGGGATATTGTAAGGTCCTCTGTCGCCGTGCATACGAAGGACAGCAGAGTAAACCGCGAACTGATACCAGCGGATAAGGAGCTGTCTGAAGTCCGGATCGTTTACATCGTCTGTCATAAATCCGCCGATGTCAGTGGTCCACCAGGGAATTCCGGCGAGACCCATATTAAGTCCGCACTGAACCTGCTCGTAGAATGCCTGGAAGGTGGAGGGAACATCTCCCGACCAGACCACATTGCCGTACTTCTGGCTTCCCGCCCATGCGCAGCGGAGAAGGTTTACAACGGTTCCGTCGCCGAGGTCCTTCATCTTGTCATAGAATACGCGGCTGTACATCTGGGGGTACATATTGCTTACCTGAAGCGCGGGGCCTGCGCAGTAACGGTAATTCTCAAAATCATAAACACCATAGTCCGGCTCCGAGTTGTCAAGCCAGAATGCGTCTATTCCGAAATCATAATAATTCTTCTTGCAGACATTCCATACATACTCGCGGCACTCGGGATTGAAGGGGTCTATCTCTACGCAGTCGCCCTGATAGTCGTATGTCTGGTCGGCACCGCGCTCGGTCTTTATAAGAAGTCCCTTCTCCATCATTGGATAGAAGTTTTCGCTCTTTCTGTCTACCGAAGGCCATACTGATACAATGACCTTGATGCCCATAGAGTGGAGCTCGTCCACCATCGCCTTGGGATCCGGCCAATATGTCTTGTCAAACTTCCAGTCACCCTGTACCGTCCAGTGGAAGAAGTCGATGACGATCTGGTCAATCTTGATCCCTTCCTTCTTGTAGGCTCTCGCAACCTCAAGAACCTCATCCTGGGTTCTGTAACGGAGCTTGCACTGCCAGAGTCCCATAAGGTTCTCCGGGAATGTGGGTGCATGTCCGGTAACGGAGGTGTAGTTCTCAAGTATCTGCTTCGGTCCGTCGCCTGCGGTGATCCAGTAATCCATCTCCTTTGTGGAGCGCGCGATCCACTCGGTGTAGTTCTTTCCGAAGGTTACGCGTCCGACTGCCGGATTGTTCCAGAGCAGTCCGTATCCGAGGGAGGAGGTCATAAAGGGAACGGAGATCTGGGAGTTTCTCTGTGCAAGCTCAAGCACACATCCCTTGAGGTCGAGATCCTGCTGCTGGTACTGTCCCATACCGAATATCTTCTCGCCCTTGTTTGCGTCAAACTTAACATTAAGCTTGTAATCGCTGCCGCCGATTATTCCCTTCCACTCGCGGTTTACGATCTTCAGGCAGCGGCTGCCCTGTGAGATCGTTCCGTCGTATGAGCGGTAGTACTCTCTTAAAATAAGCTTTTCATCTCTGAAGAAGGAGATTATTCCGACGAAGTTTATCTCCGCTCTTATCCTTCCATTGGTTATTGACGCGTACTCCCTCTTGTCGATGATACCGTCTCCTACCCAGTGATCCTTCTCGAAAAACTCGATCTTTGCCTCTGTCTGCGGCACCTTCTCGGTAAGCGCCCAGTCGTTTCCGGTAAATTTTCCGAATTTTGTAGCGCGGACTCTCAAGGAATCCTTGCCCCAGGGCTCGATAACAAGCTTTTCTCCGTTGCGGTACGAAACAAGCGCACCGTTTTCCTTTGCAAAACTCATTTGTGATCCTCCTGTAAATTTATGCTTTTATTTGATCGTAATAATACTCTTTAAATATGCGATCACATCCTCTTCCATAAAGTAGACTCTGTACTCCTTCGGATCGATTCCGAGAGTCGTAAGCGCCTCTTCATAGTCATTGTAGCCGTAGCTTATAAGGAGTGCCTTAAGTCTCTCGATGGAGTCCTCCTCGGAGAGAACGATACCTTCCTTTTCGGCGATGTAGAACATGGCGGCATCCATCTGCAGCCTCTCGTAGCTGCTGTCCTTTATGTACTGGTCTGCGGTCATTCCGAAGGCGGCGTTGGCGTAGCCGTCATTGTCATATCCGTAGTAGGATGCATTGGTCTCAAGCTCATTCTGCGCAATCTCCTGGTATTTCAATATGAGTGAGGCTGGGAATTCATCCTTAAACTGCGCGGTCTCAAGGAGCTTATCCACTATCGCGTCGCTTATATCCCCCTCATACTGTGCTGCGGCCTGCTGATCAAGGTAATCTGCGATATATGCCTTTAACCCCTCGTAACCTTCAACAGACTCTCTTCCGCTCTGGCTGTTCCATACCTCGATTATGGCCTCCTCCGGGATTATGGCGTTTACCGTACAGGTAAATACGACTGCTGCCCCCGCAAGGTCTGTATTGTTGTAGTTTTCCGGGAATGTAAGGTCAAGATCCACGGTCTCCCCCGGGTTAACACCGATAAGTCCTTCCTCAAAGCCATCGATAAACGAATTCGATCCGATCCAGAGGGTCTGGTTCGTCGCGGTTCCTCCGTCAAACTGCACTCCGTCCTTGTATCCGGAGTAGTCGAGATTTATCATATCTCCGTCTTTAACCGCGCGGTTCTTGACGAATTTATCCTCCGAAACCGATCCCACAAGCTGTGAATACTGGCTCTTTGCGTAATATTCAAGTTCATCGTCGCTGTATGAGGCCGACTGTGTTACCGAAACCTCCATGCTCTCATACCCGGGGACCTCCACATACTTTTCGATGTTGTCAAGATCAAGTACTCTTGTTGCGTCTTCCTTTTTTCCGCAGCCTGCCACAATGCCGATTGCAAGTCCGGCTGTAAGCAAACCGGTTAATACCTTTTTTACTGTTGTTCTCATGATGCTCCTTATTTCTGCTTTTTTATATTTACCCCTGCCCCGGAGAGCTGTCCCTACAGCACCGGTGCGAGAAGTCTGGATATCTGCTCCTTAAAGCGTATGAATATCTTTCTCTTTGAGTATGTCTCCTTCGTCATGACAGAGCATTCCTTGACATCATTCATAAATATCTCGGTCATCTCGTGGGCTTTCTTCCTGTCATACACAACCGCGTTTACCTCGAAATCCAGCGCGAAGGAGCGGATGTCCATATTTGCGGTTCCGTAGGTATATGCCTCATCATCCACTATAAGCCCTTTTGCGTGTAAAAAACCGCCCTCATATTTGTAACAGGTCGCTCCCGCCATAACGAGCTCCCCCGCAAAGCAGTGTGTAGCCCAGTAAACAAAGGGATGGTCGGGCTTGCAGGGTATCATTACCCGTACATCGATCCCGGACTGCGCCGCCAGCTTCAAAGCGTTCAAAATACTGTCATCCGGAATAAAATACGGAGACTGCACAAGAATCGACTCCTTCGCGTGACTTATCATATAGAGATAATTGTCGCGGATCTGCTGTTCCTCGCTGTTTGGTCCGGAGCTTACGATCTGCATATAACATTTTTCCCTGTAAGCCTCTGAGGGTGTCTCCCTCATATCCTCGCGGTCAAAAAGCTTCTCTCCGCTTACATACGCCCAGTCGAGGGCGAAGCGCCCGTGAAGCATATACGCCGCATCCCCGATAATACGAAGATGGGTGTCCCGCCAGTGTCCGAACTTCTCCTCCATGTCGATGTACTCCCGGCCGATATTAAAGCCGCCGACATAAGCGACACGGTTGTCAATTACTACTATCTTTCTGTGGTCGCGGTAGTTTACGCGGAAATTTATCTTCCCGAACCACGCGGGCCAGAAGCCTCCAACCTTTATCCCCAGCTTTTGTATCTTTCTCCAGTACCTCTTGGGGGTCGATCTTGCGCCGAGCCCGTCGTAGAGCACCCGGACCTCGACACCCTCAAGAACCTTCCGGTGAAGTATCTCTACTATCTCGTCAAAGAGCTCGTCGTTACGGATGATATAATACTGGAAATCGATGAACTTCTCGGCTTTTTCAAGATCCTCCTTCAGGGCGGCAAATTTGTCCTGTCCGCTGGTAAAGACCTTTACATCGTTGTTACCCGAGAGCACCGCATAGGAGTTGTGCATATTGTAATAGACAAGCCCCCTCATATCCACGAGTTCCTCGGGGAGCTCACTCTCGTCCATCTTCTCGAGCTCGAGTTTTTGCTCATGAACCCGGTTCTGGAGCATTTCCTCAAAGCCCTTGTCCCTGAAAAGCCTGCGCTTATTGAGCGTCGTTCCCGCAAGAAGATACAGGACAAACCCGATATAAGGCATCGCCATCATGAGCAGCAGCCACGCCCAGACGCTCTTCGGATTCTTGCGCTCGAAAAAAATAATGATGAGCGCAAAAATAATATCAAAGACGATAAGCGTCTGAAGGACATAACGCCATACTATTCTTGTTGTATTCCAGATCTCAGCCCAATTCATAATCTCTCTTCAAAAAATCCCGATCCTTTCTCCACCGGAAGGTCAACATACAGAGTTATTTTAACATATTATCGTGCCTTAATCCATAACAAGATATCATTTGTATGACCCATTTATGTTTTAAAAAAAACAACCGGTCAGGATAAAATCCCCTGACCGGTTCTTCGAGGCGACTCTGCGAGTTAGAAGTTTAAAACAAAATACGCCAATACCGCCCATGCCGCAAGGGAGAAAAAGTTTCCCTTTTCGTCCCTTCCGGATTTAAATATCTCCTCCGCCCTTTTTTTATCGAGCAGTTCAAACCCGTCAAAGAGTTCTGTTCCCACCGCTCCGTTCTGGTTCAGCTCCTTAAGGTCATCAACCCTTATCTCCGCACAGAGGAACGCATTACTCTCATCCGTCATCCCGGGAGTCGAAAACGCACAGGGGTTTAAGACATACACCTTGTCGCTTTCCTTTACCGTAAGGCCGGTTTCCTCTTTTATCTCTCTTATGGCCGCACTAACCAACGGTTCGTCGCAGTTTTTATCCTCCGAGTCGAGGAGCCCCGCCACAGGGCTCAGGAGAAACTGTCCGATCGGGTATCTGTACTCATAGGTCATAAGTAGCCTTGTATCGTCCCCGGGAAGGTGGACAACAACCGCGATCGTTACCGCATCCGGGAGCATCGACTTAGCTTCCTCGTCTGTTTTTTTGGCCACAAGTTCGCTCTTTTCTCTTCTTGAAGCCTCGAAATAATGCTTCCCTTCCGCGTACTGAAGGTCGTAGCATTTAAGAAACTTCGACTCATATAAGGTTTCTATTTTATTCTTATCTATTTTCATATCCGCTTCATCCATGCCATAACGAGATCCTTCCAGAGTCCCACATCCTCCTTTAGGCTCATATCTATTCCATTTGCAGGCTGCTCGTTTCCGCCGAAAAACTGCTCCATCAGTTCTTCCTTCCGTTTCCCGGAGACATTCACACCCCTTCCGTCCTTAACGGAAAATACCGCCCTCATAGTCTGCTCCATCGTGTAATCGCCTCCGGACCAGCCTCTGAAATACCGGTCATTTGCGATCGTAAGCCCGTGAAATCCCGAAGGAAAAACATAATGGGCAAAGGGCACTTTCTTTTTTCTTAAGGCCATCGCAAAAAGATAACTGTTTTCTACCGGAACAAGACCGTCCTCCTCGGTCTGCCAGATAAAGCAGGGCGGCGTATCCTCCCTGACCTGCTTCTCCAGAGAAAAATACTCAAGTTCCTCTTTCGCCGGATTCTCTCCCAAGAGCGCTCTCACCGAATCCGCATGGGTGTACTCACCGGTGGTTATTACCGGATACGAAAGGATAACTCCGTCAGGTCTGTTTGAGTACTTGTCATATTCAGCATTTTTATCCTTCACATCCGCAAAATGCACTGCAAGGCTTCCGCAGACATGAGCTCCCGCCGAGAATCCGCAGATGAAAAGCTTATTTGTATCCACATTGTACTCTTCCGCGTTTTTCCTGATAAATCTTACGGCTCTTGAGATGTCGTTCAGGGGCTGTTTCTTAAGGGGAACAGACATCGTGATATCCGTGGTATAGCAAAGGACAAAGACATTCATCCCCCGCTCGAAAAATTCCAGCGCCGGCAGTTCACCCTCATGGGAACAGCACATGCAGTACCCGCCGCCGGGAACAACCAGCATACAATCCCTCTTTACATTGTCCTTATGGAGATAAGCAAATACTCCGGGAACAAAGCCGTAGGAGGCGGCATAATCATACTCTCCCTCCTCCCAGATATTCCTGCGGAAAACCTTCTTATCGCTCTCCGGCATATCCTTTAAAAGATAGTCCTCCTCCGGATAGTCCGGCTCCCATTTATCAATGCTCTCCCCGGGAACCGCCGCCTCAAGCACCGCATAGTAGGCTTCCTTTGCCTCACATTTTCCTTTGAAGAGAAGCGGATAGCTTGTCTCTCTTCTAAAGCCTGTCAGCCAGCTGTTTTCATCGAGAAGATTCCAGAAGGTCACGCAGGTTATATTCGCCTTGCCCGATTTTTTTGCTTCAAGAAATATCTCAAAAAAGCGTTTGTATCTTAACGCCAGCTCATGCATCGACTCCTCCGAAGGGTCCGCATTGTGCATGTCGAGCTCCGTTATATTTATCTTAAGTCCCAGCGCACCGTATTTTTCCAGTGCCTCCATTGCGGCGCCGGGATCCGGATGGTCCATAAGAAGGTGCGACTGCATTCCCATTCAGTCGACAAGTCCCTTCTCTTTAAAAGGTTTCAGGACATTTTCAATAATAAAATCCCTCTTCCAGACTTCAGCACTCTCGTAATCATTATAAAAGAGCTCAACTCCGGGAGCCGCGTATTTTCTCGCATATTCAAAGGCCTTTATAAAGAAATCGCTTCCGACACACTTATACCATATCGACTCTCTGAAAGCACCCTTGTCAACTATCTCATTTACCACATCCCATGCATAGATCACTCCGGGATAGTTTTCCTGGACAAAACCGAGCACGCCCTTTATGTAATTCTCAAGCCTCGCAAGCAGTGTCTCTCTGTCCGCTATCGGATACATCTCATTGTATTTTTCACAGAAAAACCACTTGGGGGTCTGGTTATGCCAGACGAGAGTATGCCCTCTCATCGCGATCCCGTTCTTCTTTGCAAATTCAAGATATGGAATCGCCTTATCAAATCTAAGAGCCGGCGAGCGATCATACTTCTCCGGATCGGATTTGTTTTCATCCGTATCCAGATAGTACATAGGCTTCATATCATTCTCACAGGTAAAGCTGTTAAACTGCGCCAAAAGAAGCTTTCTGTGCGCAGCGGTGTGCAGATTCCACCTTGAGATTGCCGCTCCTATCTTAAAATATGGTTCATACGCCGTCTTTAAATTCATATTGTTCCCCCTTTTGCCTTCCTTCTCCTACATTTCCCCTGCATTGATACTGAAAATATCCTCTATCGGTATCCTCGTCCCGTCCTCCATAAGAATAACCCGTTCATACTCATCAAACTTTACAACACATCCTGTGACCGGCAGATACGCTCCCCCGGCTTTCAGCATATCCCTCACAAAATAAACGATGGTAACATAAGGCTTCGACGCGATATTCGCCGCAATCTCCGAAAGTTTTCTGTTTATTTCCTCGACCACGGAGGGATCAAGCTCTATCCTTTCATCAGTAAGCCTCTGGGTTTCCTCAACTGCATCATCGTATCCCGTAAGCGCCGCGAAGGGAGAAAACTGAGCCGCACGGTTAAGCATACTCATATGCGGTCTTGTCTTCGATTGGTAATGCGGATGGTCTATTATATCATCATATGGACCGCTCATGCCCTGCGACCTCCTGTCTGTCAGGCAGATTATAAAAGTCAAAGTCCTTTAAGTCTTTGCTTATCCTCATACATCTCCTTATCTGCACGGTCAAATATATCCGATACAAGGCTGTCGGCAGATGGCTCGTACACAGCTATTCCGGATGCAAGCACCGGTCCGGAATTATTGTCACGGTTTTCTACGGATGTCTGCCTTAGCTTCTCCATAAGCTTCTCCATAAGCTTATCCCTGTTGTTATAATCGTTGCCACGGATAAATACGACAAACTCATCTCCCCCGACTCTGAATACCGGACTGTGGTTAAATATCTCACAAAGGATTCCCGCGGACGCTTTTATGTATTCATCCCCTGCCACATGCCCCTCCGTATCATTGACCTTTTTAAGATCATTTGCATCACATACAACAAGCGCAAAGGGGAAATAATCCATACCGTTGTCAATATTCGACTGAACGGATTTCTCCAGCTCCTTATAAGCGTTTTTGTTCTTTGTCCCTGTAAGCTCGTCGCGTCTTGCAAGCTCTTTCTCGGTATTGAGCGCTTTTAAGACCTGTTTTTCCTTCTTTACATCCGCTACTCCGACAAGGAAATGTGTACCGTCGCTTGTCTTCCGCACGGTCATTCTCGTGTATCTTGCTTTATCGTTGACAACGATACGGTATTCCATAGTATAGACTTTTCGGTTGGACAGCGCGGATATCATATTGTCTTTGTTGATAAAATCCAGCACCGAATCCGCGTCACTCTTGTGAATGATATGTGGGATATTCTTTGCGCATTCGTCAAAAAAATCATCCCCGGACTGACTTATTTCAAGTTGTCCGTAGATATTGTTTGTCTGGTAGGAAACATAGCTGGAATCCTCAACATTGACATAATAGATCGCATCATAGTTGGAGGCGAGACTCTCGGCAATACGGCTGAATGTTATGCTCTGCTTTTTTGTCTCGAGGTTCATGTTTTCGGCAGTTACCTCATCATCTATATCCTTTACGGACAAAACCATGTGCCTGTCATCCTCCGCCCTCATAACCGTAAAGCGGAAGTATCTTGCCTCACTGTTTATCATGATCCTGTATTTATAGAAATAGGATTTTCTCTCTTCGAGCTTTTTTTGCATTATCTCTTTATAGTAAAGACTCTGCGCAAACTCTCTGTCATCCGGGTGGGCAAACAGCGCGGCATTTTCTCTGGTCTCACTGTAAAAATCTTTTCCCTTCATCGGAACATTCAATGACCCGTACATCTCACTTTTTGAATACTCTTTATATTCTCCGGTTTCAATATCAATATAGTATATAGCCTCATAATTCTCTGCCATACTTTTAGCGATATTATCAAAAAATTCTTTCTCTTTTCTCTCTCCTGCTTCCACAAATGAATGGATCACACAGTTTCCGATGATAAGTCCCATTGCGTAAAACGGCCAGACCGGATAGAGTATCTGGAGTACAAGAAAGATTTCAAAACCAAGACAGGTAAAACCCACCGCCGCATATCGAACCTTTTCCTCTCCATGTGTTCTCACGGCTATATACAGCATATAGATCGCAACGATCATATAAAAAGCGATCTGCAGGATAAACGCTATATACCTTCCAGGCTCTGTTATGTACTCATGTTTTTCGTTAAAAGAGAAGATAAAATGATAGAACCGGTTGACCATCAGATAGATGATCGCAAGAGTAAACATAGCCCATACCGCATAGAGTATTGCTTTACTCTTGAATCCTCTTTTATTGAGATATTCGACAACATATCGTATCCATGTAAGCATCGTGAGAAACATGAATATGAAATAGAATACGGTGGTTGAATATACAAGCGGGAAGAGCGCGTCTATATGATGATACTCATACAGTATTCCCCATGCGACATCCGTGACATAATAACAAACCGCAGACAGAAGAAAATACCTGTAACGCTTTTCAACCTTTGGAGTTTCTTCATACTTCCCGTTTTTGGTTTTTTTCCTGCCAAGCGCATCATGATTTATAATAAAATGGATTATTAGCGCCAGAATTCCAATACATGAATAAAGCATCTCTATTACTCCGGTCTGTGCAGATAGAATCCCTGGAAAAAGTCTGCACCGGCCTTAACCAGATATTCAAACTCCTCTTTTGTCTCTACTCCCTTGGCAACAACCTTGATGACTTTATCATGAAATATCTGAAGCACCGCTGTAATATTTTCCGGCTTAGTCTCGTCGGAATCTATATTGCTTATAAGTTCACGGTCAAGTTTTACCATATGTGGATCATACATCTCCACGACATTAAGATCGTTTAATCCCGCGCCGAAATCGTCTACGGATATCCAGAGATTCTGGCTTCTGATCACATCGGATTTGTATGTTGCAAGGGTCTTTGATATCTTCGGATATTCCAGTATCTCTATGATCCCTAATCCGCTGTGATCCCCGAAGTACTCGTTAAACGCCATGGATTCCTGCGGTGTAAATGCCTCCGACGGGAATGAATTAAAGCAAACTCTCTCGGTGTATCCTCGAAGCTCATATTCCTGCATTGCTCCAAAAAAGGTAGCCACCTCAAGCACATGAAGCTTATCATTCTTTGTGTATTGATCTATAAGCTCCGTTACAGACATATTTAAGGGGCGCATAAGAGCTTCTCTGGCAAATATAGTCTTTCCATCCGGATAAAAAATTGATTGAAACACATAATCTATTGACAGTTCACCCAAAGCTGTCAGGATGTCTTCATCAAGCGGCAAATCCTCAAAATATATCATGGCTCATCCTCCAGGCAGTCTTATTATAACTCATATTTATAAATGTTCCAAATATATTTAATTTACCTATGATATTCGAAACTGCTTCCGCGTATGATTTTCAGAGCCATTTTTTCTTTTTAAAAAGTATCAGCCCGACCGTCACTATAAGTACGCAGATCCCCGCAACAATCGGGTAGCTCCACCTGTAATCCAGCTCCGGCATATATTTGAAGTTCATTCCGTACCATCCGACTATAAGTGTAAGCGGCATAAATATCGATGTCACAACAGTAAGTACGGTCATTATTCTGTTCTGCTTTATATCAAGGTGTGCCTTGTAAAGGTCCCGTATCTGGACCGTGTAATCCCTCAGCGATGCGGCTCTGTCGTTAAATCTCTCTACTCTGCTGATGAACAGTCTGAAATATCTCAGGTTTTTCTGCGAGAAGAAATTATTCTCATTTTCTTCAAGCTCCTCACCGAGGTCAATAAGCTGGTTATAATGAATGCTGAGATCCCGTATATCGCTTCGGATATCGTTCACCCGGTCCGATTCCCTGACCTCGTCCTTGTCATGATCGATCGCGTCCTCTATCACATCCAGCTCCCGCTCATACTTTTCCATTATCCTAAGATCATCTTTGACTATCATATCAAGAAAGTCATATATAAATCTCTCAAGGCTGGGAACACGCCATTTCTTTGTCCGTATTATGTTGTCGATTATGCTCTTCGCGTTATCGCTGTCATCAATAAATACAATCCCCTTTTCATCGAGAGCAAAAGAAAACTTCGCATCCTCCCTTGAAAAATCATCACGACAGGGAATCGAAAAGCTCCCGGTCAGAGAATCATAGTTTACCTCGGCTTTGGTTGTAAATATCTCCACGGTGTCGGGCTCTATCTCCAGCTCGATACCCATGTCAAAAACATCCCGGTTTTCTCTCCATTCCTCTGATGTAAGAATTGCAACATATTTGTTCTTGCTCTCAATAAGCTCATCAAGCGTGACTTCCTTAAGCGTATCTTTAATTTCAAAATACATGGCAATTCTCTCCTCATTCTCTTTTTATACTATACATTTTCGCATGATTCTCTGTGTTATACGGTTAAAACCGGAGGTAAGCACTTCACCGGTGATCCTGACCTTTATGTCGTCATCGCGATTTGTGATCTCTCTTCTTATCGCCTCGACATCAGTGTAATCCCTGCCTATTATTTTATTGAGAAGATACGCGGTTCTGTCATACCCTTTTACCAGCATACTCTCAATGTTCTCCCTCTTGAAGATAACGGAATGTTTAACAAATGTATCATCGGGAAATATCATATGGATTATCTTACTGTCAAAATTTCTGCTCTCAAACCTGTAGCTGTAGGAATCAAAATAGATACAGATAATATAATCAAGCTTTTTGTTTTTAAGGGGATATACAGGGATATTATCGATCATTGCTCCGTCGAAAAACAAACTGCCGTCTATCTTGACAGCCTTGTTGTACATAGGCATGGACACGCTTGCCTTTAAGTACGGATACACATTTTCATGAGCTTCCCTCGCAAGATTTTTGTACACAAGTTTCATATGCGAATAGTCGAGTAATGACGCGTAGAAATGTCGATTGAAGGAGTTCCCGGGATCATAGACTTTTTTAATATCCTCCTGGATGATGCAGCTGCGAAGAACCTGTGAAATAAACAGCCTGTTATCATCAATACACAGTTCCTTCCAAAGATCTTCTGCCATATCAAGCTTGTTCTGGTCAAATGCATATCCGTTCAATACACCTATGGAGGCACAACTTATATGAGTTATCGCCTCTTTAGGTATAAAATCAGTTATAGCTTTCAGTGCTCCAACCTCGTATGCACCCTTTGCCATGCCTCCGGCAAGAACAAGTCCGACTCTGGTCTTCATCTTAACCCGCACCTCAAATTCTATATTTCACAAAAATCCCTTAAACAGATCGTTCAAGGGATTTCATGTAGAGGTGCCAGACGGATTTGAACCGCCGATCAGGGAGTTGCAGTCCCACGCCTTACCACTTGGCTATGGCACC
>JAFVCL010000030.1 GCA_017479285.1 Lachnospiraceae bacterium
ACCTTACCGCACTTCTTGATCGTAAGCCCAAGGCTCTTTCCGGTGGTCAGAGACAGCGTGTTGCCATGTGACGAGCAATCGTTCGTAATCCTAAGGTATTCCTCATGGACGAGCCTCTTTCAAACCTGGATGCAAAGCTTCGTGTACAGATGAGAATCGAGATCGCAAAGCTTCACCAGAGACTCGGCACCACCATCATCTATGTTACCCACGACCAGACCGAGGCTATGACACTCGGCGATCGTATCGTAGTTATGAAGGACGGTGTTATCCAGCAGGTGGACACTCCTCAGAACCTTTACGAGAAGCCTGCTAACCTCTTCGTGGCAGGATTCATGGGATCTCCTCAGATGAACTTCCTCGATGCTACCGTTAAGGTAACCGGCGACACCGCTGCACTTGAGATCGCAGGCCACGCAATTCCGCTTCCTCCTGCAAAATCAAAGAAGCTGATCGAAGGCGGCTACGATGGAAAGGTTGTTACCTTTGGTATCCGTCCCGAGGATGTATATGATTCCGAAATGTATATCGAGGCATCTCCTCAGAGCGTATTCGAGTCAACCATCAAGGTTTACGAGCTTCTCGGCGCAGAAGTTTATCTCTACTTTGACCTTGAAGAGTTCCCGATCACCGCAAGAGTTGATTCCCGTACAACCGCAAGACCCGGTGACTCCATCAAGTTTGCTATCGATGTTGAGAAGATCCATGTTTTCGACAAGGAAACCGAGAAGACCATTACCAACTAATAGCATAGAATTACAGAAAATACTGAAATTGCCCCTGCTATTTATGCAGGGGCATTTTTGAGGAAAAGAATGATATCTAATTCCGTTATTCAAAATTGTCTTGAGGACTTATTTAATATTACAAAGGTAAACATTATCGCGTTTGATGCCCAGGGAAAAACTGTTGCGGGATTCGGCGAAAACGGGATAAGCTCGTCCCATGTAAAGGCGTTTATGGAGTCTCCCGCCGACAGCCAGGTGATCGGAGACAATCATCTCCTTAAGGTAAGCGAGGATGAGGACACGGCCTATGTCATAGTTACGAGCGGGCCCGGGGAGACTGCCTACAATGTCGGGAGGATCGCGGTTTCCCAGATAAAAGCACTGCAGATCGCTTATCAGGAAAAATACGATAAGAACAGCTTTTACCAGAATCTTATACTTGATAATATGCTCCTTGTCGATATCTATAATCGTGCAAAGAAGCTTCATATTGATACAAAAGCATGGAGAACCGTCTTTATCGTTGATGTAAAGAGTGATGTAAGGAATGTGAGCAACGAGCTCCTTAAAATGACTTACACCGCCCAGAGCGGAAATGTTATAACCGCAGTCGACGAGGACAAGATAATTCTTATAAAGAAGTTTGATAATAAGCCGGGGACGGGTGACCTTGAGCAGATCGCAGAGACAATCGTTTCGCTTATAAACACCGAAGCAATGACCAATGCCAAGGTAGCATTCGGAAATCCGACGGCGGAGCTGAAGGATGTTTCAAAGTCCTATAAGGAGGCCAAGCTTGCACTTGAGGTGAGCAATATTTTTTATCAGGAAAAAAACATTGCAGCGTATTCCTCCCTCGGCATAGGAAGACTTATTTACCAGCTTCCCGTTAATCTCTGTGAGATGTTCCTTGAGGAGGTCTTCGGTGAGGGAATTCCGCCGGAGCTCGATGAGGAGACAAAGGGAATGATAGGAAAGTTCCTTGAGAATAACCTTAATGTATCCCAGACCTCGGAACAGCTCTATATGCACAGGCATACGATACTCTACCGCATCGATAAGGTGCAGAAGGCTACGGGACTTAATCTCCGCGAGTTCGAGGACGCGTTGACCTACCGTATCGCGATGATGGTGCAAAGCTATCTGGATTATCTTAAACAGCAATAACCACCGGATTTTCTCCGGCATATTAAAAAAGCAATTATTGCCCATCCTTTGGGATTAGTCCGGTGTAATCAAAACTCGGAATAAAGCTTTCTTCAGCGGTTTCACCCTCCTGAATGAAGGCTTTTTCTATGCCTATTTTTATGGCAAAATCGACAACTCTGGCATACTCGCCGGGGGTAACCTTCCGGGCAAGCTCGGGGTACTTACAACCGGCATTACTGCCTTCCGTTAAAAACGGCATTGGCGTATACTGGTTCATGATGCTTATGTATATGTTGTCTCCAAAAGTTTCACGCAGGTATCGCAGTATTTTTTTGCTGTCCTTAGTCTGTCCGGGAAGGAGAAGATGGCGCACGATCATCCCCTTTTTCAGCAGAGTATCATCCGGAGAATCTTTTGTTTCCTTCATAAAAGCAGGTGCACCGACCTGACGGTACATTTCATCAAGAGCGGCACAGGCCTTCTCGAAATAGTCGGGGGCGTAAGAGTACTTAAGCGAGAGTTCGGAAGAATAATACTTCAGATCCGGAAGATAAATATCGATAAGTCCGTCCAGCATCTTTATCGCTTCAACACTTTCATATCCACCGCAGTTAAAGATAAAGGGAAGATCAAAACCACGGTCTTTTGCGCGTGTTATGGCGATAACGATCTGGGGTATAAAGGGCGTGCCTGTAACAAGATTGATATTATTGGCGCCCTGTTCCTTTAATTCAAAAAATATATCGGTGAGCCGCTCCGATGTGATTTCCATACCGAAATCGGAGTTCGCGATAGGGGCGTTCTGGCAGAAAACGCATCGAAGATTACAGCCGGAGAAAAATACCGCGCCCGACCCATGCGTTCCGGAGATGACAGGCTCTTCCCAAAAGTGGAGAGCCGCTCGTGCGGCGCGGATCTTATCGGTCTGTCCGCAAAAGCCGGTTTTTCCGTCTATCCGGTCAATCTTGCAGTTTCGCCCGCAGAGCCTGCAGCAGCTCAAAGCATTCATTATTCTGTTTTCAAAATCTGTTCTGTCAGGATTCATTTATACCCTAAAGCATCTGCGTTGTTTATGTTTTCGCCTTAGCCTGTCAAAAAGAAAAAGGCGAAAAAGGTAACAAAAAACCATCCGCTGTAAGGAAGACGCCTGCGCAGTTCACCCAGCGCCCTCACGGCACATGGAGCATCTGCTTAGTGCTGCTTCGTTCCCGACCTGACACGGTTCACAGCGTCGCATTGCGCGAGACCAGATTTCGTGCCACAGACGAATTCCTTACAAGGGACGATTTATTTCTAATGTGTTTCCAGCATAGTTTATTAGATTCTGCCGCCGTTGTCAAGAAGGGATTCCCAGGGCTGACGATATGCTGCTGACAGGACAGCTCAATAACAGGTTTCGCCAAAGCACGATTTATGATACAATATAATGAAATAAAAACCTTGATGATGAGGAGGATATCGTATGGCTGATAAGAATATCGATCTTGGAAATGAGTGGAAAAATACCGTCTATAACCTCGGCGGAGCGTTTGTGGGACTTGGAAAAACCGTTATTCATTCGGTAAAAAAAGGCGTGGACATCGCTTATGATTTTATGAATGAAGAGGATGCAAAGCAGAAGAAAAACGGTCCCGCAAACGGAAAGACGGATAATACTTCCAATGAGAAATATCAGAATTCGTCTGAAGACAGGCCTGAAAAGGTTGACGGAGAGATTATAGAGGAGTAGGAAAATGAAAAAAGGTCTTACTGCCTCAACCGTAAAAATAATAGCAATGGTCTGTATGTTTATAGACCATGCCGCGGCATCTGTGCTTCAGGGACTTTTGTATGCGGGAAGGTTCAATATGGAAAGCGCCCTCCCTGACAGCCTTACAGGTGGGGATGCCATGTATACTACGCCGATGGGGATGGTCTATCTCTTGCTGCGCGGGATAGGAAGAATAAGCTTTCCGTTGTACTGCTTCTTTATTGTAGAGGGGCTTAAATACACGAGAAGCCGGCTGAAGTATTTTTTAAGGCTGATTATTTTTGCCTTTATTTCGGAGGTGCCTTTTGATCTCGCGATATTCGGAACACCTTTTTATCCGCTTTACCAGAATGTCTACTTTACACTTGCGATCGGACTTGCGATGATATGGGGGATAGACACCTTTAAGGAGAGGGAAAACGGGAAGGCACTGACGGTTCTTTTCTGGCTCTGCGCCATCGTGTTTGCTCCCTTTGCGCTCGCAAGTATAATGTTCCAATGGTTATACAGCTTCTTCGGGCAGATTATATCCGGAGCCGGGGTACGCGTTTTTTTCGTAGGACTCTGGGTGGTGATCATTCTGGCGACCGTGGTATCGCTTCTTATTGTAAGCAAAAAGACAAAGAAGGAGCTTTCGCGGAAAATACTTGTTATCATTGCTTTTGCGGGAACAGCGTGCGTTCTGTCCGACCAGACGGACCTGTTCGGAACGACAACGGATTACGGAGCCATAGGCATTATTACGATCCTTGTAATGTATCTCCTGAGGGAATATAAAATGCCTGAGATACTTGCGGGTTGTGGAGCGCTTACCTTCTTTAACTTTTTTGAGGCACCGGGCTTTCTCGCGGTTCCAATAATAAAAGCATATAACGGTGAGAGAGGAAAATACAATAAATATATTTTTTACGCGTTCTACCCTCTGCACCTCCTTATACTCGGGCTGATCTGCCTGTTTTTCAAGATCAATCCGACGGGGTAGGGTAAGTACAGTAATGCGAAGCGGAAGATGATCTTGAGACACCGGCCGCAGGTTGAAATGCATCGATAACCAATGGGTAGATAATACATAAAAAGGAGTCATAAAATGTTAGTACAGAAATACAAAAATATGCTTTCTGCGAAATCTGTAATAAGAGAGCTTTCGGAATTTGCCACTGCGAGGGGAAAGGAGATAGGGTACGAGAATGTATTTGATTACAGCCTTGGTAATCCCAGCGTTCCTGTTCCGCAGGAATTTACCGACACCATGATAAAACTCCTCCGGGAAACAGATACGCTCACGCTCCACGGATACAGCCCGAGCCTTACAATCCCTTCGGTAAGAGAAAAGATTGCCGCATCCCTTGAGAGAAGATTCGGGATACCTTACCGTATGCAGCATGTATTCATGACGGCGGGAGCAGCCGGAGCGATCGCGCACGCGGTAAGACTCGTGACGGAACCCGGAGACGAGGTTCTTACCTTTGCTACTTTTTTCCCGGAGTATCATCCGTATGTAGATCTTTCCGGTGCGGTTTTAAAGGTTGTTCCGCCGCAATTTGAAACCTTCCAGATAAACTTTGATAAGGCTGCGGAGATGATGACCGAAAAGGTTATGGCGGTTCTTATAAATACTCCCAACAATCCGACGGGTGTGGTTTACTCAGAGGAGACCCTGAAAAAACTTGCGGCTCTGATGACGGAAAAATCAAAGGAGTACGGACATCCGATTTATCTTATAACCGATGAGCCATACAGAGAGATCGTATTCGGAGGAAAGCAGGCGCCCTGCGTTTCAGGATTTTATGACAATTCGATTATGTGTTATTCCTTCTCCAAATCACTTTCCATCCCGGGAGAAAGAATCGGATATCTCGCGGTAAATCCCGCGTGTGAGGATGCGGAAACTCTGGTGAATATGTGTGGGCAGATATCGAGAGGTATCGGACATAATTGCCCTTCTTCCATCATACAGCTTGCGGTGGCGGAGTGCGCGGATCTTACTGCGGACTTAAGCGTTTACGAGACAAATATGAACCTTATCTACAATGAATTAAAGGATCTCGGACTGACAATCGTAAAGCCTGACGGAACATTTTATATCTTCCCGAAGGCACCCGAAGATGATGCAAAAGAATTCTCGAAAAAGGCACTTAAGTATGATCTTGTACTCGTTCCCGCGGATACCTTCGGAGCGCCGGGATATTTCAGAATGGCGTATTGTATCGACACGGAAAAAGTGGAAAGATCACTTCCGGCTTTCAGAAAATTTATCAAAGAAAACTATTGATGAAAAAAAATAATTTTTTTGAAAATTCTTCAGTTTTTTATAATAAAAAAAATCGATTACAAAAATAATTGTGCAGTTTGACGGAAAAAAGAACGAAAAAAATGCAAATAGTTTTTTTAGAAATAAAAAAATACGATTTTAACTGTGAGAAAACGCGATAAATTTTTTGGTAAAAGTTGACAATTGACAAAAAAAGAGATAACATTTTGCTCGTTAGGGAATATTTTATAACTAATATTTATAGAAACAAAAAATTTATTTTTCCAGAAGGGAGATGTCATCATGGCAGATACCAAGAAACCTGTAGCTAAAGCTACAACCACCACTGAAGTAAAGGCCGATGCGGCAGCAGTAACCAAGGCTGCAGACAAGGTAGAAGCTCCTAAGGCTGCAAAGAAGACTTCCGCAAAGAAGACCACCGCTAAGAAGGCTCCTGCAAAGAAGGCAGCTGCTAAGAAGGCTGAGCCTGCTAAGAAGGAAGCAGCAAAGAAGACCACTGCAAAGAAGGCTTCCGCAAAGAAGACCACCGCTGCAAAGAAGACTACTGCTGTTAAGAAGACCGCTGCAAAGAAGGTTGCTCTTAAGACCAGTGCGGTATTTTCAGTAGAAGGCGGAAAGAATGTTTCTGCAGACGCTCTTTTAAAGCAGTATCTTAAGACCGCAAAGGATCGCGCCAAGTATGATCTTGGAGTTAAGACTTCCGAGCTTAAGAGCATCGAGATCTATGTAAATGTTGCCGAGCAGAAGGTTTACAGCGTGATCAACGGTAATATCAACGATTCCTTTGATATGTACTTCAACTTCTGATCCGGAAAAATTTTCCAATAAAAACAGAAATTCAAAACCTGTGGCAAGACAGCCGCAGGTTTTTTCTGTTTTATAATTCTTTAATAAATTAAGGAGTTGACATGCAGGGTTTAGAGTGATATTTTAAATACACAAGATATTAGCACTCTTTAATGTTGAGTGCTAACAGATGCAGAAAGGTTTTCTATTTCAAAAGGAGCGGAAAAGTATGGAGATGGACGAACGCAAGACAAAGATCCTGCTGGCGATCATCAAAAATTATCTCGACACGGGCGAACCGGTCGGAAGCCGTACCATATCTAAGGATACAGACCTTAATTTGAGCTCCGCCACGATAAGAAATGAAATGGCAGACCTTGAAGAGATGGGGTATATACTCCAGCCTCATACATCTGCCGGCAGAATTCCTTCCGACAAAGGGTACCGCTTTTATGTGGACAGCCTTATGGAGGCTAAGGAGCGCGAGGTAGCCGATATGAAGGACATGCTCCTCGAGAGACAGGATAAGCTCGAGGATATGCTTAAATCGGTTGTAAGAGCCCTTGCCCGGGATACGCAGTATGCCACGATGATCACGGCTCCGACGACCCACAGAAACAAGCTTAAGTTCATCCAGCTTTCGAGAGTTGACAGAGAGCATCTCCTTGCTGTGGTGGTAATAGAGGGAAATGTGATCCGTAACAGGATGATCGATATCGCGGAAGAGGTAAACGATGAGACCCTTTTAAAGCTGAATATGCTCCTTAATACACAGCTCAACGGACTTGCCATCGAAGAGATAAACCTCAGCATGGTGGCAAAGCTGAAACAGCAGGCAGGGATCCACAGCGGTGTTATCGGGGATGTTATCGACGAGGTTGTGGAAACCTTGAGCGAGGACAAGGACCTTGAGGTATATACAAGCGGGGCAAACAATATATTTAAGTACCCCGAACTTGCCGATAACGAGAATGCAAGCAAGCTGATAACCGCATTTGAAGAAAAGCAGCTCCTCGGTGATATTATCCACAGCGAGGATGCGAGTGAGGAAACGGGAATCCAGGTATATATCGGAGGAGAGAACAAGAATTCCGATATGCAGGATTGCAGCGTTGTTACAGCGGTTTACGACCTCGGCGACGGAATGAAGGGAACGATCGGAATAGTAGGTCCCCGGAGAATGGATTACGAAAAGGTTGTGGGGACCCTCAAATCGATAAAGACAAATCTTGATGATCTGTATAGAAAACAGTAGAGAAAGGATACGAAATGGCTGACGAAGAAATAAAAAAGGAAGCCGCGGAAGGCACAGCGGACGAAGCCGCTGAAGCCGGTAAGGAAGCGGCGGAAAACGAAAATAAGGAAACCGCAGGTAAGGAGCCTGAGACTGAAAAGCAGACCGGGTCGGAGGAGGACGGCAAGGAAGTAAAGACGGAGAATGTAAAGAAGTTCAGGAAGGACAAGGCCTCAAAAGCCGATAAGGAAAAGGAGGCATTAAAGGAACAGGTAGCGGCTCTGGACGATAAAGTAAAGAGGCAGCTTGCGGAATTTGAAAACTTCCGGAACAGGACAGAAAAAGAAAAAGCGGCAAGCTACGATAACGGAGCCGCAAATGTTTTGAAAAAGTTTCTTCCCGTTCTCGATAACTTTGAGAGGGGACTTGCTACAGTACCCGAGGATAAAAAGGAAGATCCTTTTGTACAGGGTGTTGACAAGGTATACAAGCAGTTTGTTACGGAGCTTGAAAATCTCGGAGTTGAACCGATAGAGGCTCTTGGGCTTCCGCTGGATCCGAACCTCCATAACGCGGTTACGCAGCAGGAGAGCGATGAGTATGAGCCCGGAACGATCTGTGCGGAGCTCCAGAAGGGTTACAAGTATCATGACATTGTTTTAAGATACAGCATGGTTGCGGTCGTACCCGAATAGTGACAAATGGTACCAAAAACAATTTCCCAACCTCCTGCGAAAGCAGCTGAGCGGATTTAAAAATATAGATAATGATTAAAAACGAGCACATTCATAATAGAGGAGGCAAAAATTATGAGTAAGATAATCGGAATTGACCTTGGAACTACAAACAGCTGCGTAGCAGTTATGGAAGGTGGTAAGCCCACCGTTATCGCTAACGCAGAGGGCGCAAGAACAACACCTTCAATCGTTGCTTTTACAAAGAACGGCGAGAGACTTGTCGGTGAGCCCGCTAAGCGTCAGGCAGTTACAAACGCTGACAAGACGATCTCTTCGATAAAGAGAGATATGGGTACCGACAGAGGACGCAACATTGATGACAAGAAGTACAGCCCTCAGCAGATTTCCGCAATGATCCTTCAGAAGCTTAAGGCTGACGCAGAGAGCTACCTCGGCGAGAAGGTTACGGAGGCGGTTATCACTGTTCCCGCATACTTCAACGATGCACAGCGTCAGGCTACCAAGGATGCAGGTAAGATTGCAGGCCTTGATGTAAAGCGTATAATCAACGAGCCTACCGCAGCAGCACTTGCTTACGGACTTGATAATGAGAAAGAGCAGAAGATAATGGTTTACGACCTCGGCGGCGGTACATTCGATGTATCCATAATCGAGATCGGCGACGGCGTAATCGAGGTTCTCGCAACCAATGGTGATACACACCTCGGCGGTGATGACTTTGATAACAAGATCATTAACTGGATGCTTGATGAATTTAAGAAGAAAGAGGGAGTTGATCTCTCAGGCGATAAGATGGCAATGCAGAGACTGAAAGAGGCTGCAGAGAAGGCTAAGAAAGAGCTTTCAAGCGCTACAACAAAAAATATTAACCTTCCATTCATCACAGCAACAAACGAAGGACCACAGCATTTTGATATGAACCTCACAAGAGCTAAGTTCAACGAGCTTACATTTAACC
>JAFVCL010000031.1 GCA_017479285.1 Lachnospiraceae bacterium
AGCTTCCGAACCAGCTCTCCGGCGGTCAGCAGCAGCGTACCTCCATAGGGCGGGCGATCGTAAAGAACCCGGACATACTGCTTTGCGATGAGCCTACGGGAGCCCTTGACTACAACACTTCAAAGGAGATTCTTAAGCTTATCGAGGATGTAAATAAAAAATACGGAAACACAATAATAATGGTTACCCATAACGAAGCGATACAGCATATGGCGGATCATACCATCAAGCTCCGTGACGGAAAAGTGCGCAAGAATATAATCAATGAGAACAAGATAAGCGCTACCGAACTCGATTGGTAATACGGAAAGGAATGTTATGAGAAACCCATTAGCAAAAAGAATCCCAAGAAATATAAAAAAGGATTGGAAAAAGTATCTTGTGCTCTGCCTGCTGCTCATCGTAACCATCAGCCTTGTAAGTGCGATGTATGTTTCAAACAACAGTATGGAGCGCACCTTTGCGGAAAGCTTTGACGATTACAATATAGAGGACGGGCACTTTGAGTTTGAGGAAAAGGTTTCCGGTTTCCTTATGGAAAAGATAGAGGGAGAGGGGATAAAAGTATATGAACAGTTCTACAAGGACTTTGACGAGGATAAAGACCTTGACGGAAAAACGGATGCAACTATAAGAGTTTTCAAGGTAAGAGAGGAAGTAAATCTGATATGCCTTCTTGAAGGTAAAATGCCGGAGACGAAGGACGAGATCGTTATAGACAGGAGACACGCCGGAAATGTGGGTATAACCGTTGGTGATACCATCGCGGTGGGCGATAAGAAGATGAAGGTCTGCGGACTGGTTGCATTCTCCGATTACAGTACTCTTTATAAAAAGAATACCGACACCATGTTTGATGCTATAACCTTTAACATCGCTGCGGTAACACCGGAGAGCTTTGAGGAGCTTTCTGCGGATACCAATTGGCAGTACGCGTACCGGTATCCCGAAAGACCGGAGACCGACGATGAGAAAAAGGCGCTTTCCGATGACCTTATATCAAAAGTAGCCGTTCTCGGCGCAACCGGCGGTTATATGGATGATGAGGATGAGGCGAAGGAGCTTGCGGACAATGTCGATATATGGACGGAGTATCTCGAGGATATAAAGGAAAAGGCCGACGATCTTGAGGCAAGAGGCGATGACTTGCAGGCTCGTGCCGACGCGCTTGAAGCCGAAGGAAAGGAACTCGAAACCCAGGGGGATGAGCTGACTGCCCGGGGAGAGGAGCTTGAGAAAGAGGGAGCTTCTATTCAGTCCGAGATGCAGTCATTGATGACAAGAGCTGTCACCGCGCTTGCCCTGGCAGGGGTTCCGGTATCCCAGGATATGATGGGAGGCGCTTCGGAGGGAGAAATCCCTGCTGAAATAATTGCTATGCTTCCCGCGGATATACAAAAGAGCATGGCTGATCTTAAAAAGAGGGGAGATGCGCTGCAGGCTGAAGCGGATGAGTTAAAGGCAAAGGGTGATGAGCTGCAGCCAAAGGCAGATGAGCTTAAGGCGAGAGGAGACGCTCTAAAGGAAGAAGGAGATGCTCTTCAGGCTGAGGCTGATGAACTTGAGGCATTAAAACCCACTATTGATGAATATACTGACAATTTAAAGAAGCTTGAGCCATATGAGGATCATATAAACGAGCTCAAGGATTTCGTTCCCGAATATCTTTGCCAGGCGATACATTTCGCGCCTAATGATATGGGAAACGATAAAGCCATGGCTGAGGTGCTGCTTATTGTACTTGTTGTTGTTCTGGCATTTATCTTTGCCATAACCGCAAGCAATACCATAACGAGCGAGGCGAAGGTTATCGGAACCCTCCGGGCTTCCGGATATACAAGGGGCGAGCTCCTTATCCACTATATTGCGGTGCCGCTGGTTCTTACATTTATATCGGCGGCCATCGGAAATATTATCGGATATACTCTGCTTCGCGGCGCAGTCGTAGCCATCTACGGACGCTCCTACAGCCTGCCTGCGATAAAGACATACTGGGACGGAGACGCATTTATAAGAACCACTGTTTTCCACATGATCACGGTTATTGTTATCAATATCGCTACGGTGTTCATCAGACTTCGCATCGCACCCCTTAAGTTCCTCAGGGGCGACCTCAGCATGCGAAAGAGCAAGAAGGCGGTCAAACTTCCAAAGTGGAGCTTCTTTTCAAGGTTCCGTATGAGGATATTTAACCAGAATGTTCCGGGATATCTCGTTTTATTTATCGGGGTATTCTTTGTTATGGTGCTCCTTGTATTCTCTGTCGGAATGCCCTATACCCTCAAGAATTATATAGCGCGGGCGGATGATTTTGCCATTGCGGATTACCAGTATATCCTTATGAGCACAAAGGATGAGGATGACAACGAGATAACGACCGGAAATCCCGATGCGGAGAGGTTTTCCATGACAAGTCTCAGCACGGTTTCCGGGGCAAGAGTGGGGGAAGAGATTTCCGTGTACGGATACAGCAAAGACAGCAGATATTTTCCCCTTTCCGATGAGCTTGAAGAGGGAAAGGCGTACATATCCAGCGACTACGCCGAAAAGTTCGGACTTAAAAAGGGCGATACGGTTGAGCTGAAGGAGAAATTTGCAAAGGATCATTATTTCTTTACGGTGGAAGATGTCTTCGAGATGCGGGGAAGCCTTGCGGTACTTATGCCGCAGGATGTCTACAATAAGGTGTTTGACGAGGAGGAGGGATACTTTTCCGGGTATATCTCCGACAGCGAGATAACGGATATCGACGAGGGTTACATTGCCGCAACAATAACCTCGGATGATATCATCAAGATGGCAAACCAGCTCAATTACTCAATGGGCTCAATAATGGACATCTTTTCCTACTGCTGTATACTTCTTGCAGTCCTTATAATATATCTGCTCACAAAGCTTATAATAGAAAAGAACGCAGGCTCGATCTCAATGGTAAAGGTACTGGGTTACAAGACCGGAGAGATCGGAAGGCTTTATGTGTTGCTTACTTCCATAGTTGTGGTCATCTCGGCGGGGATTACGGCTCTCTTAAGCTATTTCTTCGTAGGTTGGCTGTGGAAGATGATCATGCTTAGAATGGCGGGCTGGTTTACCTTCGAGATGAATGCGGCTTCTATCATAAAATGCATTGCGATGGTAATAATAGCATACGCGCTGGTTGCGCTGATCGACTTAAGACGGATAAAGCGGATCCCCCTTACCGAGGCGCTTAAGAATGTGGAGTAGGCATTATAAGTGAGGGAATAAAATAGTTTCACATATATACGGATATATGAATATATGATAAAATAGGGCTGTCACGCTGACTTGTTCAGTGCGGCAGTCTCTTTGTTTTGTAAAAAGGATCTGTTTAAGAATAACTGTTGAGATTATCTGAAAAATTTACGAGGATTATGGTATGAAGAAAAGAATTGTTGGGACTGTTTTGGCTTTTGTTTTGTGCGCTTCATCTTTGACAGGCTGCGGTTTTATTCCGGACTCCGGGATCCAGAGCGGACCGGTAAACCAGAGGGAGGAGACACAGGAAGAGGATACGGCAGGAACTGCGCAGATAGAAAATTCTGAAACCGGCAGCGCTCCTGCGGAGGAAACTGACAGCAGTTCATCAGAGGAAGTTTCTTTTGACACATAACTCTCCTTTGACCCTGCTGACAGACCTAATGCAACCGAGGGAACCGGGACTCCAAAGGCTTTGGACAAAGGGGATATTGCTCCCGATTTTACGGTAGAACTTGTGGACGGCGGAACATTTACTCTTTCGGATCATGACGACGGGATCGTTATAGTAAACTTCTGGGCAACCTGGTGCGGTCCCTGCGTGGGAGAGATGCCGGGCTTTGAGGAACTGTATAATGAGGGAATAGAGAAGCTTTCCATAATCGGGATTAATTGCGCGGAGGATAGGGATACCGTAGATAAGTTTGTGAGCAAAAAGGGCTTTACCTTCCCAATCGCCTACGATACGGATTATACGGTTGGAAATTATTATCCTTCGGATTATATCCCCTATACGGTTATCGTAAAGCACGGGATCATCGAGGAGATAATCGTGGGCGCCCCCGGGGATGCATACACCGAATATAAAGATGCGGTGGAGAGTCTGATGGATTGAGTGAGTGGGAGCAGGGAAGATGACTGATACAGGTTTTGACAATAAAGCATTTGACGGTAATGATGAGCCCGGGGCGGATTTAGCTCCGCAGGCGCCCTCGTATGAGCAGTCTATGACCATCCTTGTAGATGAAAAGAGACCAGGGAGGAGGAAGGTTTTATTATTCTCTGCAATCGGATTGTTTATTGCGGCGGCTGTCTCTTTGACCGTTGTTTTAGTCATAAACAGAGTTAAACCGGGAACAGAGAATGTGGGGAGTTCCGGACCCCGGGATGTAAATATTGTGGTTGATTATGATATTTATGACGAGCTTACCGGGCAGTATAAAGAGGTACCGGATTATGTATATGATAAATGTGTCGAATACCTGAACGAGTACAAGTCGGAGCGGATCAAGCAGGCTATGGCGGGAGAGGTTCCCGGGAATGCAAAAGAGGTTGAAAAAATCCAGATAGAGGTATTTGCGGACAGCGGATATCCTGTAAGAGGAAAATACACCGGGACGGTTGTTGATGATAAGCCCGAGGGGTGGGGATACTTTATAACAGGGAGCGACTATCAGGCAGACTTTGTCGCAGAAGAGGATTATCTGGAGTCTTACGATGGGGTCATAGCCGACGGCTGGATATATATTGGGCAGTGGCATGAGGGAAAGATGAACGGATCCGGAAAGACACTTTGGGTCATGCAGTATTTCGAGGGGGAATATGAAAATGATAATGAGGACTATGGTACGATACAGATTTTCGGAGCGCCCTACCATTATACGGGCGAGTGGAAGAACGGTGAGCCCTGCGGACAGGGCAGTGTCTTCTATGACAACGGGGAATTTTTTACCGGGACATTTACGGATGCACTGAACGGAAACGGAGTATACACGCTTCCGGACGGAAGTACATATAAGGCTTATTTTCAGGACGGAAACCTTTATTACGAAAAGTGAGTGTTTGTGGTGCTCTTATAAACGCCGCAGCGAGTTAATAACAAGTTCAATATTTTGAAATCTTCTCTCAGGATTAAGATCGGTGCATTTTTTTATAAAAGCGTCGGTCTTTTTTTGAATTACGAAATTGCTGTCACCGTTTGTAAGCATGGTTTTTAAAAGGATACCGATTCCGTAGATATCCGTCCTTACATCGGAGGAACCAAAGCCGTATTGCTCGGGAGCAGCATAACCAACGGTTCCGAGAAGCCTTGTGTCGGTTTTTTTACTTCTGTCTTCAAATTTGGACACATTAAGATCGAGAAGGTATATATTTCCTGCGGAGGTTATCATTACATTCTCCGGCTTTATATCACGATGTATTATGGGAGGATTGAAGCTGTGAAGTCTCCGCACGATCTCCGTCAGCTTCCGTATATAGTTTATGGCGAGGGGCTCCGGCATTGCTCCGTTAGATAACAGAGTCTCCTCTACTGTAAAACCCGAAACATATTCCTCGACTGCATAGAGAATATCGTATTCCTCATGGAGAGCGCAGATACGCGGAATACCGGGGACTGGATGCTCTTTTAACTCTTCAAATATGCGAAGGTCATAGGTGGATAACTGTTTTTTAATATATATTTTCCCGTCCTCAGTGTTTTGAACAACGGAAAATTTACTCCCGCTTCCAAGTTGTGCTATTTCTTTATAGAACGACAGGATCATTGAAGAATTAATACTCATTATACAATCCTCGGCTTTGTGGTTTTTGAAAGGAATTAATACTGATTAAAAAGGAAAACTGGTTTGCAGGTATATCTGACAGTATAGCATATTCAGCAGGCTCATATATGCTTTATTGTGCATTTATTTTAATTTCCACCTCTGTGGGGGTAAAACCGGAAAGACCGGTGTGGTAGAATATAAAGAAAGGCGAAAGGACCGGTAAGTAGATTTTTGCTTAGCGTAAGTTTACAAGTTATCTGCCCTGTATCTGTAAAACGCAGATATTTCCTGGCTTCAGGGCACTTTGGGTGTATAACCTAACTAAATATGCAATATATGCCCACAAACGCAACAATATATGGTATAATACAGTCATA
>JAFVCL010000003.1 GCA_017479285.1 Lachnospiraceae bacterium
TACCCGTTGTCCGCGCTGCCGCTTCCCTCGGTATCCCCTGTATAATCCATGAATCCGATATGACTCCCGGTCTTGCGAACAAGCTGTGCTATGGCTCTGCGGCAAAAATATGCTGCAACTTCCCGGAGACAGTAGCTTCCCTTCCCGAAAAGAAAGCCGTTCTTACCGGTACTCCGATACGGAGCGAGCTCTTTACGGGGGATTCCGAAAAGGGGCGGGAGCTTTGCGGCTTTAAGGATGATAAGCCTGTGCTTATGGTAACCGGCGGCTCGCTGGGCGCAATGGCTGTTAACCAGGCTGTCCGCGATGCTCTTCCCGGTCTTCTCGAAAAGTATAATGTTGTCCACCTTTGTGGAAAAAATAAGGTCGACAATATGCTCCTTACCACACCCGGATACACCCAGTTCGAGTATATTAAGGACGGGATGAAGGATCTCTTCGCTCTCGCAGATGTAATAATATCAAGAGCCGGCGCAAATGCGATATGCGAGATACTTGCTCTCCACAAGCCAAATATCCTTATCCCTCTTCCCTCTAAGGCGAGCCGCGGCGACCAGCTTCTAAATGCGAAGTCCTTTGAATCCGCCGGCTACTCAGTCGTTCTCGACCAGGACGACCTTACAAGCAGGCTTATCTGCGATACCGTGGATTCCGTCTACGCTGAGCGCGATAAATATATTTCGGCAATGAAAAACAGCGCCCAGAAGGACGCTGTCAGCGTGATAGTCAAATTGATAAAGGAGCTGGCTTAAGTCCTACAGATTTACCGTTTCTCCCGGAGCGATAGATCTCGCCTTTCCGTCCTTGCTCTTATACCAGATCTTTACTGCGGTGGGATTGTAGACCATCTGCCTGTTTGCGCCGAATTCAAGGCGTCTTGTGGCGGTTATATAGTCGAAGATCTCACCGTTTGTTGCGTACCAGATATCATCCTTCCCCTGCATCTTCTCAGTAAATTCCTCGATTATATGCCAGTCATCGGGTCTTCCGAACTCATACGAATGCCCCCAGACATACATAAGCGGAAGCTCCTTCCAATCCGGAACATTCAAAAACTCCTCACCCCATTTCATAAGGTCGTGATCATGATGGCAGGTCGCGTCCCACGCAAGGAAATCCCGGGGAAGATCAAAATAATGGTTCTCGTTCACCGTTCTCGAATAATGGATCCCAAGGCTTTGTATAACGCGCATTATGCGCTCATTATACGCTCCGAAGGCGTAAGCCATCCCCTGTACAAGCTTTCCGGTAATCTTCTCAAGCGCCTGCCTGTCCGGAAGTATCTCGAGCACGATATCCTGGTCCGTCATACCGCAGAGATTGAGATGCTCAACGCCGTGTACCGCTATCTCATGCCCCTCGTATATTTCATCAAGCTTATTCTTATTCACATATCTTGCATTGTCCACATCCGCAAGATTTCCGGAATTTAGGTTAAAAGTCCCCTTCATTCCGTGCTCTCGGAGAATCCCGGCAAGCTTTATATCAAATATCTCCCCATCGTCATAGCTGAATGTCAGCGCCTTCTTTTTCCCCTCCGGATACAAAAAAAACATTTCAAAGCTCTCCTTTCCCTTATTAGTTTTTATTATAGCTCTTATAGGTTTCCCTCATTGCCTTTACATCATCCGTATACTTAAGACCAAGCTCTTTTATTGCGGTTCCGTCATAATAGTTTGACTCCGCCTTTGTAAGCGGAAAAGGAAGCGGGATCCCTTTTTCATTTACTGTCGCAACATCCGTATCAACCCGCTGAAAAGGTGTGTCGATGGATTCTTTAAGGAGCTCTGCAAAGCGGTCGTAGGTATACAGGTCATTTTTACAGATGTTAAACGCCTTTCCGTAGCTTTCGGGATTCCCGATGACAAGCTTTATCGAATCGGCGACATCCCCCGCGTAGACAAGCTGGAACTCCCCTTCCGCATCCGCGGGATGAAGTATCTGACCCGCCGCATTTATCCAGTGGAAGTACATACTCTCCCTCGGAGCGTAGTTGTCAGGTCCGAAGATAAATACAGGACGGAGCACGGTATACTCGCAGCCCTTCTTTTTACACGCACCGGCAATCTCCTCTTCAAGCGAGACCTTACCGGAAATATACTCTCCCGCAGCTCCTCCGAAAGCTCTTGTCTCCAAAGGAGCATCCTCTTTTAGCCACTTTCCGAGGCCGCGCATATACACATCGCTCGTGCTTATAAAGATGTACTGACCGATATCGGCATTTATGTTCTCAAGCAGGGATACTATATCCCCCTTTGCATACGCGCAAAAATCAATCACCGCGTCGAAATATTCATGCGGTATCTGCTTCAGGGCTGCAGTATCATGGCGGTCGATCAGGATTTCTCTCACTGAAGAGCCCTTTCCGGAATCCGTTTTTTCCCCTTCCGCTATTGCTATGCCCTCCGGGGCTGTATCGCTCCGGCGCATATCTGTTTCCGGGTTATTCCCGGAGCCTCTGTGTAAAAGGGTCAGCCGGGCATCCGGGACTCCCTGCATAAGTCTGACAAACGCTTTACCGAGGAAGTATGTTCCCCCGATCAACAGGATATTTTTCATGTTTCTGCATCCCTTGAAATCATTCTGCTATTATTTTCTCAAAAAATTTTAAATTTTTTCTTGACAACATAGATTCTATAAGTTAATATATCACTTGTTGTGAAACAAATCCATATTTTCTTTTTTATGCGGGTGTAGTTCAATGGTAGAACACCAGCCTTCCAAGCTGGACACGTGGGTTCGATTCCCATCACCCGCTCTTTTTTATTGCTCCGCAAGTCCAGTGTTTACAAGGACTTGCGGAGTTTTTTTGTTTCGAAACTGAAAACATTTGGGGGTCCCCAGGGGGTCCCTTCATCGTCGTCGAGCGCTCTCTGCGCGATCTCACAGTAATCGTAGTCTGCAAAGCTGTAATTCTTGAGGTTCACTTCTACCGAATGTCCGAGAAGTCTAGCCCTGTTGGTCACATCAATCCCTTTTGGAATAAGGACATATGAATTGAAGTACATCCTTATGGCGTGGTTATTGGTGATCGAATATCCAAGGCTCTTACATATCCTGTATAAGAACTTCTCGTAACAGGTATCTGCCA
>JAFVCL010000032.1 GCA_017479285.1 Lachnospiraceae bacterium
CCGTCATAAAGGATCTGAAGACCCTGTCTGCCCTCGAGGAAGAGCAGGATATCCTCCCGGTCCTTTTCGGAAAAGGAATTCCATGTGGAGAAAAGGGCGGGGTCTGACCTGATATCCGAAAGTATCTTATCCCGCGAGGCAGGCTCGCCAAAGAGCTCCCGGATAATTTCGGGATGGGAAATATCCTGGCCGTTTAAACCTGCGTTATCTGTATTATTCATTTGTTTTATCACAAAACACCTCCTTAAGATTTTTTAATCGTAAAATTACATAGAAAATCTGAATTTAAAAATCATCTTCCCATACAAATTTACAGACGGTGAATAAAAAAACACAAACAATACAACACAAGAATTTCTTCCGCAGATAACGCAGAAATCGAACTGACAATGAATATCAGAATCTTCAACTGAATTTATAGTCTTCCTAAGAATGTCATCACAATACTTAATGTATGATATTTCTTTTTCCTGCCGGTGTCAATAAACAGGAGATAGTTTTACATTAGAAAAATTGATATGGATTTTGTATAAAATAACAAGCCTCCGAAAGTTTTACGAAATAACTTGACGAGGGACACAAAAATATGGTCAAATAGAATAAAATAATAGGAAGGAAGGTGTATGTATGAGTAATATAAACAGTGTTGGGGATAATTTAAGTAATTATTTATATTCATCGCTCTCAAGCGGTAGTCGTATTCAGAATGCGGCCAATGGTGCGTCTGAGATGGCTATTTTACAGAAACAGGAGAGACAGGTTGGCGGCATTAATGCCGGTACACAGAATATGCAGATGGGTAAGGATGCCATCAATATTGCTGACGGGGCAATGTCCGGTGTTGCTGATTCCCTTCAGAGAATACGCGAGTTGGCTGTACAGGCCTCAAACGGAACCCTTTCATCCGAAGACAAGTCATACATCCAAATGGAGGTGGACGAGCTTAAAAAGGGCATTGCGGAGACCGCGGGGACTACAAACTACAACGGAGTTAAGCTGCTTGATAATGAAGATGGGGCGGTTATTTCCATGGCTATCAATTCCGATGGCGGTTCAAAGGAGTTTTCAACCGTTAATTCTACCCTTGAGGCGCTTGGAATAGCTGATTTTGATGTGACAGGTGATTTTGACCTTTCAACCATAGACAAAGCGCTTGAAAAGATAGGAGCGGGGCGTGCAACCCTTGGAGCCCAGAGTAATTCATTTGATGTTGCGATCAATTATAACAATGGCATCAGCTATAATACTGTAGATTCCCAGAGCCGGATGGGAGATACCGATTACGGCGATTATATCCAGAAATTAAAGCAACAGCAGCTTCTTAACCAGGTTCAGGTTCAGATGCAGAAGCGTCGTCAGGAAGATGAAGCCAGAAAGACGAATGGTTTATTTCAGTAACTGAACACTCCCCTAATTTGTGGCATGATCATGCTATGGATTAGGGGATTTATATTCCTAATGAAAGAGTGAGGCTGCAAAATTATGTACTACACTGATAGCAAAGTAGAAAATCTTTATCGTATTTTTGATCAAAATGAGAGAAAGGATTATCTCAGACTGGATTTAAATGAGAATCCCGGTGGATTGCCGCAGGAGTTCATATCGTCTGTTCTGAAGGATGTTACCCCGCAATTTGTAGCGCAATATCCGGAAACTCTGCATTTTTCGGAGGTTCTTGCTGCCCATCTCGGAACGGATATCCATCATCTTTGTCTTGTAAACGGTTCCGCAGAGGGCATAAGATATATAATACAGGCATTTACCTCACAGGGAGGGCGCATTGTTGGTGTAGTGCCTTCATATTTCATGTTTCAGGTTTACTCTGAGATGTATGGAAGGAATTTTATCAAGGTTCCATATAATGAAGATCTTTCTATGGATGTGGAAAATATCATTGCTGAGATGACTGATGATACGCAGCTGCTTATCCTGTTAAATCCAAATAATCCTATGGGTAATGTATACTCGGACGAAGAATTTGAAAAGATAATGCAAACCGCAAAAGAAAGGCAGATAACTGTTCTGATCGATGAGGCATACCATTATTTTTACCCCGGGACATTCATCCGTTATGCACTGGAAGAGGATCATGTATTTGTAACCAGGACCTTTTCAAAACTGTTTTCAATGGCGGGATGCAGGCTTGGATATGTTGTCGGCTGGCCGGATGGAGTTAAAATGGTTCAGAAAATGTGTACACCGCATAACACTAATGCCTTTGCAATGAAATTTGCCGATGCGGTACTTTCAACACCCGGTATGTTGGAGGAGCTGATAAAAAAGTTCTCCGAGGGTCGTGATTACATTATCAAATGGCTTGATGATAATGGTTATTCACACAAGGGTGAAGCGGGAAATTTTATTTTTATCAAACCTAAGACAGATGCTAAAACCATCGTGGATAGAATGAAGCTGGAAAAGAAAATACTTATAAAAACTTATCCCGATGTCGGAGATTTTGGAAATTGTCTCCGGGTTACCATAGGAGAGAGACGGTTTATGGAGCAATTTACGGCTGCATTGGGAGAAATTGATAAGGAAACTCCTTGACACGGAGAAAAAATAAGTAGATACTTAAATAAAAGTGGGGGAGTGGCTAAATTTTTTTTGATCGTTGCCGATAAAAGTATTAGAGGTGGCGATATGCAACTGTTAACATTTTATTTTTGGCACGGAAGGCAAATGTTTTTACACATGGAGGTGGTAAAATGGCACTTGAAGCAGTGACAAATGCAATGGGAGTTCAGGCAACGAGTTATGTTGCACCCCCCAAAGCCGCTACCGCTCCGGTTGAGTCTGTGGATTATACTCCGGAAAATGTTGATCCTGCCGCAAAGATCGACGAGACGACAAAAGTGGTCGAGAACGCCGATAGCAAGGGCGAATCAAATTACAACGGTGAGAAGAAACAGGACGACTCTCAGCAGGTAGCAAGTAAGGATCAAATCAGAAAAGCGATTGAACAGTTCAATAAAAACAGAGGAAATTCTGAGGCGATCTATGGTATCCACGAGGATACCAACAGAGTAACTATTAAAATTGTAGACAAGGATACCAAGGAAGTTATAAAAGAACTTCCGCCGGAGAAAACTCTGGATATGATCGCAAAGGTTTGGGAAATGGCCGGTATACTTGTCGATGAGAAGAGATAAGGAGGTGTAAAATGGGACAGATAAGAATGTCCGGACTGATATCCGGATTGGACACCGACTCTATTATCTCTCAGCTTGTATCCGTAAAAAGGAGCAAGGTCAACACAGAGATAGGAAACCGTACCAAACTCTCCTGGAAACAGGATATCTGGAAGGATCTCAACAAGGAACTTAAAACCTTGAAGTCTACGGCTGAAAAGATGAGATTTACCTCAGCTTATACAAAAAAGGCTGTAAGAGCTTCGGATTCAAGCAAGGTGAGTGTTACAGCAGCTGATGGTACAACAGACAGTGTACAGTCTTTAAAGATTTCCAATCTTGCGAAGACGGCTTATCTTACCGGTGGTGTAATAAACTCCACAAGTGGGGATTCATCGAGTTTAACAGCTTTAAGTAAACTTTCAGACATTGGAATAACTGAGGACACGTCGATAACTCTTACAGATAAAAATGGCAATGCAACAGGTAAGGTTATCGATCTTAAGGCGGACGGAACTATTTCTGACGTTCTGAGTCAGTTAAAGAGTGCAGGTCTGAACGCCAGCTTTGATGCTAATAATCAGAGGTTTTTTATAAGTGCCAAGTCATCCGGCGCGGATGCGGATTTTGGTTTTACGGGTGATGACAGCGCACTTGCGGCATTGGGACTTAAGACCAAGGGCGAGGGCGACGAGGACTCAGATGCTTACGCTACAAAGGTCGATGGCGCGGATGCGGTTATTTATCTGAATGACGCCAAGTTTACAAGCAAGACTAATCTGTTTGAGATCAACGGGTTGAGCATTACGGCTCTCGAAGAAACCGGAAATGAAAAGATTACCCTTACCACAGAGACGGATACAAGCGGCGTATACGATGCTGTAAAGAACTATCTCAAGACTTACAACAGCATAATCAATAAGCTTGATTCTCTTTACAACGCAGAATCCGCCAAGGGTTATAATCCTCTGACTGATGAGGAAAAAGACGCTCTGAGTGATAAGGAAGTAGAAGAGTATGAGAAGAAAATAAAGGATTCCCTTCTTAGAAAGGATGAATCGGTTAATACTCTTATAAAAAACCTTACCGGATCAGTTTCACAGGGCTATACGGTCGGTGGAAAGACTATGTATCTCTCGAATTTTGGTATAGGGACGCTTAATTACTTCACGGCTGAGGAGAACGAGAGACACGCGCTCCATATTGACGGCGATGAAGATGATGAGAACACCTCCGGCAATACTGATAAGCTGCTGGCAGCTATAAAGAGTGATCCAAATTCGGTAGTTTCATTCTTTACCCAGATGTCGCAGGATCTTTACACAAAGATGAATAAGCTTTCCTCTTCTTCAAGTAATAGGACATACGGGAAGTTCTATGAAGATAAGAAGATGGCTAACGATTATGAGAACTATAAGACTAAGATCTCCGATATGGAGGAGAAGGTTAATGACTATGAGGATAAGCTGTATAAACAGTATGCCGCAATGGAAAAGGCTTTGGCAAGTCTTCAGTCTAAATCTAATGCACTTTCAGGTCTTATAGGATCGGGTGGGTGACAGACTCAATAAGGTTTTACTCGGATAGCGTCGGGCTCTCCGGCGCTATCTGTTTTTAAGACGTTGTATTTATTTCGTGAATGATCTAATAATTAGGAGGAATGGTTTATGCCGCTTCCAAATGCGTATGACCAGTATAAAAACAGCAGAATTCTAACTGCTTCACCTGCAGAACTTACACTTATGCTTTATGAAGGCTGTATAAAGTTTTGTAATATAGGGAAGGATGCCTGCGAAAAGAAGGATATTCAAAAAGCTAATCTTAATATTATCAAGGCCCAGAAAATAATCGATTATCTACGTCAGACTCTGGATATGAAATATCCTGTTGCACAGGATTTTGAAAATATCTATTCTTACCTCTCTGAAAGATTGATACTTGCAAATGTCAAGAAGGATCCGGAGATATTGGAAGAGGTACTCACTCATCTTCATTCGGTAAGAGATACCTGGAAAGAAGTTATGAGAAAGAACGGTATTAAAAGTACTATGCTATAATATATTGGGAGTATATATGGATCAAAACTATGTAATCATTCTTGAGGAATCTCTTATTCAAAAAAACAAGGTACTTGATGAGATAAAGAGCCTTTGTGAGGAACAGGGTCGTGTTATAGCAGATGATATGCAGCTTGAGGCTCTTGATTCCTACATAGAAAAGAAGGGAATACTTATCGAACAGCTTGAAAAGCTTGATGAAGGTTTTGAGTCGCTTTATGAGAAAGTTTCCGAAGAGATAAAAAGGGACAGGGAAAAGTATGCTGTGCAGATCAGGCATATGCAGTCTCTTATCAGCGAGATAACGGATAAGAGTAATGCGATTCAGGCACAGGAAGAGAGAAACCGTTCCCTTATTAATAATTATTTTGGAAAGCGTCGCAGTGAGGTAAAAGAGGGAAGGGTTAATTCCAAGGTCGCCATGAATTATTATAAGGTGCAGAGCAATTCTTCCTTCGTGGATGCCCAGTTTATGGACAGTAAAAAATAAATGGCAGTATAAATGAATATTACGATAAAAATACGGCTGTGGGATTCCACAGCCGTTTTATTGTGTTTACAATCTCTGAATCTTCAATTATTTACTGCATTTGTGCTTTCCACAGATGTATCGTCTGAGCTTTCTGTTCCGCCCGTCTCTGCGTTCCCGTAGTTCGCATAATAATCATTGTAGCCGTCTATCAGCGCCTGCCTCTCAGCTGCGTCGTACTGCGCAAAGATCTGGTCCCTTGTAAGTATCATATCTCCGAAAATCGCGGAGGCTCTCTCGTTTAATTTGTCATAGCTGAGTGCGAATCCGCCCCAGCTTGCGACGCCGTGCTGGGCTGCAAGGTCTGCGTTGTAATCCTCAAGAAGATAAGTCTTTCGGTACATAAGCGGCCAGGTGTAATGGTTGACCATCGGAACGATTCCGCTGTCCTCGCGGATTATTTCGACTCCATTCTCCGTTACATGGAAGGAGACCCAGGCGAGTCCCTCGAGTAGAACCTCTATCTGCTGGTTCTGGGTCGAAACGAAATTTCCGAGGGAATAGTAGCAAAGGCATTCGTTTCCGTTGTCCGCCGTTATCCATTCAACAGGCTCGGGAACATGGGGGTGTGCCCCGATAATGACATCGGCACCCGCCTCAGTTATCTGCTTTGCCCAGCTTTTCTGGTATTCCGTGGGGACGGTCGTGTATTCAACGCCCCAGTGGGGACATACTACAACGACATCCGCTACGGTTTTTGCGAGCTTTATATCCTCCAGTACCTGGGGGTTAAGCTCCGTAAAATTGATGTACCTTGTATTGGGATCCCATGTGCAGAGGAAATCAAGGTGTCCCTCCTGCCAGCTCGGGTAGATCTCGGTGTTGTTTCCATAGGTATAATTAAGGATGGCGAAGGTCACATCCTTGATCTTGATAAGTCCGATGCGGGAATAATCATATTTGTCATTGCAGACGGAGGAAAACTCAAGCTCCTCCGGCGTTATATCGGAGGCGGTCCCGTCGGACTCAAGAACGATGTTTACAGCTTCATCGCCGACAACCGTATGAGGAAGAGTGCTTGTTATGTTTTCGCCGTGGATTCCGGCGATAAGCACCTCAGGGTGGTTGTCGTGCATAAAGTTATAGAAGTTAAAAAGCCCGCTCTGCCCCATATCGGTAGCATGGTTGGTAGCGGCAAGCATTACATTGAACTTTGCCTTGGCGATGGCATCACCTACCTCGGTAGGGGTGTTAAAGGTGGGGTAGCTTACAAACTCTCTGTCATTTCCTCCGAAGGGAGTCTCCTGGTTTATCATCTTAATATCAGATATGGCAAGGAGATCCAGAATTCCGGCAAATTCATGGTCGTAATTGCGGCTTCCGTCCTCCTGTTCGCCGGACTTGATAACCCATTTATGGTAAAGATTATCCCCGACCATCATCAAATGGATGTCATATTCCTCAAACGGAGGCTCGGGCTCCGGTTCAGGTTCGGGTTCGGGTTCGGGCTCCGGTATAGCTTCGGCGATATCTTCCGTATCGGCATCTGTCACGGTCTCGGCAGTCTCCTTATCACTGCCTGCGTTTCCGGACTTAAGCTTGCCGGATGTGATAAAATAGCCGCCCACAAGAAGAACGAGCAATAAAATGGGTAAAATTATAAATAAGTACTTGAATTTTTTCATAGATGTATTGTATCATAGGATTGTTACAAATTGTTTAACTAAATCGCTTTAATTATTAAAAAAATGTTACAGAACATAAGAAAACTATTATTCAGAGGTATTGCTGCGGGAACATCGGCAGCAGTTTTGGGGTTAACCCCAGCAATCAACGGGTTTGCCGCTGAGACCGGAAATGTGGGAGGAGTTTCTTCATTTCTTTCCGTTATAGGCAATTCCTATGATGTAAAGACAATGGATTCGGATACCATGGGGCTTGTTTTGTCCCTGGCCGCAGAGCTTGATATAGATTTTGATGCTTCTATTTATGAGGAGGAATACGAGAACTTCGCGATAGCCAATGTAAACAGCTATCTCAATGTCCGTTCCGAAGCCAATACCGATTCCGGGATAGTCGGGCATATGTACAACGGCTCAGTCTGCGAGATCCTTGACAGGACTGAGGCAGACGACGGAATGTGGTTCAAGGTTGTTTCCGGAAATGTTGAAGGGTATGCAAGATCCGACCTTTTCATATATGGGGATGAGGCTCTTGAGGTCATCGAGGACTATGTAAAGAAAGTTGCGGTGGTTCAGTGCAATCTCTTGAATGTAAGGGCCGAGGCAAATACGGATGCCACCGTTATCGGTTCGGCAAAGGTCGGGGACAAGTTAGAGGTTTCCGAGGATGAGGATATCCGTGCCGAGAGGCTCAGCCGTGCGAAGGATGTGGACGAAAACGGCGACGCCGAGGAGATTGAGAGCATTGAAGACATCGAGACTCCCGGAGCGCAGGGAGCGTCTACTGCGGATAAGGCGGATTCATCGGTATCCTCCGGAGCGGAGACTGCCTCCGAAAGCGCGTCTGAAGATTCCGGGGAGGCTGCTTCCGGGACTGCTTCAGAGGACCAGACAGAGGAAGAAAAGCTTCTTGAGTGGGTCAAGGTTAATTATACAAAGGATACAGTCGGATATGTTTGCCTCGATTATGTGGTCATTCAGGAGAGCTATGTGACCGCAAAGACCATCGAGGAGGAGCGCGCGGAGGCCGAGGCAAAGAGAAAGGCCGAGGAGGAAAGACGCGCGGCGGCAGCACAGCAGGCAATTGTCGAGGACACAACGATTGCAGCTCCGAACACCACATATTCTACAAACAGCGAGCTTAGAAGCAATATTGTCGAGTACGCCAAGCAGTTCGTCGGAACAAGATATATCATGGGTGGACAGAGTCTTACCGGCGGAACGGACTGCAGCGGATTTACCTGCTATGTTCTTGCAAACTTCGGTTACAGCGTAGGTCGTACACCCTCGAGCCAGTACAGCAGTGCGGGAAGAAGCGTATCCTTGGAGGAGATTCAGCCCGGAGACATAATCTGCTACGGCAGCGGAGGATGCTCGCATGTTGCCCTCTATATCGGAGACGGACAGATCGTTCATGAGGCAAATTCCAGAATGGGGTGCTGTATAAGCAGTATCAATTTCATGAACATAGTCGGAATCAAAAATGTAATAGACTGATCCGGAGAAAATGCGATCGGGTGTTAAATGTGTCATAAGTAAGGACAGGAGCGTATACGCGCTTCTGTCCTTTTGTTTGCGCGGATTGTCTGATTACGGCCGTATGCCGGCTATGGTAAATTTTACTGTAACAGTTTCTTATATACTATGCAATTTTGACAATTCCGACAAATTATTTATTAATCAGTTTCCAAAACTTATGCAAAATCACATAAAACAGGTGCGGAGCGAAGCATATTAGTGTATAATATGTTACAAGAGTCGGCAGTAAATGGTTCTGCTGTGCGACTTTGGAAAAGCGGGGTATTTTTATGATTGATGTAGTAATTATCGGCGCCGGAGTTACGGGCTGCGCCATAGCAAGGGAGCTTTCGAGATACAGGCTTGATGTTCTCGTGCTCGAGAGGGCAAGTGATATCTGCGAAGGGACATCAAAGGCAAACAGCGGAATTGTCCATGCGGGATATGACGCAAAGCCCGGTACGCTGAAGGCAAAGCTCAATGTAAAGGGCAATCTTCTTATGGAGGAATTGTCAAAAAAACTGGATTTTCCGTTTAAGAGAAACGGTTCAATGGTTCTCAGCTTTGAGGACGAGGGAAAAGAAAAGCTTCAGCTCCTCTACGAACAGGGTATTCAGAACGGGGTTAAGGATCTGAAAATCTTACCGGGCGATGAGGCAAGAAAAATAGAGCCCTCAATCTCGGAGGAGGTCGTATGGGCACTATTTGCTCCGACGGGAGGAATAGTCTGTCCTTTTAATCTTACTATTGCTCTTGCGGAGAATGCCTTTGAAAACGGCGTGGAATTTAAGCTCGGAACAAATGTAAAGAGGATCGGGAAGATATCCGGGGGATACAGGATAGAGACGGATAAGGGCGATTTTGAGACCAGAGCGGTCGTTAATGCCGCAGGTGTTTATGCGGCGGTATTTCACAATATGGTCTCCGGGGATAAATTAAACATTATCCCGAGAAAGGGTGAGTATTGCCTGTTTGACAAGACCGTCGGGAATCTGACATCCCATACGCTCTTCCAGCTCCCTACAAAATACGGCAAGGGAGTCCTTGTTACCCCGACGGTTCATGGAAACCTCCTTGTCGGGCCGACGGCGGTGGATATAGATGATTTCGAGGGCGTAAACACCACCGCGGAGGGAATGGCGGATCTTTTAAAGCGGGGAGCCTTAAGCGTGGGAACACTTCCTACAAGACAGATCATAACCTCATTCGCAGGGCTTCGGGCGCATGAAGAAGGGGGCGACTTTGTTATAGGGGAGGCAAAGGATGCACCGGGATTTTTCGACGCGGCAGGTATCGAATCCCCCGGACTTTCCTGCGCACCTGCGATAGGAGAGTATCTGGCTGAAGAGATAATTAAATATATCCCCTCGGAAAAGAAAACTGATTTTAAAGAGACGAGAAAAGGCATTCCCTGCATGGCGCTTGCCGCCCCGGAGGAAAAGCAGAGGCTTATTGGCGAGAATCCTTTGTACGCCAATGTAGTGTGCAGGTGTGAGCTTGTTACCGAGGGAGAGATAGTTGACGCAATAAAGAGACCTCTGGGAGCGACCACCCTCGACGGGGTAAAGCGCAGGACAAGAGCCGGAATGGGACGCTGTCAGGCGGGCTTTTGCTCTCCAAAGACGGTGGAGATCCTCGCGAGAGAACTCTGGAAGGATATAGGCGAGATAAGCAAGAATGACCCGGGAAGTGAGTTCCTGACTGGATACTTAAAGGAGTAAGCCACATCGGGAAAGGATGCCGGCAGATAATATCCCGGTTGTAAATGGTTTAAGAGTTTATTGTAATACAGGTGCAAAGTTATGGATAAAGATTTGGTTATAATCGGCGGAGGTCCCGCAGGACTCGCGGCAGCTATAGCGGCTAAAGAGGCCGGAGTGAGCGATATTCTCATTCTCGAAAGAGATTCAAGACTCGGAGGGATCCTTAACCAGTGTATACACAACGGATTCGGACTCCACACATTTAAGGAGGAGCTGACAGGCCCGGAGTATGCCGGAAGGTTTATAAAAAAGGCGATGGAGCTTGAAATCCCGTACAAGCTTGAGACGATGGTAGTTGATATCTCATCGGACGGAGATTTAAAGCTTGTAAGCTATATGAACAGAAAAGAAGGACTTGTGGTAGTCCGGGCGAAGGCGGTTATCCTCTGCATGGGGTGCCGTGAAAGATCGAGGGGCGCTCTTAATATCCCCGGCTACAGACCTGCCGGAATATACACTGCCGGTACAGCCCAAAGATATGTCAACATGGAAGGCCGTATGCCCGGCAAAGAGGTGGTTATCCTCGGTTCCGGGGACATCGGACTTATAATGGCGAGGCGAATGACTTTCGAGGGGGCAAAGGTCAAGCTGGTGGCGGAGCTTATGCCTTATTCGGGCGGTCTCAAGAGAAACATCGCCCAGTGCCTTAATGATTTTGATATACCCATGCTCCTTAGCCATACGGTAGTCGATATCAAGGGAAAGGAGAGAGTCGAGGCGGTTGTAATTGCCGAGGTTGATTCAGATTCAAAGCCCATACCCGGTACGGAGGAAGAGATTAAGTGTGACACGCTGCTCTTGTCCTGTGGGCTTATCCCGGAAAACGAGCTCTCCAATGCTCTCGGAGTATCAATGAACAGAGTGACCGGAGGACCTTCCGTAAATGAAAGCCTGGAGACAAGCATTAAGGGTGTGTTTGCCTGCGGAAATGTCCTTCATGTTCACGATCTGGTGGAGTATGTATCGGAGGAGGCGGCGCAGGCGGGCAGGAAGGCAGCCGGGTATCTTGCCGGGTACGGAAAAGACAGCCGGGCTGATAATCCCGACGAAGTGGTAACCCTCAAGGCTACGGACGGCGTTCGTTACACAGTGCCCTCGTCCATCAGGCTGTCCCGTATGGATGACCGTCAGGTGGTAAGATTCAGAGTCGGAGCGGTTTATAAAAAGGTGGCGATACAGGTGCTTGCAGGCGATAAAGAGATAATGAACATAAAAAAGCAGGCGCTGGCACCCGGTGAGATGGAGCAGGTTATCCTTCAGAAGTCGGTTATAAAGGATATCCCGGATCTAAAAGAGATCACGATAAGAGTTAACACGGATAACTGATATATTTAAGAAATTACCGCAAAAGGGTTTTAGCACTGAAAGGTTTTATATGGAAACGAAAGAATTTACCTGTATACGATGTCCTTTAGGCTGCAATGTGGTTGCGACGCTGGAGGACGGAAAGATAGTTAATATAACCGGTAATACCTGTCCGCGCGGCGCGGAGTATGTTACAAACGAGCTCACAGATCCAAAGCGCATCGTCACAAGTCTTGTAAGGGTTACGGGCGGTGAGAGACCGGTGGTATCCGTAAAAACTGCCGCGGACATACCGAAGGGCAGGATTTTTGACTGCCTTGACGCATTAAAGAGTGTAACGCTTAATGCGCCGGTCCATATAGGGGATGTCGTCATATCCGATGTCTGCGGGACCGGAGTAGATGTTGTCGCTACCGCAGACATAGTATAAATTGTAGTTTAACTGACTTACACCATTTTCTCACCGCGAGGGTATATTGTATTTCCGTCGCGGAGATAACGCTCCGGTGAAATGTTCCACGAATTTCTAAGTCTCTGCTACAATGCGCTCTGGAGGGGAGCGCATCGTAACGCATAGCCTAAGAAATTCGGGAC
>JAFVCL010000033.1 GCA_017479285.1 Lachnospiraceae bacterium
CAGAGTGCAGCTTTTCCTCTATAATACGGGCGTTTTCTCCTGATTGAATGGAGAGAACGCCCTCTATGCATATCTCAAGAAGGAGTTGTTCATCCTCATTGTTTTTTTCAAGCTTCCTTGCGGTGGGGATACATATCTAGTTGGCGAGTATGGAACCGTAGAGGGTTGTGAGAAGCGCAAGGGACATGGCGCTTCCGACAGCCGAGGTATCCCCGCCCATATTTCTCATCATATCTATAAGTCCCAAAAGGGTTCCTATCATCCCCCACGCAGGACCGTAGGAACCGAGGTTTTCCCAGAATTTTACATGTCTTTTGTTCCGGTCATAGGTGTGGATCATTTCGGATTCCAGGATGTCTTTGATAAGCTCCGGATCGCTTCCGTCAGCCACCAGCATTATTCCCTTTTTCAGGTATTCAAAGGAAATCGTGTCACTGTGCTCCTCCAATACAAGAAGCCCTTCCTTGCGCGCAAGCCCCGACATTTCGAGTATCTTTGACATAAGCTCGTCCGGAGTTATCCGGTGGTTGTGGAAAGCATCCTTAAAGCTTCCTAGGCAGTCTATGAAATCCGCAAAGGAATCCGAGGTCATAAGCACGGCAAAGAATGCGCCGCCAAAGGTGACTACCGCGCTTGGGAGATGGAGAAGAGACAGTACGCTTCCCACTCCGCCATTTGTTACTATTCCGAAAAAAATGGCACACAGGCAAAGCATAAAGCCTGTTATCGCCGCAGGGTTAATTCTTTTCATACAGGTTACCTCCGCCCTGAATTATATAAAAGGCAATCGGGCGAAAGAAACCTACTTCGGGTTGAGTGTGGTAGAATCAATTATGATATTAATCAAGAAATTTCTTTTTTAAGTAGAAAAGATATGGTATACTTCATAAATATAGGCTTTAAAGCAATTCGCAAAGCCGGGTATACGGACATTTACTATAAAGGAGATATACATAATGGAAACAGAAAAGAAGATCATGCTGTCGGGAATTCAGCCAAGCGGAGACCTGCACCTTGGAAATTATCTCGGAGCCATTAAAAACTGGGCTGACCGCGTAAATGAATTCGAGTGCTATTACTTTATGGCGGATCTTCATACGATAACCGTAAGACAGGAGCCAGCTGACTTAAGGCGCCGCTCGATAGAGATGCTTGCGCTTTATATCGCCTGCGGACTCGATCCGGAAAAGAACACTCTTTTCCTCCAGTCCCATGTTCCCGCCCATGCGCAGCTGGGCTGGGTGCTCGACTGCTATACCATGTTCGGCGAGCTTACGAGAATGACACAGTTCAAGGATAAGTCCGAAAAGCACAAGGACAATATAAATGCAGGCCTCTTTACATATCCTTCCCTTATGGCGGCGGACATCCTTCTCTACCAGCCCCATTATGTCCCTGTCGGGGAGGACCAGAAGCAGCATGTGGAGCTTTGCAGAAATCTTGCGATCCGCTTTAACAATATATACGGCGATGTATTCCGCGTTCCCGAGCCCTATATAAGCAAGGTCGGAGCGAGGATATACGGACTTACCACCCCGGGCTCAAAAATGTCAAAATCAGATCCAAACGGCTGCGTATTTCTTATGGACAGCCCGGACGACATCCGCAGAAAGTTCAAGCGTGCGGTGACGGATTCCGATATGGAAAGATGTGTGCATTTCGACAAGGAGAACAAGCCCGGGGTTGCCAACCTTATGAACATCTACTCCACCATAACCGGTAAGAGCTATGAGGAGATCGAGAAGGAATTTGAGGGACAGGGCTACGGAGTGTTCAAGCCCGCTGTCGGAGACGCGGTGGTGGAGTGCCTTACCCCCATAAGGGAGGAGGCAAAGCGCCTTATCGCCGACAAGGCGTACCTTGAGGATGTCTACAGGAAGGGTGCCGAGAAGGCTTCCTATATTGCGAACAAGACTCTTCGCAAGGTATACAAGAAGGTAGGCTTTTACCAGTTATAGGATATACTCCATATTGGTCTCCTTGGGCTTAAAGCCTATATTATCATAAAAACTGCGGGCGGAATCGTTCCCCTCCCACACATTAAGAGTCAGTTCATAGCAGCCGTTTTCACGGGCCTGTTCCTTTACATACTCGAAGAGAAGCCTCCCTATGTGCCGGCCTCTTGAGGCTTCGTCGACACAAAGGTCGTCTATGTAAAGGGATTTAAAGGGCACCATATTTGTGGAAAACGGCTGCTCTTTATATATGCAGAAGGCGTATCCGAGAACCTTATCCTCCTCGTCAATCGCCACAAATATGGGCTTTTCATTGTCCTTTATCTTTTCGGAAAGCTCCGCGGGGGTGTATTTGGTGGTTCCGGATATGAATATATCGGGTCTTATTGCCGCGTGGATCTCAAGAACCTGTGAGAGAAGGGCGATTATCCGGTCTATATCCTTTTCTTTTGCGCGTCTTACTGAAACAGCCATTTTTTTCTCCAAAATTATAAACAGATATGGTATAATTAATCATCGGGCAAAGCGGCAGGCTTTGTTCGGGGACTTACTGTTATAATATTATACATTTATTTTCTCTTCAAATAAAGCCGTATATTATTATATCCGAAAAAATACGAAAAGAGGAAAACAGCTATGAATGAAGTACTTAAGTCCTACATTGAGATTGTTCCCGTGATCAAGGATGCATTCGGAATGGATATCATGATGAGTGTAACCGATGGTTATAACTTCCTGGCGTACTGGAGAGGAGATAAGATGGTGGCGGATATCCATGTAGGAGATCCGGTTCCGAAGAGCGATCCGATGTGGACCAGTTTTACCACAGGGAAAAAACTCCAGCAGATATGCCCTGCCGATGCTTACGGCTTTGAATTTAAGGCGATTACCATCGCGATAAAGGATGGAAAAGATATAGTCGGGACTATGGGTATAGCGATAAGCCTCGAATCGGAGACATACACGAAGGAGGCATCCGAAAAGCTTCTTGCTGCCGTTGACAGAGTACAGAGCGATATCGCCGAGACAAAGAAAAACAGTGACGATATAAAGAGCAGCAGTGCATCCCTCGGAGAGTCCACCGAAAAGATAATCGCAAGCGTCTCCGATATTCAGTCCTTTGTTAAGGATATACAGTCCATATCCGGAAAGACAAATATACTTTCACTCAACGCGTCCATAGAGGCGGCAAGAACCGGTGAAGCCGGAAAGGGCTTTGCGGTGGTTGCCACGGAAATGCAGAAGCTTGCGGGGGACATTAAGGCTGCCTCGGATAAGATACTTGATATAATTGCGCATTTTTCCGGAGATATCGAGCATATGAAGAAAAACCTCGAGATCCAGTCCAAAGCGCAGGAGAGTCAGTTTGAGATAGCTGACAGACTGCTGGTTGAAGCGGCTGCCATTGAGGATACCGCTAAAAATGTAATAGAGAAGATACAGTAATCATGTGTGTACATCGGGATTTCGCGGATTGCCTGCGGAATCCCGTGTTTGTTACAGGAGAGAATTATGAAAGGATACACCATCGTAAGACTCCCTAAAGAGGAGGAAAATACCGAGCGGTTCGGAGTGGAAAAGGGAGAAAAGGGAATTGTTGCGGAGCTTGATATTAGAAAAGAGGACTTCGCGCTTACCATCCCTTTTTTGTTTGTAAGTGAAAAGGAGAGGAGAAAGGGTATCGGAACAATGCTCCTGCAGGAGGTCATAAGACCTCTGGCGGGGAAGGATATCTTTATCCCTGTGGAGATGAGCTTTACGGATGAGGACAGCGGATTAAGGGAATTCATGGAGGCGCAGCCAAACTTTACGCTTACAAGGGATAAAGACCTTTTCCGTATCCCGGCGGATGCTTTGAAGAACAACGAGAAGCTTCAAAAGCTCAAAGAGGCCGCCGGCGGAACAAAGAAATTTTTCTCACTTAACAAAAAGCAGAGGTTTATCTTCTTTGAAGAACTTCAGAGAGCCGGCTTTGAGGGCTATGTGGAGGATGACAAGGAAAGCTATGAGAAGGAGCTTTCCCTGGCCGTGCTTGAGGACGACAGGGTTACGGGTGCGATATTTGTAACGGCACACTCGGAAAAGGAACTTGAACTCAGCTTTATCTATGTTGTCGCAAATCATCCAAAGACTGCAATCGCCCTTCTCGGAACCGCACTAAAAAAGGCGGAAAAGCTTTATCCGGATGCGGAGGTCTGGTTTAACGCGATAACCCCGGAATCCGTGGGTGCTGCCGATGGTATCTTCAAGGGCGAGGCGGAGCCGGAGACCATATACACCGCAAGGTGGAACGGATGGTCCGATGAGGAGCCCGGCGAGGCAGCAGGGCTGGCGGATGCTGATACAGAGTAAGCGAGGGTAAGATATGGATTTCAAAGAGAAGAATAAAATAAAGATCGAAGAGATAACGACAGAGGCACAGGGGGATTATGAGGTTATAGAAAAAAAGACCGAAACCTATAATTTCATTACCGGCGAGGATGTAATGTCCTTTAAGAACTGGGCATATCACGACCTCTGGGACGAAGATCACAGGCTTGTCAGCGAGGAAGAAAACGCCGAGTGGAATGACAAAAAGGCAGAATGGCTCGAAAAAAAGAACGGAAAATTCAGCAAAAAAGACCGTAATAAGAGCATGAAAAAATGCAAAAAAATCCGCAAGGAAAAGATGGGCTCCCTCAGCTTTAAGGCACTTATGACAAAGCTTACGGACAATAAAAAGCAGCTTGAGCTTTCAAAGAAATTCCTTGACCTTCAGACCGAGGCGAGGGAAGAGTATATAAAAGCGACCATGACCGACAATTCGAACTACAAGCTTGATCTTGCGATGAACCGTATGCGTAAGCAGTACAGACTTACAAGGCTTTATCTCTCGCTCCAAAGAGACGAAAAAGACAAAAAACAGCTCTCAAAGCTTGAGGCGGGCTATAAGGAAGCGAGAGCAAAGCTTGAAAACGAGATAAAAGAAGCGAAAAAACTTCCGGGCTTTGACAAGAGATTCAAATGGGAAAGAGTAACCGGGAGAAAGGAGCTTTCCGAGGAGACAAGGGAGAAAAACCGCATAATCGAGGAACAGCACAGAGAAGAAGTAAGGCAGGAGCGTGAAAGAAAGAGAATAGAAAGGCTTGAAAGGATAGAAAGAACCAAGGCGATGATCGATTCCGGCGAATGGACAAAGACAGAGCAGGGAAAGCAGACCGTCGTAAAGATAGATGAAGAGTGGCACCTTTCGGAATATAAGGAGGAGCTTGTAAAGGTCTTTACGGATGAAAATAACAAGCTTATGGAGATGCACGATTCCATAATCGCCGGTGAACTCTTTACGCTCAATAAAAATGTAAAATCCAATCTGAACTATATAAGGCAGCACGCCGCAAACGGGCTGACCGGAAGCTATGCCTCAAAAAAGGGCAAACAGAACAGGGAAATCGCGGAATATGTCGGAAAGGGCTTTGGCTGGATAAACAGGCTGTGTGTAGATAAATACACCGAAAAGCTCAAGAAGGCGATGATCGCGGATCCGGAGATCGCGAAGAATTATATCGCGAAGAATCCGCCGGAGCTCTCGGAGGAGGAGCTTAAGTCAATAGAGGAGGGGGCAAGGCGCTGGAAGGAGATAAGGGATCTCGACTTTAAGGAGATGGGAATCGATATCTACAACAGCGAATTTATAAAGATACTTCTCACGGATAAGAATATAAAGATTGATGATCTTAAGGGGCTCAAGAGACAGACGGAAGGGGTGGCAAGGCTCCTTAAGAGGATGGTCAGGGATAAGTTCGGATATTTAAATGACGAAGAGATATATAAGGGGCTGAGGAAATTTATCGGTGACAAGGCTCTCCTTGTAAGCAACCGTAAGCTGACCGACCTTGCCGAGCGGTATCTTCTCGGACTCTCATATACCGACAGGACGACGGCTTTAATACAGAAGGACTACGAGGATTCCTATGCCGAGAACGTCACCGCACCCTTTGCGGGAATGTTCAAGGTAAGCGTGGAAAAATATCTTGGACACACGAAAAAGGACTGGGGTGAAAACAGGAAGAGCAGACGCGGGGAGTTTGACAACAGGCTGAAGCTTATAAATAAAGTGTTCACTGTTCTTACTGAAAAGAGCAGTGGAGTTATGATGTCAAAGGACGGCTGGAACGACGCCTTTGCCCAGGTTAAAAAGCTTATCACCGGTACTCTCTGGAAGTACAGTGCCTTCCTTACGGCGGAGGATGAGAAGGCGTTAAACAGGATCATCCTTAAGATCGTAAAGGACAGTGAGACGAAGGACAAGGGACAAGAGAAGATTTCCTTTGAGTCCTTTACGGAGACTGAGCAGAAAGAGAAGAAAAAGGAGGAGGAAAAGACAGAGAATGTCAGCGAGTACAGCTTTGCGCATATGCTTAGGGAAGCCTTTGACAGCGAGCTCTTTAAGGAGATAATCGCCGATGATACGCTGCGGGCTTTTCTTGCCGACAATATGAGCGTATTCCTCTTCAGAAATCCCAAGCTTATCGAGAAATACCCGTTTATGAAGGACATAAAGGGGATAGATGAGCTTGAGGAGCTTACCTTTGACCAGTTCGAGGCTGTTACGCAGTATCTGTACGATTCCCTCTCAAAGGACGGGGTCGGGGAGAGCATAAAAAAGATGCTTGAGGGAACCGAGACCGAGACGGAGACCTATAAGAGGGTTCTTCTCAAGGTGCTTTCCGATAAGACTGACGGAGAGGGCGTTAATGCACTTTTAAAGGAGGAGCTTGACAAGAAGGAAAGGCAGAAAAAGCTTAACAGACAAAAGCTTCTCATAACCATTGGCACCAATAAGGGAAAACGGGACGGGAAGATACATTACCGTTACGAGGACTTAAGAGACCGTGACAAGTCCATCCTCCAGACTTATTTCGGAAAGAATTCCGACTGGCTCCAAAAGAGGATAAGAAAATTCGACCGCGCCGAGTCCGTATGGAAAAGGATAGAACAGCTGGGCCCCGAACAGACGGCTTTTGTAAAGGGAATCTTTGCAAGCGCGTACCGGGAGGAAAACCCGGGAAAGACGCTAAAATTGATCGCGGAATGCTTCTCGAAGGATGATATAAAGGCGAATCTTGAAAAATATGTTACCCTTGATGATATCTACACCGGGAATGATCTGAGGGGGGACCTTGAGGTGATAGCTGCGGCATTTAAGATGAGCGACCAGTCTGCCGAGAAGGAACTGCTTGAAATCGCAAATAAAAGTAAGATCGAAAAAAATACAGCTCCAGAAAAAGGAAAAGCTGCCAAGCCCATGGGTATCGGGGAGTTCATAATTGAGATGAGTCTTTGCGGTACACAGGATATACTTCTCGGACACAAAGGAAAGTTCCAGAAGGTCCTCTTTATGTACGAGGATATGGATAATTATGACAGCGAGCTTATGAAGGTGGCAAAATTTGCCATCGGAAGGCTCGATGTGCTCGACAAGGCGCTTGAAGGGTATGATCCGAAGGTCAGGACCGAGCTTCGAAATAAGCTGACGAGAACCTGTCTTGAGCTTGAGAGCGAAAAGTATGAGCAAAAGCTTAAATTTGATGAACAGCTCACGGCGCAGACAATGGCTCTCGATGCCAATCAAAGCTTTACAAAGACTGCCCGTGATGCAGTGAATAACGAAGTTTTAAGATATAATGAGATAGGTGTGAAGCTTGAGGACTTAAGGAGCGAGCTTAAGTCCGCGGAGAATGACAGAGACATTTCCGCAAGCACCAGGGAAAGATGTGTAAAGGAATCCGGGGAAAACAAGAAGGCTCTTAAGGAAGCGCTTAATGCAAAAAATGACGCTGAGAAAAAGAGAGATTCGGCTCAAAAGACTTCTGCGAAGATGACGGAGGAATTTACAAAGAAATACGGAAAGAAAGGATTTGAGGCAAAGGGCTATGCGGACGCACAGACCAAACTGTCAAAGGCTGTGACCCTTTATATGGATGCGGAAGCGGCTCTTAAAAGTGCAGAAGAGGAATATGAAAGACTCCTGAAAAGGAGCAGTTCTCTGACTTCGCAGATCAATAATCTTGCCGAAAAAACAGATGGTCTTAATAAACATATAAAAGGTCTTAAGGATGAGATAAAGAAAAACAACGATGAGCTCCAGACCATTTACGCAGCGATACAGGATAAGAGAACCAAGGTAGTAAAGAATAACGACAAGATCCAGTCTATTGAGCACGAGACAAGTAAACTCGATGTAAATACAGTTCGGGAGGAATATCTTAAGGAAAACGCCGAGAATATCAAAAAATACGGAATAGACAACCTTAAGGAGCTTGGGGGACTGATAGAGCTTACTGTCGAAAAAGACGGGGTTATGAAGGATGAGCTCAGGGAGACTCTGGAGCTGTACGAGGAGAGGAAGAAAAAGCTCGAGGAATACAAGGACGGAAAGCTTGCCGGTATTTCTGATATCCTTATGGATAACAGCGAGATATTAAGCTATCTCTTGGATCCTGCGGACAGTGTGGCGGAGGCAAAGATAGATGAGCTCTATGATTTCTTTGCCCCTTTTGCAGAGGCGGTTGAGAATCAGGCGTCTCCTTTTCTGGGTGAGTATTATCTTGAGGATAACCTTGATATGCTCCTCTCCAAAAAGGGAAAGGTATACCACGGTATCGTCGGTTCGCTTAAGGATAAGGACCACAAGGAAAAGGTGGATTTCTGGAGAAATGAGCTTCTCGAATTCGGAGACAGATATTTTACCCAGCAAAAGAAGGGGAGCAAATCGATCCTTGAGAATCTTGAGGTCAGCGGGGGCGATCTTTTAAAGAAGCTTACGATCTATTATCAGGACAGCGGAAAGACAAAGGATGAAAAGAAGCTCCAGAAGGCGCAGTTTAGAAAATACTGGTTTATAGATTCAAAGAACTACGGAGTGGAGCTTGCGGCGCAAAAAGGGGGTCAGAGCAATTTCCAGATTGCCACCCACAAAGCCCAGGCTATGCTCAAGCAGATAAACGCATATATAACGACGGATGAGTACTGTATACAGCAGGCTTGTATTAAAGGCACCCTTACGGATCTTTACAGTGAATATTCGGACAACTATATCGCCAATGATGAATATATGGAGAGTTATTTTGTCCAGTATGTCCTTGAAAACCAATACGGCGATAAACGGATATCAAGGGCGATGCTTACGGACAACTACACTACGGGGGAGAAAAAACTGCTCGAGAGCTTAAACGACCGCTCGGTGGATGAATTAAAGGATATCAAGATCCGTCTCGAGGATTTCAGGAATTATATCAAGGATGCGGCATTTAAGGAAAAACCGGAGGAATTCGCCAAAAATATCGGCAAGTATGTAAAGGATTATCTCGGAAAGGTAGAGAAAGCCATAAAAGAGGATTCCTCGCTTACAAAGGAGAACAGGGAGGCCTATCTTACCCGTATTGAATCCGAACGAAAAGCCCGTGAAAAGGTTCTTACGGTTAAGTCCGAGGGAAGAAATCTTTACGACAGGGAGCTCTTTGGCGGAAGGCTTCAGGAGCTTAAGGAATTCGGCGAGCAGAAGCAGTCGCTCATATATATAACCGGAAGCGGAAGGAAGAACAAGTCCATAAGATCGGCGGGAGCCGGGGAGGACAAGGAGCTTCTCGAAAAGGCAAAGGAGTATTTTAAAGACGAGGAGATAGACGTGGTAAAGTATGTTTATCCGGATTTCCTTGCGGAGTGCCTTGACGAATATATGCGCCAGAATCAGAAATGGACCGAAAAGGCGGACAGAGCTGCGGACTGGGTGCTGAGATTCGACAATATTTTCAAGGCAGAGGCACAGCGTCTTAAGAGCATTTACAGGTTCAGAAAGTCCGTATCGGAGGGTGAATCCGACAGTGATCTCGAGGCATTTGTCGTCTATGCCGCGAGACATTCCGAGAGCAGACCGGAGGGGGATGTGCCTGCCGGTATTCCTGCCGGGGAGGAGCTGCGAAAGCTTGGTAAAAAGTTCAATATGCTCATGAACCCCATAAAGGAGCTTGAGCAGATTGAGCTTACGGACAAAGCGCTTATACTTGCGCACAGGGATGCCTGTGAAAAAACAAGGGCTCTCATATATTACCACAGGGATATTGCGCCAAAGGACTTAAACCTGCAGGTTGCAAAGCAGATAAAGTATTTTGTATTTGCGGATAAGGCATACCGGGTAATGAAGGACGAGGTTGATAAGCATCCATACCTCTCGGGCCTTGGAGATGTGTACAAGAACCGTTACTTGAACGGACTTAGGGAGTATTTTACCCGGGATATAATCAAGGACAGTCTTGCGGATAAAGCGCTTGACGAAGGGGAATTAAGGAGACGCATCGGAAGGCGGGTTGTGGACGGATGCGCCCGTGAAGCCCTTATTGCAAGAAACGCAGGCTCGGTTTCAAATCTTGATCTTGAGCCGGAAAATATTTATCCCGGCGCTATGTCCGTTAAGGATTTCGAGCATGTGCTCGTCGCCACAAGGAAGAAGGAGATAATAAAGAGCTATAATGAGCTCGGTGCCACCCAAAGAAAGCTCTTTGCAATCTCGCTTTACTCATCAAAGCTTGAACAGCACGGGACCCAGAAGGTGGTCTACGGTATCTCGGATACCGGACTCCGCGATACAAGAGCGCAGATCATGCGCTATATGAAGGGTGAGGATGTAAACTTTGAGGTTGATTACGCGAGAAGTATACGCGCGGTTTCCACAAAGAACAAAAACTTTAAGATTTCCGGGGATACGAAGCTGTTCGAGGAAGCGCTTGAATTTGTAAAGAAAGTGGATATGCGCAGGGAACAGCTAAGGCCCAAGGATTACGCGCGTATGTCCGACAGCCTTACCGTTATAAAGGAGGCGGAGCTGTTCAGGGGAGAGGCGCAGGCAGGTGCGACAAATGTTGTTTCCCAGAAGAAGGAGTACGAAAAGCAGTCAGTCACATCCGCAAAGAAGTTCGAGAACCTTCTCTCCGATTATGCGATGGAGGACAGGGAAAGGATACAGAGCCAGGGGCTTATCGGAAGGAATGTGGATAAGGCGGACAGAATGGTGGAGGGTTATGATCCGCAAACGGTTATGAAGAGGGTTAATAAGCTCTCAAATGCCCAGAAGAGCCTTATGATGTTTGTCCTCAGAGACAGGACCGTGCTGGATTTCTCATCTGCCGGCAAGAACAAAGAGGATGGTATCGTGCCCCATGTGAATGCGGAAAAGCGCTTTAAGCTTTTTGAACAGCTTGTTGATGAGAAGGGGCGTTATGAGGCGCTGAAGGAAGCAGGCAATGCGGAAAATATCGAGCAGGCCTTCGCATCTGCCCTTTCCTTCCAGCTGCGGGACGACAGGCAGCTCACGGAGGGTAAGCTTACAAAGGATGATTTTGTCAGCGATTCCATCGGCCGTGTTACTGTAGTTGACTGGAAGCTTATAGAGTATGCGGTGGACTTTATCGAGGAGGTAGAGCGGGAGAGAAGAAGACTCTTTGTTGTTCGTCAGGCAAAGAATATCCTTGAAAACGAGAAAAGCGAGCGTACACCCGCGCTTAAATTCTACCATCAGCACAAGAGCATGGTTGAAAGCGGAAATACGGCGGATGCGATGCAGAGTTTTGAAAACACCCTCGATATCGCCTACAAGGAGGATACTCTTTATAACGACAAATCCATTAAGGATGAGGCGGATGACCTTATGGGAGCGTATTACGGCCTTAATATGCGCGAGAAGGCTCTGTTCATAAGGGCTCTCGAAAACAGGGACATACTCGATGTCTCACAGAAGAACCTCTACAAGAACTTTATCGGTCTTGCGGACAGAAATTTCGTAAACGAGAAGGACAGAGACAGTCTGGCGGATGAGTTCATTGAGAATAACTGCAGCGTGGAGCTTAAGGGCAACGCTTACAGGGAAGCCTTTAAGTCCCTGTTCTCTACCCAGATAAACGACGATATGTCCTTTGAGAAGATAAAGGGAATAAACTGGGCGGATAAGAATCTTAATGTGGACAATCAGTTTTTTGTCACAAAGAGAAAGTCTGCGGTAGACTGGAAGCTGTTTAAGCGCGCGCTCCAGTTTGTAAAGAGAACGGTCAATGAGAGAAAGCAGACCGTGGGAAATGAGGAGATATACGAGGCTCTCGGCGACAAGCAGGCAAACGGTGAGCTCAAAATAGATACAAAATACCTGCGTATGAACCTCCACAATACCGGCTCGAGATTTATGCGCTTCCTTGCGAAGGAGGGCTATGCGCAGATAGAGGATGACCTCTCCGTCTTTGAGAAGGTGGGGGACTACGCGGGCTATGTCCTTTCGACAAAGACCAACAACTTTATAAAGGGAGAGCTTAATACCTTTATAAGCAAGAAGGAAGAGGAGGCTGAGGCAAAGGAGGAAGAAAAGGAGGAGAACGAAGAGAACCAGGAGGAGGAAGAAAAGAAGCCCCTTGGCTTTATGGAGGTTCTTAAGGGACTCGCCGATAACTTTACCGAGCAGAAAGCCACCCTCGATGAAATGTTTGAGTCCGCGAAGCAGATGTATGAGGACACCAGAGAACTTATGAGCGATGAGGAGAAGGAGGTTGAGAGAACCGATGAGCTCCAGGAGGAACTTAAGGATATCAAGCTCCCCGAGGTGGTTGATAATTCGATCACGGGCTATAAGTATGTGGATCTTGTGATCAACGGAGGCATCAAGGCTGCGGCAATCAAGTCAAAGATAGATGAGGTAGCTCAGGATACGGAGACCCTCGAGAAGATCGACAAGTATATCGAGGATTACCTCGGCGGATTTATGAGCACCAAAAAGCTCGGCGACTGGTACAGTGAGAAGATGGGTCTGAAGGACAAGGAGGATGACAAAGAGGACGATAAAAAGGATGAGAATGCAAAGGAGGCGGAGGACAAGGAAAAACTCGGCTTCATAGATTCCCACATCCCCGAGGGGCTTAGAAAGGAGCTTGTGGGATACCTGGAGGCTGCCGAAAAATCCGGGGAGATGTTAAAGTGGGTTAAGGAATCCGTCTTTGATCCCGGTATGGAAATGCTCTCGGATATGAAGGATATGTACGAATCCTACAGGAATATATCGAAGCTTTCTGAGTCCCGGGAGAAGGCAAAGGAAAAGCATGATGAGGACTCCGAAAAGATCAATGGCGCAGGGCTTTCCGAGGAAAAGAGAAAGGCTGTCGAGAAGGCAAGGCAGAACAATCTCGATCTTCTTAAGGGCAGCAGCGATATGACCAAGAATATCGAGAGCAGAAAGATACTCCTTAAGACGGGAGACCTCGCGCAAAAGATACTGTCGGCAGTGGGAGAGGGTGAGTTTAACAGCTTTATCGACAAGGCGTTTAAATTTGCCGGCTTTATCTGGCACTGTATGTCCGACAGAAAGGCTGTCACCGCTTATTACAGCGCATCCGGAAAGGAAGACCTTGAAAAGATACTGGACGGCAAGGACAGATTTAAGCAGAAGTTCCGGTATGACAACGATGTAAAGATAAAGAATGAGCGCAATCTTGCTCCGGACGGAAACCTTATCGTAGGATCAAAGGAGATGGAGACTTTGACAAACGGTATGGGATTCGAGGAGGAGGAAGAGCTTGTAAAGTTCTTAAGACTTAATATGGTCAATGCGCTTTTGTTCTCCGCAAGTAAATTCAATCCCCTTAAGGAGCCGAAGATACTCGCAGAATGCACTCTTACGGTTTTAGGTCTGGAAAAAGCGGTCGGAAAGACGGATAACGAGACCGCGATGAATGTATTTAACAAGCTGAGTGCGTAAATCCGCAGAAGTAATGTAAAGAGCAAAATGTAAAATGCAAAAAAAGCAGGGCACCGGGGTTCCGGCGTCCTGTTTTAAGTTTAGTTTCCGCCGCTCATGCGGAAGGTCTTTGTATAGCCATCCTTTTTAAGCCTTCCTCCGATGCGGTCGCCCTGGTATAGCTCAAGCTTAAAGCCGTGCATTTCCGCGACCTTTTTTGCGATGGAAAGACCGAGACCGGAGCCGCCCTTTGAGACCCTTGATTCATCACCCGTGGCGAAGGGCTCAAAGAGCTTTTCCGCAATAACGCTTTCAATCTCCGGACCGCTGTCTGCTATATCAAGCACCCAGGACCCAGGAGTGCCCTCGAGATATAGACCTATCCTTGTACCCTCCGGATTATGCTTTATGGCATTTGTAATAAGATTGTTTATTACTCTTGAAAGCTGCACTCTGTCGGCGCTTATGTTCAATACCTCTTCCGGGATTTCCGCCTCCAGCTCCATTCCCGCGTCCGTTACATCCTGGTACAAAAATGCGCCGGACTGCCTTAAGGTCTCGGCAAGGTCTGTCGTTTCTTTATGCAGCCCAAAGCCCTCGCTGTCTATCTTTACATAGTCGAAGAGGAGACCTATCAGCTCATCCACCTTTTTTGATTTCATGCAGATAAGCTTTAAATACTCATCCCTCTCTTCTGGCTTTCCTTTCCCTTCAAGTATCGCCTGTGAGTATCCGTATATGGTCGTTATGGGAGTTCTAAGGTCGTGGGCGATATCCGACAGCATAAGATTTCTCCGTCTGTCAAAGTATTTCTTTTTCTCCTCTTCCTCCTGCTCAAGCTTTCTGAATTTTGCGATAACGATGCCTGTAAACACCACGCCTGCTGCCAGAAGAGGTGTGAGAATAAGTACGACCGCCATGATAAGCACCAGGATTATAAGCAGCTTTATGAGAAAATTCAGGGACTCATAGTTATCGATAAGGACATTGCCTTCAAAGATGTTTATGCTGTCTATCAGTCTGTCATCAAGATTGCCAACGGTTATCGGAACAAATCTTGATATAAACAGCATAAAGGATCTCAAAACAAAATAAAGGATAAAGGCGAGAAGTGTCAGAACATCATACCTGCCGATGTTACTGCCCCTGAATATGAAGTCACCGATACGCGGAAATACAAGATTGTTAAGGACAAGCAGTATCGTTGTCTCGACCGCAAAGACAATGCCGAGTATGAGAAAGAAATTTTTGATTATATATTTTCTTAGGGCTCTTATCTTATCCAAGCTTGTAACCTAATCCTCTCAGGGTTTTTATATACTCGTTCGTGTCCTCGGAAAGCTTTGTGCGAAGCTTGCTTATGGATACCATTATATTATTGTCGGAGACGATATACTCCTCATCCCAGGCGTATTCGTATATCTGCTGTTTGGTGTATACCTTGCCGGGGTGTGACATCAAAAGCTCCATGATCCTGAACTCCGTGGTGGTAAGCTCAACAGGAGTGCCCGCCTTTTCAAGGCTGCACCCGTCAACATCGAGAGTAAGATCCCTGAAGGAGAGCTTTTCACTTTTTTTCTCCCCCGCCCCAAGCTTGTAATATCTTCGAAGCTGGGAACCGACACGGGCCGTTATCTCGAGGGGGTTAAAGGGCTTGGAAAGGTAATCGTCCGCGCCGAGATTGAGACCCAAAATCTTCTCGGAGTACTCATCCTTGGCGGAGAGTATGAGCACGGGGATGTTGCTCTTTTTCCGTATCTCCTTTAAAACCTCATATCCGTCCTTCCCCGGCATCATGATATCGAGTATGCACATATCCGGAGAGTTCTTTTCAAAGGAGGACAAAGCCTCGAGACCGTTTCCGGCCTCGAGTACTTCGTAACTTTCATTTTCGAGATAGAGCTTTATAAGGCTTCTTATCTCTGCTTCGTCATCTGCGATCAAAATCTTATATGACATATTTTTTCCTTTTACCAGACAGGTATTTATTTACTCGGCAGCGATTGCAGGAGTATCTTCACCGGGAGTGCTTCCGCCGACAGGAAATCCGTCGGGATCCTCTTCCTTAAGTGCAAGATAGAGTGCTGCGTTTGTAGCCTGCTGATAAGGTTTTACATAGAATATTCCGAGTATGTCCATTGTAAGAGCGGAGAGGATGTGCCATCCGATAAAGGAAAGGTCGAGTACAAAGGCTTTCCACTTATTGCCCTTCATCATTCTGCTGCTGAGCTTTGTAGCCTCATCCTTGGACATTTTCGGGTTCTCGGAAAGCAGATAGGGAACCATACGGTACTCATAGCTCTTAACAATACCGGGGATTATGAAGAGCAGACTCCAGAGGAAGATGAAGAGATCTCTGAAAAACAGTACCTTTACAATGTTCATATATCCGTCGGTAAAGCCGGAGAAGATAAGGGAGAGACGGGGATTTCCGCTGTGTGCCTCCTTGAAGAACTTTCTGCAGCCATACTCGATGGGTTTGAATACAAAGAGATCCAGTGCGATGGAAAATACTCCCACGATAAGGGCTATGACACCTACCACTATGGCAATCGCTATGGCTACACCGGCTATGGCGAAGCCTGCAGCCTTATCTATATTCACATTGTTCCCGTTTACGCTGATGTTATTGCCGTTAATGACTATCGAGTTATCTCCGTCGTTTTCGATCACGATACCGTCGGAATCCGCAGCTATCCTGCCGTCAACAAAGATGCCGTCCTTATTTATTACAACCTTGTCTTCACCAATGGTTATGCCATCCCTGTTTATACGGATCTCGTCGTCATCGGAGATCATGATCTCATCATCGGATACGGCAACTCCATTCTTGAGACTATCCTTAAGCTCGTCGCGGATGCTGTCCATTACCTCCTCGGGAAGGTTGTTGATACGGATGTCGATATCCGAATCGAATTCATCCTCAAGCTCATCCCGCAGATCTTCGAGGCTCTCAAGTCCGTCATCCAGATTGAGGCTGAAGTCTGACGCCCCTATATTGTTTATGGAGTTTATAACTCCGGTCATTGAGGAACTGATTCCGCCGGATGAGCCTCCGGAGGCTGCTCCCGCGACCACAACGGAGGTTATGATAGCCACAAGGACATGCTTCCAATAGCTTCCGTAGAACGCTTTCTTACCTTTCGCTTTAAGTTCCTTTCTTGTCCACATTTTTTAAATCCTCTCTTTCTCATTTAAAAATCGGGCATTTCTCCGTTACAGGCATATCAGGTATCCCGCCTGCGGGTGCCGCGAAATATTTATGTTATGATCGGATTATAAAATACGAACCTTTCCGGTAAAAACGAAAAACCTTAACATTACCTTAACAGTTTATAAAACAGGGAATATAGGGTTTATTTTTCCTCAATGAGCGCCCTTACAAATTCGTAAACGCGTCTTGAGGACTCAATATAAAGCTTTTCCTCTGTTGTATGTATATCCTTCATGTCGGGACCTATGGAAACACAGTCAAGATCCTTTATCTTGCTTCCGAGAATACCGCATTCAAGTCCGGCGTGTATAGCCTTAAGGACGGGTTCGCTTCCGTACATCTTTTTATAAAGAGCGGTCATTTTATCCCGGAGAGGAGAGTCTGCGCGGTATGCCCATCCGGGATAATTACCCGAAAGAACTGCCCTTCCTCCAAAGCTTTCCGCGAGGCAGCACACTCTCGCCGTAAGCTCATCCTTTGCGCTCTCAATACTGCTTCGCACGGAGAAGGTGGCGTGGAGAAGGCTCCCTCCGGTCAGGTCCGCACCGGATAAAGGATTGTCACCTGTAATCTCTTCGCTCCTTACGATACCTAAGTTAAGTGATGTCTGGACAAGACCCTCCACATCGGCGCTCATCGCCTGAACACCGTTTGGAACGGTAAACAGGAATTTAACGGCTTCGCCGGCGTCAAATGCAAAAGAGTCTGCGCCGGAAGCACTGCCGTTATCACAGAGAGGCTTTGAGGAGAGTATGCGGCAATAGATATCCGGATCCACGCTTCCGTATTCATCCTTAATATCTTTGTTAAAGCTCTTTACTTTTTCTTCAAAGCTTTTTACATCGGAAACAACAAGTCCGAATTTTGTAACTCTCGGAATGGCGTTGTCTGCAAGACCACCGTCTATATAAGTTATGTAAACCTTACCTCCGGCTTTGCCTGCCACCCTGTCCTGCTCCGCCTTTTTATATGAACCCGAGGCATATTCGTACATAAGCCTTGCGGAGAGCTTATTTGAGTTTGCCCTTCCCTTTATTATCTCCTCGCCGGAGTGACCGCCCAGAAGACCGCCGATCTCCACATCACAGACAAAGGACTCCTCCCCGTACTCTTTCTTTATATCCTCACAGGAAACCCCGTTCATGGGAAAATATACATTTGCCCTAAGGCCTCCGGCGCAGCTTGTAAGGAAGATGCCCTCGTCCTCGGAGTCGAGATTGAGGAGTCTGTTTCCCTTCAGCATCGAAAGGTCGATCCCGTTTGCGCCCTCCATCCCTGTTTCCTCGTTTGTCGTAAATACGACCTCCAGCCTCGGATGCTTTAAGCTCTCATCGTCAAGAAGCGCAAGGCAGTACGCAACGGCAACACCGTCGTCCCCTCCCAGGGAGGTCCCTTTCGCGTAGATATAGTCGCCATTTTCGCTGACCGCCACCTTAAGAGGCTCCTTTTTCATATCGATATCAAGCTCCGGGGTGTGAACCGCCACCATATCCATGTGTCCCTGGAGAATAAGGGGCGGAAGATCCTCATAACCCTCTGTCGCCTCTTTTATGATGATCACATTTTTATATTCATCCTGAATTGTCTGCAGTCCGTGGTTTTTTCCGAAATCGGCGAGATAGTCGCTTATTTTGTCAACATTGTAGGAGCCGTGCGGTATTTTCGTAAGCTCCTCAAAATAATAAAATACTTTCTTTGGTTCTAAATCCTCTAAAACTCCCATGTTACTTCTTTTACTCCTTTTGGTACTTTTATATGCTTTGTGCTATAATATACCAATAAAATACACCAAAAGCCGGTTGCCCGCAAGTGCGCGGAGAAAGCCGGAAAGGTTTTAAACCCGCGAAGCAGACAGGTTAAGACCGCGGCCGGGTAAGAAAGGACAAATGTGAAAACAGCCCTGATAATAATCGCGATAATCATAGCAATTGTTTTAATACTTCTTGTTGCAGCCTCCGTGATCCTTGCAAGAACGGTCGCATGGCCCAACAGGATATCCATTCCCGATGAGATAAAGTACGAAAAAGAAAAGGGAATGTGGAAAAATTATGATGAGCTTCCCAAGGAGGAATACAGGATAAAAACCTATGACGGGTATGAGCTCAATACCGTATTTGTCCCGGGGGAGGATTCAAAAAAATTTGTTATAATATCCCACGGCTACAGCGGATGCAGGCTCGGGAGCGTAAAATATCTCCACATGTTCCACGACCTGGGCTTTAATGCGGTAATGTATGATGACAGGGGACACGGGGACAATGTCCGTGTGGCCTGTACCATGGGATATAACGAGAGCCGGGATCTTATGTGTGTAATAAAGCATGTATACGAGAGGTTCGGAGACGATATAATACTGGGACTTCACGGGGAGTCGATGGGCTCGGGACTTACGACCAATGCGCTTCAGTACTCTCCGAGGGTAAGGTTTATAGTTAGCGACTGCGGCTACTGCGATCTTCCGATGCTCCTTAAATATCTTATCAGGAACAGTATGCATCTTCCGGCATTTCTTGTGGCAACCTCCGGCTGGGCGAGCAGGATAATGTACGGATACAGCTATAAGCAGGTAAGACCCATTGAATATATAAAGAAAAACGAGATCCCGATATGCTTCTTCCACGGGGAGGATGATGATTTCATTCCCTGTGAACACGCTAAACTTATGCATGAGGCAAACAGGGGATACAGCGAGCTTCATCTTGTGCCCGGCGCGGGGCATTCCATGAGCATTATAACGGATGAAGCCGCTTATCGTGAAAATGTAAGACATTTTCTTGAAAAGGCCGGAATCATATAAATAACAGGGGGACGATATGTTTGCAGACGAAAACGTGATAAAAGTAAAGCACGAGATACTGTACGAGGTGGCAAAGCTGGCTTTTGCGGGGGAGCTGGAAGAAAAAAAGGGAGACCTTCCCTATAAGCTCCACAAGGGGCCGAAGCCCCAGTACAGATGCTGTATTTACAGGGAGAGGGAAATCGCGAGGGAGAGGATAGAACTTGCCATAGGACGGACCCTTACGGGGAACTCCGACAATATAATACAGGTCATAAGATCGGCCTGTGAGGACTGTCCGATCTCCAGCTACACCGTAACCGAGAACTGCCAGAACTGTATGGGTAAAGCTTGCGTAAGCGCCTGCAGATTCGGAGCTGTGGAGCCGGGAAGGGACCGCTCCCACATAGATGCCCAGAAGTGTAAGGAATGCGGCAGATGCGCGGAAAGCTGTCCCTACAACGCGATAGCGCACCTTGTAAGACCCTGCAAAAATTCCTGCCCGGTGGGAGCCATAAGCTATGACGAGGACGGTATCTCCGTTATCGACGAGAGCAAATGTATACGGTGCGGAAAATGTATCCACAGCTGTCCCTTCGGCGCGATAGGTTCAAAGACCTTTATCGTTCCGGTAATAGAGGCGCTTAAGTCGGATAAAAAGGTGTTTGCCATCGCTGCGCCCGCCTCGGAGGGAATGTTCGGGCCGGACAGAGGCTACGCGAGCTGGGTGAAGGCAATGAAGGCTATCGGCTTCGACGGCTTTTACGAGGTCGGTCTCGGCGCGGATATGACGGCTTATGCGGAGGCAAAGGAGTGGATGGAGGCTCTTGAAAAGGGCGAGAAGAAGGTTACGAGCTGCTGTCCCGCATTCGTTAATTTCATAAAGAGACACTTCCCGGAGCTTAAGGAGCTTATATCCGAGACGGTAAGCCCCATGTGCGCAATGTCGAGAATGATAAAAAGAGACAATCCCGGAGCGGTGGTTGTGTTTATCGGACCCTGCATAGCGAAAAAATCCGAGATTGTGGATGAGCATATCGAGGGAAATGCGGATTATGTACTTACCTACAGCGAAATCCGCGCGATACTCCGGGCAAAGGAGGTAAGGCTTGAGCCCTGTGATGATGAGTTTAAGCAGCAGGCATCCGTCTTCGGAAAGCGCTTCGGAAACGCGGGAGGGGTTTCTGCCGCGGTTTTGGAGAGCATGAAGGAGCAAGGCTGCAGCGAGCTCCCCGAAGTTTATAAGGCCGACGGGGTCCTTGAGTGTAAGAAGGCGCTCCTTCTTATGAGGGCAGGTAAGCTTCCCGAGAATTTCATAGAGGGAATGATCTGCGAGGGAGGATGTGTCGGAGGTCCCAGCGCGTACAGCAAGGAGACCGCCGCGAAAAAATGCAGGGATGAGCTTATAGCCAGGGCGGATAACCGAAGCATAAATGAGAATTTATGCGGATTTAAAGCGGATACTGTTGAAATGGGGAGAAAGTAAGTGGTCATTACTCGCAAGAGCTTTGATATACGGCACTTGGCCGACTGTAAAGATTTGGAGGTTTCAATGTTTTAAAATGAAAAGATCTTTTGTTTCAAAGGTAACTGCCTGTCTGGGAATAGTCCTTACAGGTGCGATGCTCCTTGGAGGATGCGGCAGCGCTAAGGACGATACCGCGGTAAGAGTAGGGGCAATGTCAGGTCCCACCGCAATGAGCATGGTCAAGATAATGGAGGATTCCGCAGCCGGGAACGCAAGCTGCAATTATGAGTTTTCCGAGCTTGCAACCGATGCTTCCGCCTTCGTGGCTCCTCTTACGAAGGGAGAGCTTGATATAGCCTGCATCCCCTCGAACCTTGCTTCGGTTATCTATAACAAGACCGGGGGCGCGATAGAGGTTCTCGCAAGCTGCAACTTCGGTGTTCTCAATGTGGTTGAAAAGGGAGAGAGCATTTCCGCTCTTTCGGATCTTGCGGGAAAGACCGTTTATATGACAGGTCAGGGCGCGGTTCCGGAGTATACCGTAAGATACCTTGTTTCCCTTGTGGGACTTGATCTTGATAACGATATAAATGTTGTCTGGTGTGCCGATACCACGGAGGCGCTTTCATACATAAAGTCGGATGAAGCTGCAGTGGCGATACTTCCCCAGCCCTTTGTTACCGCAGCCTGCGCGCAGGTAGAGGGACTTAGGGTAGCGATCGACCTTAACGCCGAGTGGGATTCAAATGTTGAGGGCTGCAGCATCATTACCGGAGTTGTTGTGGCAAGAAAAGAATTTGCTGAGGCTCATCCACAGGTTATAAAGGATTTCCTCAAGGAATATGAGAACTCGGTAATCTATGTAAATTCCAATCCCGAGGAGGCTTCAGCGCTTATAGAAAAGTACGGTATCGTTGCCAAGGCCGCCATCGCACAGAAGGCGCTTCCGGGCTGTAACCTTGCCTACAGAACAGGCTCTGAGTTAAAGGAGCTTTTAAGCGGATATCTTGGAATCCTTTACGGGCAGAACCCCGCAAGCGTAGGAGGAAATCTCCCCGGGGAGGATTTCTATTACGACGCGGATTAACAAAATATGTAACACGGATAGGCGTACAGGTGACTGTACGCTTTTTTTGTCGATATTATCGGTGATATGTGTTAAAATAAAATATGTATGCGCTGTTAAATATACGCGTATGGATACGGATATCGATAAAGGGGATACGGATTGCAAAAAAAGAGCGTGAAAAATAAAGAGCTTTTCCTCAGGATCATCGCCGTTTTGGCCGCGCTTATCGTGTGGGAGCTGGTCTCGTTTATAATTGACAGTCCGATACTTATCGTAGGACCGTCAAGAGTCCTTCTAAGGTTGTTTACGCTCATCCCCACGGCGGTTTTCTGGAAGTCGGTCGGTTTTACTCTGGTACACATTTTCGGAGGGTATCTTTCGGGGCTGGCTTTGGGAATCCTTCTGGCGGTACTTGCATACAGGATAGGGGTGGTAAAGCTTCTTCTCATGCCCTGGATGGCTACGGTAAAATCCGTTCCGGTGGCATCCTTCGTGGTGATATGTCTTATATGGCTTTCCCCCGCGAATCTTTCGATCTTTATTTCTTTTTTGATAGTACTGCCGATCTGCTACCAGAACACACTTAACGCGATGGAGGGGATAGATTCCTCGCTTACGGACCTTGCGGAGCTGGAGAATCTGTCCTATTTCGGAAGGCTGCGGAACATTTTTTTCCCGAATATTTCCGATAAGCTTATTTCGACGGCATCGCTGTCCGCGGGGATTGCGTGGAAGGCCGGAGTCGCCGCCGAGGTTATAGGAACCCCCTCGGGGTCCATAGGCAGACAGCTTTATCTTGCGAAAACATTCCTTGCCACAGACGATCTTCTTGCGTGGACGGTGGTTATAGTTCTTTTGAGCGTGGGATTTGAAAAGTTGTTTGTGTTAGTCTTGCGCAGGCTGATCTGCTGACCATAAACGGGCTTCCCGGGAGCGCAGGCTTTACGGAATAAAGAATGATAATAAAACAAAGAGTAAAAAGATAAAATAAAAAGATATAATGAAAGAGGTTTGAAAAATGAAGAATTATTCAATCGGAACAAATTGTGTGCAGGCAGGCTATACGCCGAAAAACGGAGAGCCGAGACAGATTCCCATAATCCAGTCTACCACCTTTAAATATGACACCAGCGAGGCCATGGGAAAGCTTTTCGATCTTGAGGAGAGCGGATACTTCTATACAAGACTCCAGAACCCCACCAACGATCATGTGGCCGCAAAAATCGCAGCTCTCGAGGGCGGAAGCGCCGCAATGCTCACATCCTCCGGACAGGCCGCAAACTTCTTTGCACTCTTTAATATCTGCGAGTGCGGAAGCCATATAGTTGCCTCCTCGTCCATATACGGCGGAACCTTCAATCTCATCGCCGTAACAATGGCAAAGATGGGGATCGAGGTTACCTTTGTAAGCCCCACCGCATCCGAGGATGAGCTTAACGCCGCTTTTAAGGACAATACCCGTGCAATGTTCGGCGAGACCATCGCAAACCCCGCACTTACTGTTCTTGATATAGAGAAATTCGCGAAGGTGGCCCATGCCCACGGAGTACCGCTTATCGTTGACAATACCTTCCCCACACCCGTCAACTGCAGACCTATTGAGTGGGGCGCGGATATAGTGACCCATTCGACAACAAAATATATGGACGGCCACGGAGCAGCAGTGGGCGGTGCGATAGTAGATTCCGGCAAATTCGACTGGATGGCGTATGCGGATAAATTCCCCGGACTTACAACTCCCGATGAATCCTATCACGGGATTGTATACGCGGAGAAATTCGGCAGGGAGGGAGCCTTCATAACAAAGGCAACCTCACAGCTTATGAGAGATTTCGGCTGCATACAGTCCCCCCAGAATGCCTTTATTTTAAATCTCGGGCTTGAGTCCCTTCATGTCCGTATGCCTAAGCATGTGGAGAACGGACAGGCAGTTGCGGAGTTTCTTGAGAAGCACCCGAAGGTTACGAAGGTCAGCTATCCCGGACTTAAATCCGACCCTTATTATGAGATCGCAAGGAAGTATATGCCAAACGGCGGATGCGGAGTTGTATCCTTCGAGGTGGAGGGCGGAAGAGCCGGAGCCGAGAAGTTTATGAAGGAGCTTAAGCTTGCGGCTATCGAGACCCATGTGGCCGACGCGAGAACCTGCTGTTTAAATCCCGCCACATCCACCCACAGACAGATGACCGACGAGCAGCTCGAGGCAGCCGGAATCCCTGCGGGTCTTATAAGGATTTCCTGCGGACTTGAGGACAAAAATGACCTTATCGCAGACCTTGAGAATGCTCTTTCCAAAATCTGAACAACGCACAGTCGCCTGAACCGTCCGGAGACCGATACAAACCGGACGGTAAGCGGAAAGGATATCAAATGATAGATTTTAATAAACTGGCCGATCCTGAGTTTTTCGAGGAGAACAAGCTTCCTGCCCACTCCGACCACAGCTTTCTTTTTGACGGAAAAAAGGCGGAAAAGAAGAATCTTAACGGTCTCTGGAAATTTAAATACGCAAGGAATCTTGATGAGGTTTCCGGGGGCTTTTATGCCGACGATTACGATTGCAGCTCATGGGAGGATATAAGAGTCCCCGCCCATATCCAGATGGAGGGGTATGACAAGCCACAGTATGTAAATGTCCAGTATCCATGGGACGGTCACGAGGAGTGTGACCCCGGCGAGCTTCCGAAGCAGTTTAATCCGGTTGGAAGCTATGCAAAAAATATCGAGATAGATAAGGTAACCGATGGTGATACCTTTATACTTTCCTTCAAGGGAGTTGAAAGCGCATTTGCTCTCTGGGTAAACGGAGAATACGCCGGGTACAGCGAGGGGTCCTTTTTGCCCGCGGAATTTGACATATCGGGCTTTGTAAGAGAGGGAGTAAACAAGATTGCGCTCGCGGTATTTAAGTGGAGCGCGTCAAGCTGGGCCGAGGACCAGGACTTTTTCCGTTTTTCCGGAATATTCAGAGATGTTGAGCTGTACAGGTATTCCGCTCCCTTCATAGAAGATATAAAGGTGGTATGCGGGCTTTCGGAGGATCTTAAAACCGGAAAGATACATATTACCGTAACCTCCAGCGGACCGCAGAAGGCCGCTTTAGAGCTTGTAAGGATCGGAAGAAGCGATATCGGAATGCCGGCTGAGGATTATCCCGCATACTGGGGAGCCGATGAAAAGGGAACGGTTGAAAATATTATAGATGCGCAGCTAAAGGAGGGTGAGAACTCCTTTGAAATAGATGTGGAGGAGCCGCTTCTTTGGAGCGCTGAGGCTCCCAATCTCTATAAGATTAAGGTGGCAGGCGCGGAGACCCTCTTCGGATTCAGGAGATTTGAGATAAAGGACGGAATAATGCTCCTTAACGGAAAGCGAATCGTATTCAAGGGCGTAAACCGTCATGAGTTTTCCGGAAAGCAGGGAAGGGTTCCCGACCTGTCCGAGCTCTGGACGGATATAGTTACGATGAAGCGCCATAATATAAACGCGATAAGGACATGCCACTATCCGGACAATTCGCCGATTTACGAGCTCTGTGACAGACTCGGACTGTATATGATCGCAGAGACCGATCTTGAGACCCACGGAATCTGGACTCCGATACTCTACGGAGGAAGGGACAGAGATTACGCGGTTCCCGGAAATAACCCGAGATGGAAAAACATGGTGCTTGACCGCGCAAGGAGAATGTACGAGAGGGATAAAAATCATCCGGCGATACTTCTCTGGTCCTGCGGAAACGAGTCCTTCGGCGGAACCAATATAAAGGCGATGGCGGATCTTTTCAGAACCCTTGATAAGACGAGAGCGGTTCATTACGAGGGCGTGTTTAACGACAGAAGCGTCGAGGGAATAAGCGATGTCGAGAGCCAGATGTACACCTCGGTGGAGGGCATAAAGGAGTTTCTTGAAAAGGACAGAAGCAAGCCCTTTATCATGTGCGAGTACACCCACGCCATGGGAAATTCCTGCGGAGCGATGCACAAGTATACCGACCTTACCGAGACCGAGATGCAGTACCAGGGCGGTTTTATCTGGGATTATATCGACCAGTCCATAAATGCGGAAGACCGCTACGGCGTTAAGTATCAAAAGTATGGCGGGGATTTTGACGACAGACCCTCGGATTACAATTTCAGCGGAAACGGTATCGTATACGGCGGCAGCAGGCTTCCCTCGCCAAAGATGCAGGAGGTCAAGTTCAACTACCGCAATTTCAAGCTTGATTTTGATTTTACGGACAAGGTTCAGATGGCCGCAGGTGGGGGACAGTCTTCGGGAAAAGAAAGTTATGTAAACCTGATAATAAAAAACAATTCACTCTTTACCGATGCCTCGGAGTACGAATGTGTTTTAACATTTAGCTGTGACGGGGTAAGGATTGCAGATAAGATCCTTGAGATCAGCTGTGCTCCCGGAGAGACAAAACGCTTCGAGGAGGTCTGCCGGGTTCCAAAGGCGGAGGGTGAAATAACGGTCAGCGCCTCACTCTACACAAAGGTCTGCCATGTATGGGGAGAGAGGGGTCATGAGGTTTCATACGGATGGGCTGTATATCCCTCGGCTAAGGGCAGGGCATATATAGCCTGCAATACAAGTGAGGTGATATCCGGCAAGAACGCGGTTATAAAGCGTCCCGATACGCTGCAGATCGTGTACAGCCAGTATAACCTCGGAGTTAAGGGAGAGAATTTCTCGGCGATCTTTAATTACGGAGATGCCGGAATGCAGTCCTATACATACGGCGGAAAAGAGCTGTTTAAGGCGGCTCCGGTTCCGAATTTCTGGCGCGCGCCGGTGGACAACGACAACGGAAGCAGGATGCCACTTCGCTATGCCCAGTGGAAGATAGCAAGCCTTTACAGGAAAAGGTCGGACCGTCTCGGTGCAGCAAATCCCAAGGTGGAGGAATTTGCCGACAGAGTGGAGATCACCTATGATTACGAGTTCGCCACGACTCCGGTAAGCTACGCGGTCCTTAAATATACCGTATACGGAAACGGAGCGGTAAAAACCTCTCTTTCCTACGATCCGGTAAAGGAGCTGGGAGACTGTCCCGAGTTCGGGATCATGTTTAAGCTCTCCGCGGATCATGACCGTATTAAATGGTACGGAGAGGGTCCCGAGGAGACCTACAGCGACAGGCACGAGGGAGCAAAGCTTGGAATTTATGAAGGCGCTGTAAAGGATATGATGGCCGCGTATATGGTGCCGCAGGAATGCGGAAACCACACCGGAGTAAGATATGCCGATATCGTGGATGAGAGAGGAAGAGGAATCCGTTTTGCGAAGGTAAGCGGAAACAAAGACGGAGCAGGTTCTGCGGAAAACGGTGGGGATACCTTAAGCTTAAGCGCACTTCCCTACACGCCCCACGAGATGGAAAACGCCACGCACCCGAACGAGCTTCCTCCCGTACATTACACCTATGTAAGAGTGGCAAAAGCCCAGATGGGCGTGGGCGGAGACAACAGCTGGGGAGCCTGTGTACACCCCGAATATCTCATTGATGTCAGCAAAAAACTGGAATTTGAGTTCATATTCAAGGGAATTTGATGAATGAGAAGATTTTCTTTAAAAAATGAAAAACACCGCCGTTTTTTTTACGCGTTTCTTATCAGTTTCGGAGGCGTACTGGTAAATCTTATTCTGGGATATTTTATGACCTTTTTCGATATCCCGCTTTATCTTGATACCATAGGAAGCATGATAGTCGCCGCCATGGGAGGTTTTTTACCCGGCGTGTTGGTGGGATTTGTCACAAACCTTCTTAAGCTGACATACGATCCGACGGCTATGTATTACGGCGTACTTAATGTCCTTATCGCCTTTTTTACGGCTTTCTTCGCGCGAAGGGGCTGGTTTAAAAAGGCGTGGGGCGTTATAGGGATGATATTTATCTTTACCTTTATCGGAGGCGGCATTGGTTCACTGATCCCGTGGTTTATGGATGGACTTTCCTTTGACAGCGAATCCCTCGCCGGAGTCCTTTACGGAACGGGCTTTTTTAACGCGGTATGGGCCCATATAGTATCGAGCCTGGTCACTGATCTGCCGGACAAGGCGCTGTCGGTGCTTGTGGCATTTACGGTCTTAAGAGCCATACCGCAAAAGTATCACAGGCTTGCAAGGTACGAGGATCATCCGCAGTCCGATGTATCCGCCCGGGAAGAGGAGGAGCCGGATTATCGGGCAAAGGGAAGAAAGACCAACAGGATAATGTCCCTCAAGACAAAGATACTGCTTGTCATGAGCTTTTCACTTGCCACGGTCGCCATCGTTTCGATAGTCATCGGTATGGTAGTGTACCGGAAGACAATGATCCGGGAGCACACAAGGATAGCTCAGGGAACCGCGGATACCGTGGCAAGGATCCTCAATGCGGACATGATAGATTCATATCTTGTGATGGGCAGTGAAACCGGAAGCTACGCGGTGGAAAAGAAAATGCTGGAGGATATACTGTACGGCTCCACGGACATTACATATCTCTATGTCTACAAGATAATGGAGGATGGCTGTCATGTGGTGTTTGATATTTCAACGGAGGATACCGAAGCGGAGGAGCTGGGTACGGTAATACCCTTTGACGAGGGCTTTAAGGACGATCTGCCGGATCTTCTTGCGGGTCGCCCCATCGATCCGGTCATAACCAACGATAAATACGGATACCTTCTGACGGCATATTCGCCGGTGTACAACTCCGCGGGGAGATGTGTCTGCTATGTTGGGGCGGATGTTGATATGGGGATACTTGCCCAGATGCAGAGAAGCTATCTTGTGGAGATGATCTCGGTATTTTTGGGATTCTTTATACTTGTATGTGTATTTGTTGTCTGGCTTAGCGAAACCCAGCTTATAATCCCCGTAAATTCCATATCCCGGTACATCAACGGCCTTGCGGGAACGGAAGATATTCAGGACATAATCGATGAGAATATCAGGAATTTCAGGAAGCTGGATATCCGCACAGGTGACGAGGTGGAAAAGCTCTATGATTCCATCGGACGGATGATGGTCAACCAGTCCGAACAGCTGAGGAGTATCCGGAGGCTTTCGGATTCCACCGCAAAGATGCAGGACGGACTGATCATAACCATGGCGGATATGGTCGAGAACCGGGACTCCGATACGGGAGCCCATATCCAGAAAACCGCGGCCTATGTAAAGATAATAGTTGAGGGACTGAAGAAAAAGGGATATTACGCGGAAAAGATAACTCCGAAATTTATGTCCGATGTGGTGCGTTCGGCGCCGCTTCATGATGTGGGAAAGATAAATATTCCCGACTGGGTACTCAACAAGCCCGGAAAGCTTTCGGACGAGGAGTATGAGATCATGAAAACCCATACCACTGCCGGAAAGGATATCCTTGATAAGGCGATAAAGACCGTAAAGGGCGGAAATTATCTCAAGGAGGCAAGGAATATGGCTGCCTACCATCATGAGAGATGGGATGGCAGGGGCTATCCGGAGGGACTCCACGGCGAGGTTATCCCTCTTTCCGCGCGTATAATGGCGGTGGCTGATGTATTTGACGCGCTTACATCGCCCCGGGTCTACAAGCCGGCGTTCTCCCTTGAGGAGGCCTTAAGGCTGATAAATGAGGGACGGGGAACCCAGTTTGATCCGAAATGTGTGGAAGCATTGATGGATTCTCTTCCGGAGGTTCAGGTAATACTCAGAAAGTATTCCAAGAGCGTGTAGGAAAGAGAAAGGTAATTTGACCGAACAAAAACAGTTGGAGAGATAACCAATGGTTAATACTTTCAAAAAGATAAGATCAGCAGGCGTAATATGTATGGCGGTCTGTATGGTTTTCGCAGCCTTTGCGGGGACGACGGGAAGCCTTAATGCGGCAGAGTCGGACACCGGTTCCGAGAATACCGCAGACAATACGGCGCTTGAGCAGGCAAAGCTTGTGGGCGGCGGTTACGCCGCAACCGGCCAGCTTGGGGATGTGGGTTATACGACCCAGATCTATGATGCCACAAACGGTCTGCCCACCTCCGATGCCAATTTTATCCTCGGTTCAAGTGACGGATATGTTTGGATCGGCGGCTACAGCGGGATCATAAGATACGACGGAAGCATCTTTGAGAGACTGGATACCGACAAGGGACTTACAAGCGGAAGAGGTCTTTTCGAGGACAGCAGGGGCAGGATCTGGGTCGCCACGAATGATAACGGCGTTGTAATGATAAACGGAAGCGAGGTCGTCCATTTAACATACAAGGATGGGCTTCCTTCCTCCTCCATAAGGGTATTTTCGGAGGATGATGAGGGCAATATTTTTGTCGGGACCACCGCCGGCGTCTGCTATATAGACTCCTATCTTCATGTAACCCTGTTAAGCCACTCAAAGATAAATGAGGAGAGGATACTCAGGCTGGATTCCGACAGCAACGGGGTGGTGTACGGACAGACCGCGGACGGAATAGTTTTTTCCATCGAGGACTGCAAGCTGAAGGAGATATATGAGAGCAGTGATCTCGGGATAAACAAGGTAACAACCATCCTATGCGATCCCAACAATCCGGGAAAGCTGTATTTCGGAACCGACGGAAGATATGTTTACTACGGAAATCTTGGCACAAGGGCTACCTCCATGAGGAAGATATCCGTGGATCCCATAAAGGATGTCCACTGGATGTCCTACGACTGCGGAAGAGTATGGATATCCTCCACCAGCCGTGTAGGTTATCTCGACAAAAAATTCGAGATAAAGCTTCTTGACAATCTGCCCTTTAGCAGCGCCATCGAGATGACAGCCTCGGACTACCAGGGGAATCTCTGGGTGGCCTCATCCACACAGGGAGTTTTGAAAGTCATCTCAAATTCCTTTTCCAATGTGACAGAGAAGGCGTCGCTTTCGAAGGAGGTTACAAACGCAACCTGTTGTGTCGGGGGAAAGCTGTATATAGGAACGGACAACGGGCTTCGGATAATTGATGAAAACGGTGTCGCCATCGAGGATAAGCTGACCCAATATATCGGTAATTCAAGGATCAGATGTATCACAACGGATAACGATGAAAATATATGGATAGCCACATTTACGGGGGATCTCGGTCTGGTCTGCAAAAAGAAGGACGGATCGGTAAAGTCGTATACGACTGCGGAAGGATTGCCCGGAAATAAGGTAAGGTGCTGTATCAATTCCCGGGACGGATCCCTTATTGTGGGTACAAACGACGGTATCGCCATAATCCGGGACGTGGAGGTTACCGGGACCATCGGCGCCGGGGACGGCATAAAGAACACGGTCATGCTGACTGTCTGTGAGGGGGACAATGGAGAGATCTACGCGGGCAGCGACGGTGACGGATTATATGTGATAAGTGACGGAAGAGTTGCAAGAATTTCCAGAGATGACGGACTGACAAGCGATGTCATCATGAGAATAAAGAAGGACGAGGAAAGGGGAGTATACTGGATCGTAACATCAAACTCCATCGAATATATGAAGGAGGGGGTAATAAAGCAGGTCGCTTCCTTCCCCTATAACAACAATTACGATCTTTATTTTGACGATAACAGCAATATCTGGATAATCTCATCCTACGGAATATACTGTGTAAAGGCGCAGGATATGGTGGATGACAGAGTTTCGGATTACAGGATATACACGATCTCAAACGGACTTACAAGCACGCCCACGTCAAACTCCTACAGCGGGCTTGACGAGAAGGGTAATCTTTATATTTCCTGCAGGGACGGGGTGTGCAGGGTCAATATAAACGGTTTCTCGGACGAGAGTATAGTCGCGAGAACGGCGATAAGCTCGGTCTACTGCGGCGACGAAAGGATAGAGCCGGATGCAAACGGAACATATACCCTTCCCCCTGCGGACTCCCGTATAAGGATAACGGCATCGGTGCTGGATTATACGCTGGCAAATCCGACTGTCCGTGTGTTTATTGAAAACAGGGAGGATGAGGGACTTACGACCACAAGGGACAAGCTGATACCTCTTGAATATACCGGACTTAAATACGGAGATTACACGCTCCATGTCCAGGTGCTCGACAACATGGGAAGCGTGGTTTTGGATGATCCCTACAGGATAGTCAAGCAGCCCAGGATCACCGAGCTTTTGATATTCAGGATATTGCTGTTCATAATAGTTGCCTTTCTTGCGGCGTTTATAGTCTGGCGTATCATGAAGAGCACCGTTGTCTCAAAGCAGTATGATGCCATAAGGCAGGCAAAGGAGGACGCGGAGAGGGCAAACAAGGCTAAATCCACCTTCCTTGCGAATATGTCCCATGAGATACGAACCCCCATCAATACGATAATGGGTATGAACGAACTTGCACTGCGTGAGGATGCGACAGGTGTTCCCAAGGGATATTTCATGTCGATGATGAATTATTCCTTCGACATAAGGAACGCGTCCGAAACTCTTCTCGGACTTATCAACGACCTTCTTGATATGTCGAAGATAGAGTCCGGAAAAATGCATATCGTGGAGCAGGAATACGATACCGTGGATATGTTAAGATCCATAGTGTCGATGATAAGGGGAAGGAGCAACGAAAAGGAGCTGGTCTTTGATGTCGTGATCGACGAGATCTTGCCGAAGCGCCTCTACGGTGATGCCGGAAAGATCAAGCAGGTGGTTTTGAATCTCCTTACCAACGCCGTTAAATATACCGAGCGCGGCGGCTTCTGCCTTAGCGTGTATATGGAGGAGCGGGAGAACGACAGGGCGGTTATAAAGTTCTCGGTTAAGGACACCGGAATAGGTGTCAGGCCCGAGGACATGGACAAGCTTTTCACCGCTTATGAGAGGCTTGACGAAAAGAAAAACAGCGGTATCCAGGGAACCGGTCTCGGACTTGATATATCCCGGAGATTCGCCGAGCTTATGGGAGGTACTCTTATCTGCGAGAGCGAGTATGGCAAGGGATCGGAATTCATACTTACCGTTGCGCAGAAGATCGCGGACAAGACCCCTATCGGGCTGTTTGCGGAGCACGATGAAACCACGGCAAAGGGACCCTATGTTCCCAAATTTATCGCTCCCGACGCGGATATCCTTGTTGTTGACGATACACCGATGAATCTTAATGTAATAAAGGGACTCTTAAAGGCTACAAAGGTGTTCGTTACCACGGTTACCAGCGGAGAGGAATGTCTCGAAGCGATAAAGGAGACCAAATTCAATGTTGTATTTCTCGACCATATGATGCCGGGGATGGACGGAATAGAGACCATAGAAAAAATCAGGTTAACCCAGCCCGATCTTCCCGTTTACGCCCTTACCGCAAATACGGCCGTGGGTGAGGATTTCTATATTTCGAAGGGATTTAACGGTTATCTGACGAAGCCGGTAGACGGAGAGCTTATTGAAAAGACAATCCTCAAACATCTTCCCGAAGAGATCGTGGAAAAGCCCACATCGGCGGATGCCGTGCAGGAGCTCGAGGAAATCCCGGAGGAGATGAACTGGATATATGATATACCCGAGATAAATGTGGAGGAGGGTATTAAGAATTCCGGTGGAGTAAGCAGCTATCTTTTCGCGCTTAGTCTTTTCTTTGATACGATTGACGAAAATTCAAAGGTGATAAGCGATTCCTACGAGAGCGGAGATATAAGGCTCTATACGATAAAGGTACATGCGCTTAAGAGCTCCGCAAGGATAATCGGAGCGGAAGAACTTTCACGGCTCTGCGCGGAGCTTGAGAGCGCGGGAAACAAAGAGGATATGGATTTCATCGATGCCAACACCGAAAAGCTTCTTACGGATTACGCAGCCTTTAAGAAGAAACTCGAAAGGATAGAAAAAGAGAGCGGGGATGATGAGAAGGAACCGGTTCCGGAGGATACCCTTAAGGATGCGTACGAGGCATTGGGAGATATCATTTCGCAGATGGATTACGATTCGGTTGAGATGATCCTGGGAGAACTTAAGGAGTACAGACTCCCGGATGAGGACGGGGAATTCTTTAAAGAGCTTGAAAAGAAACTGAAGTCCTTTGACTGGGACGGAATGGAAGAAATGATTCGGGAGAAACGCAATGTATGAATTTTTAAAGGCGAACCAACTGGATATCATGCTTATCCTGGACGGAGCGTGTCTTGTTATGACCATACTCCTGTTCAATACGAAGTTTCTCAGGAAGGAACGAAGAGCGATACTCATACTGATGGAGCTTATCGCCTTCTTTCTGCTGTGGTTTGACAGGGAGGCGTATATATATTCCGGAAATACCACAGAGCTGGGATATATCATGGTAAGGCTTAGCAATTTCTCTGTGTTTTTCCTGACCTCGGGGGTCGTTTTCGGGTTTAATCTGTACCTGCGGGATCTTATTAAAAACGAGGGGGGAAGGGACAAGCTTCCGGTGAGGCTTATCGCTGTACAGTATATCTCCGTGGCAGGTATGCTCCTGGCGGTCATATCGGCGTTGACCGGGCTGTATTATTATTTCGATGAAAACAATGTCTACCACAGGGGGGCTGGTTTTCTTATAGCCTATGTTATCCCGATAGTATGTCCGATAGTCCAGTATACGGTCATAAGAGAGCTAAAAAAAGCTGTCAGCAGACTTATATACATATCCCTCGTGCTTTATATATTCGTGCCGATAGCCTGCGGCATACTCCAGATATTTGCGTACGGTATCTCGATAGTAAACATGGCGATGGTGCTTGTATCGATATTCCTTTATATATACGCGTATCTGGACATTAACGAGACGGTGGAGCATGCCCATAAGATCGAAATGGAAGGGCTGTATGAAGAGAAAAAGAGCATGAAAAGGCTGTTCGACCAGACAGCCACCGCCTTCGTCAGCGCGGTGGAGAGAAGAGACAGCTATTCACAGGGACATTCCCTTAAGGCGGCGGAGTACGCAAGAAGGATTGCGGAGCTTAGCGGAAAGTCTGCCGATGAGTGTGACCGGGCGTATTATGCCGCGCTTCTCCACGATGTAGGCATGGCTGCGCTCCCGGATGATGTGATTCAAAGCGACAGGGATGATACCGAAGAGTTTATTGAAAATATGCGCAAAAAGCCGGAGATATCCGGAGATATACTTATGAATATCACGGAATATCCCTATCTTGCCACGGGTGCGTACTACAGCCACGAAAAATATGACGGAAGCGGCTATCCCGAAGGGCTTAAGGCAGGGGCGATACCCGAGATATCAAGGATCGTCGCCGTTGCTGACGCCTATGTTTCGATGACCTCGGACAAGCGCTATAGGGATGCAATGCCGGGCTTTATGGCAAGGGAGGCCTTTATAAAGGGCGCGGGTACGGATTATGATCCCGTATTTGCGGAAAATATGGTAAAGATCATCGATATGGACAGTAACGGTGTCGAGGACAAGCTGGAGAGCAGCCTTGAGTGCGGAGAGTACCGCGAGCAGGTTTCAAACGGCGTAAGGATAGAGAGAAACTGTTTAAGGATAACCTTTGACTGTTACGCCGCTGAAGGGGGAAAGGATACATTCCACGCGCCCTCGGTCATATTGTACGATTCGTATGACAGGCATGTACACCGCGACGAAAAAACCATAGAAGAATACAGATATCTTGAGTATGGGGAGGTATGGTTTGACTCCCACAGCGTAGGCACCGAGGCAAGAGAGCTGAAGGAGATCCGTCTGGATATCCCCGAGGCAGCCTTCGTGGGCAATAAATACGAGGTCACTGCGGGAAGGTATGAGGACCATTTAAAGCTTACCATGAGAAGCCCCGAGTACGCCAAGGAGGTCATCGTGGCACTGCCGGGCGGCTCAAAGAGCGCGTTCCTCGCGCTTACGGGGGAGCACTGCAGGCTTGAGAACATAACAGTAAATCCCACGGGAGAAAGGCTCGGAGAGGGGGATATCCAGAGAATCGCGGAAGAGATCAGCTATACGGACCGGATGGAATCTGACATAAAGAATATACAGATAGACAGGCCCAGATCCTCCTCAACGGAAGGAATCGAGCTGAAGGACAGGCTTCATCTCACATTCCATACCTTAAGCCTCCCCGGAGCAAATCTGGTATGGCACTGTCCCTATGTGGTGTTATTTACCTCCGGGGACGGAAAAGTGATGGGAGAGGGATACCGGGAGTATGTCCTTGTTAAGTTAAACGGCGAGAATGAGGAGGGCAGCGACGGTACGGTAAACAGATTCACAATGAAAAGAACTCCGGAATTTCCCGGCTGGGAAGAGTGGAAGGGCAAAAACCGGCAGGGAATGGAGTGTGAGGTTCTTGTGGAAAAGAGGGGAAGAAAGGTTATAATAACCGCGGAGAATCTCGGAATCCGCCTCGAGAATATCACGGAGCTTCCCGATGATAACGCTCCGGTATATGTGGCGCTTACGGGGGATGAATGTGCGCTGACGGATATAAGAGTAAGACATTAGTTATCCAAAGCCGCATGAAATTAGGTGTTTACATTTTAATGAACTTATGTTACACTATCGTTCGTATGTGTAAAGCCCTTACTCAGATGACGGACACTCCGACCTTATCCCGGTAAGCGGCGTTTAACGCGGAGGCAAAGGAAATCTTTGCACCGCAGATTTAATGGAGGAATCAAAATGATTACCAAAGAGAAAAAGACAGCAATCATGAACGAGTATGCAAGAACTCCCGGCGATACCGGTTCACCTGAGGTACAGGTAGCAGTTCTTACAGCAAGAATCCAGGAGCTTACAGAGCATCTTAAGGAGAACCCCAAGGATCATCATTCCCGCCGCGGAATGCTTAAGATGATCGGTCAGAGGCGTGGTCTTCTTAAGTATCTCCAGGAGAAGGATATCGAGAGATATCGTGCTCTTATCGAGAAGCTTGGACTTCGTAAATAATCTTTTTTTCAAAACAAATCAGCGGGGCCATCCGGAAGGGTGCTCCGCTATTGTTGCGTAAATAGGACACGGGTTTATAGAGGCAAAATGCAAGTTTTGCTTGTTATTAAAGCCGATTTATGAGATAATTTTAGGTAACTTTGGGGCGGAGGGCTTTTCCGAGACCGCTGAAAAGTCCGGGAGGATATTCCCTGTTTTTTCAGTAGTTTCGGTAGCGCATGCCCCGGTAATATAAGCTGTCATTATGACAGAGCCGCATTCAGCGGCAGAAAGGAGCAGTATGGCTTACAAGACATACGAAATGGAGCTTGCGGGCAGAACACTTAAGGTCGATATTGACCGTGTGGGCAAGCAGGCAAACGGCTGTGCTTTTATGCATTACGGTGACACCACCGTTCTGTGTACCGCAACAGCATCAGAAAAGCCCCGTGAGGGCATTGATTTCTTCCCTCTCTCTGTAGAGTACGAGGAGAAGATGTACGCAGTTGGAAAGATTCCCGGAGGTTTTAACAAGCGTGAGGGTAAGGCAAGCGAGAACGCCATCCTTACAAGCCGTGTCATCGACCGCCCCATTCGTCCTCTCTTCCCCAAGGATTACCGCAATGATGTTACCCTTAACACTATGGTAATGAGCGTTGATCCCGCAAACCGTCCCGAGCTTGTGGCAATGCTCGGTGCGTCCATCGCAACCTGCATTTCTGACATTCCCTTCGACGGACCGGCGGCAATGACCCAGATCGGCATGATCGACGGCGAATTTATCGTAAACCCCTCCCAGGAGCAGTGGGCAAGCGGAGACCTTAAGCTTACCGTTGCTTCCACAAAGCAGAAGGTTATCATGATCGAGGCCGGAGCAAACGAGATCCCTGAGGCAAAGATGCTCGAGGCTATCTACATGGCTCATGATGTCAACCAGACCATTATCGCCTTCATCGAAAAGATCGTAGCGGAGTGCGGCAAGAAGAAGCACGAGTACACCAGCTGCGCAGTACCCGAGGAGCTCTTTGCGGCAATGAAGGAGATCGTTCCTCCCGCTGAGATGGAGACTGCTGTATTTACCGATGAGAAGCAGACCCGTGAGGAGAACATCCGCAATATCACAGCTAAGTTTGAAGAGGCATTTGCAGACAACGAAGAGTGGCTTGCAGTTCTCGGCGAGGCTGTTTACCAGTACGAAAAGAAGACCGTCCGCAAGATGATCCTTAAGGACCATAAGCGTCCCGACGGCCGTGAGATAACCCAGATCCGTCCTCTCGCAGCAGAGGTAGACATCATCCCCAGAGTACACGGCTCATCCATGTTTACCCGTGGACAGACCCAGATCTGTGATGTTGTTACCCTCGCTCCTCTTTCCGAGATGCAGAAGGTTGACGGACTTGACGACAATGTTACCGAGAAGAGATATATCCATCATTACAACTTCCCTTCATACTCCGTAGGCGAGACAAAGCCCAGCAGAGGACCGGGACGCCGTGAGATCGGACACGGAGCTCTTGCAGAGCGTGCTCTCATCCCCGTACTTCCCAGTGTAGAGGAGTTCCCTTATGCTATCCGTGCCGTATCCGAGACCTTTGAGTCCAACGGCTCGACTTCGATGGCTTCGACGTGTGCATCCTGCATGTCGCTTATGGCAGCAGGAGTTCCCATAAAGAGAATGGTAGCAGGTATTTCCTGCGGACTCGTTACCGGCGAGACCGATGACGATTTCGTACTTCTTACCGATATCCAGGGTCTTGAGGATTTCTTCGGAGATATGGACTTTAAGGTTACCGGTACCACCGAGGGTATTACCGCTATCCAGATGGATATCAAGATCCACGGACTTACAAGACCTATCGTTGAGGGTGCTATCGCAAGATGCCGCGAGGCGAGACTCTTCATCATGGACAACTGCATGAAGCCCGCTATCGCAGCTCCCAGACCTACCGTTAACGAGTGGGCTCCCAAGATCATCTCCATACAGATCGATCCCGAGAAGATCGGTGATGTTGTGGGACAGCGCGGAAAGACCATCAACGAGATCATCGCCCGCACAGGTGTTAAGATTGATATCGATGATGACGGACGCGTATCTGTTTGCGGTACCGACAAGAAGGGCATGGATGATGCAATCGAGATGATCAAGATGATCGTTACCGACTTCGAAGAGGGTCAGGTATTCAAGGGTAAGGTTGTATCA
>JAFVCL010000004.1 GCA_017479285.1 Lachnospiraceae bacterium
ATCCCTTCGGGCACATTTATATGGTGGGTATAGCACAGCTGGTTAGCGCGTCAGATTGTGGTTCTGAAGGTCGAGGGTTCGAATCCCTCTACCCACCCTCGACCTTCAGAACCACAATCTGACGCGCTAACCAGCTGTGCTATACCCACCATAAGGTCGTTGAAAACAACGCCTGACGGTCAGAACCTTAATCTGTCAAGGTTCCGAAAATGTGCCCGAAGGGATTCGAACCCCCGACCCACGGCTTAGAAGGCCGTTGCTCTATCCAGCTGAGCTACGGACACATATTGGTTTCAAACCGACTATGCTATTTTATCTGAATTATTCCGAACTGTCAACTGGTATTTTATAGAATTATAAAGTTTTTCTGACATTTTGATAAGATACTTTACAGAAAACGGCGCATTTTATATTCTATAGGGGGGTAAAAAGATTTGCCTGAATATTTATGTGGAAAGAAAAGACAGCAGAATGGGTAAAAGAAATACTAAAATGACTGATAAAAAAAGAGCAGGTGCATTCTTCTGTATCTCTACGGTTTTTGTATTTTTAATAATGCTTGCGGTTCTTGAACTTAGCAAGAACATTGTCGCAGGCTATATACTGACCGTATTTGTTACCTGTGCATATATTTTTGTATATATTAAAATCCTCGGGGGAAAGAAGGGTTTCTTCAGATTTCTCGCATGGCTGGGGTGGCTGGCGGCTTTTGTTTTAGTTCTCTATATTACAAGACCACCGGTCAGGGCTGTTCCGGCAGTGGATTACAGCAATCCGGAAAAGACTAAGGTTGTAACGGTGTCTGACGGAATGCTGCAGGGCGTTGTTACCGAGGACGGAGAGGTTGAGGTCTACGCCGGTATCCCTTACGCAAAACCGCCGGTAGGGGAGCTTCGCTGGAAGGAACCGCAGGCTCCGGATAAGTGGGAGGGCGTACTCCTTGCGGATCATTTTGCGCCGATGAGTATGCAGCCTTCGAACCTGCCGATCTATAATTCGCTGGCACAGATAATAGGATATCACGATTACAGGATATCGCTGAAGGACAATTATATTCCGCCTGTAAGCGAGGATTCACTTTATCTGAATATATGGAAGCCTGCGGGAGAGGTATCGGACCTGCCGGTTTTGGTATATATCCATGGTGGTTCGCTGCAGACGGGGCAGCCGTGGTATGAGGACTACAGCGGAAAGGGACTTGCGGACGATGGTATAATTGTTGTTAATATGGGATACAGGCTTGGGGTGTTTGGCTTTTATGCAGACGAAGAGCTTATTTCCGAGTCGGAGAACGGCACTACCGGTAATTACGGTCTCCTTGACCAGATAAAGGCCCTGGAATGGGTAAGGGATAATATAGCCGCTTTTGGAGGAGACCCGGACAATGTTACGGTTTCGGGAGAATCCGCAGGCTCGGCCTGTGTCAGTGCCCTTTGTACCTCGCCGCTGGCCAGGGGATTGTTTAACAGGGTTATCATGGAAAGCTCCACCGTAGCGGCGGTAGAGCCGACTCATTCCTTCAGACTGCTCGATGAGGCTCTTGAGAGCGGCGCGGAGCTTAAGGAAAGATACGGGTGCGGAACTGTGGATGAGCTTCGTGCTCTGTCTGCTTCAAAGCTTGTGGATGAGGCCTATACCCAGCATCACATGACTGTTGACGGATATGTGCTTGAGAAGACGCCGTACGAGTCCTATCTCGAGGGAGAGTATAATGAAACCGCAATACTTCACGGATATAACCTTCATGAGGGAGAGGCTTTTATCCTCTTCAGTCAGGCGAATCTGAAGAATTACGAGTCCAAGGTAGAAGAATATTTTAAAGATCTTTCAGGAGAGGTTTATGAGGTTTATCCAAAGACTACGGACGAGGAAGTAAGAGCAAACTGGGAGGAAATCTATTCAGCCGTATTTTTTGACTATCCGCATTATTGCCTGAACAGGCTTGCGGTAAAAAACAATATTCCGGTTTATCAGTATTACTTTACAAAAGCAAACGGAAGGCTGGGCCCCTGGCACAGCGGAGAGGAAGTGTATTTTTATGGAAACATACCTTCCGGTTCAAAGCTGTATGATGATCTTGACAGGCAACTCAGCGATGTAATGCAGGGGTATTTCCTGAATTTCATAAAAACCGGGAATCCCAACGGAGAGGGGCTTCCTGAGTGGAAACAAAATCTTAATTCTTCGGATGTTATGGAGCTTGGCGAGAATATCGGAATGATCGCCGAGCGAAAGCATGATTTTTTTGCTATAATGGATAAGATGCAGGGTTGGGAGTTGAAATAAAAAAGTAATAGAAACAGAAAAGAGCAGAGAGATGAAAAAAAGAATATTGTCACTTGTATTGATCGTATCCCTGATGTGTCTTACTTTGTCCGGATGCGGAAGAATAAAAGCCACTACAATGAGGATACTCGGATACGAGGGAAAAATCACCATGGAGGAGGACGGAAAGAATAAGAATATAAAGGAAAATCTCAGGATAAACAGCGGAAATACAATAAAGACATCCATCTTTTCAAGCGCGAATATCGGACTTGATGATGTAAAGCTTGTATCGATGGATCAGGAGAGTATCGCAGAGTTTGTGCAGGAGGGGAAATATCTCGAGATGACTCTCACAAAGGGAAGTATTTTTTTTGAGGTGAAAAAGCCCCTTGAGGAAGATGAAACCTTTAATATAAAAACATCGACGATGATAGCGGGAATCCGGGGAACCTCCGGATATGTGGAGGTAAATGAAGACGGTACGGAGAGGCTTATAGTAACCGATGGTGTTGTCCATGTCATTTACACAAACCCGCAGACCGGTGAAACCTCTGAAGCGGATGTCAGGGCCGGAGAGGAGTTCAGAACATATCCGGGAAGGGTTGATAATAGTAACGATGAGAATAACGACGATGGTGATCATGCGGATGATACCGAGGGAGACGAGGGGGACGACGGGCAGAACGCGGACTTGGAAAACGGCGGAAATATGTATGAAGCCACCGGCGTAGATCCCGAAACATTCCCTGCGTTTGCGAGAAACTATATTCTCGCAAACGAGGAAGTGAAGGAGAAGATCTCCGATGATATGGGTGAGGATGAGCTGGACGAGATCCTTTGGGATGAGGAGATCGGATACCAGCCTTCACAGAACTCCTACGGGTCCTACGGTGATATGGGCGGTGTGATCGGAGCGCTTGAGCAGCTCGAGATGGTCTTCAGGATCGCGGCCTATTCAATAAACAGGGATGCCGAAGGGCTGGAGCAATATCTGGAATCCATGAATGTTCCGGGGGCCGAGTATATTTCGGAGTTTGGAATGCGAATGCTCGAATCCATGACAGCAGGAAATAAGTAAGGTTATGGGACTGATCCCTGTATGATGCAAAGAAGATATTAGCATATCTGCCAACGGATACTAATATATTTCCGTGGCGACCTTTTCCCGGAACCTTATATCATGCTCGACGAGGAGCATGGTGGGTTCGTATCTAAGTATCAGGTTTTCAATCTGCATCCTTGAAAATACATCGATGTAATTTAGCGGTTCGTCCCAGATATACAGATGGGCCGGTGTTATAAGGCTTGCGGATATAAGGACTTTCTTTTTCTTCCCCTCGGAAAAGTCCTTCATATCCTTCGCGAACTGTTCGCGGCTAAAATCCAGCTGTCTTAAGACCGCCAAAAACAGGCTCCTGTCAAGATTTTTTTCCTTACAGAAGTTCTCCAGAGAGCCGGACAAAAAGGAAGTGTCCTGACTTATGTAGGATATTATAATACCCGAAGCAACCTCAAATGTACCGGAGTATATCAGATTGGAACTTTGGCTGTTCACACCGGTATACCCTGCTTTTTCAAGGATAAGCTTAATGATACTTGATTTCCCGTAGCCGTTTTCGCCGGATATAACGACCCTGTCCCCGTTCTTAACCTGAAACCTCATGTTTTCAAATAAGTTTTGTTCCGCATCTGCGTATTTTAAAGAAAAATCAGCAGCATTTATCAAAACCTCTTTATGATGTTTAAGGGGAGTAAGCTTTAAGTCTCTTACGATTTCGATATCCTGCAAAAGTCCGGTTTTTTCCTCTATTTCGCGGTCTATCCGCGCCTCAAAGGATTTCACTCTGGACTGCATTTTTTTAGTTTTGGCTCCTATATAGGAACGCGTGCTGAGGCATCTGTCGTGTTCCTTTATCGTGTAGAAGCCAATCTTAGTATTTTCATTTTTCTCTGCCCATCTTTCCGCTCTGTCTGCCGCAGCTTTCAGCTTTCCGATCTCTTTTAAGTGCTTTTCATTTTCGGCTTTCTTAAAAGCGTCGGTTTTTTCTTTGTTCTCCCACCAGGAAGAGAAGTTTCCGCTTTGTACCTCGATAGTCTCCCGGTTAAGTACCAGCATATGATCGCATACGCCGTCCAGCAGATCTCTGTCGTGGGAAACCAGTATGAATCCCTTTTTAGATGCCAGATATTTTTTTACAATATCCCGTGCTGCGGTGTCTAAATGATTGGTGGGTTCGTCTATCAGAAGAAATTCATTTTCGGAAGCGAAGAGTACTGCAAGCATTACTCTTGTCCGCTCGCCAAAGCTTAGAGTCTTAAAGGGTCTGTAGAGACATTCAGGATCCATCTTAAGCAGATCCATCTGGATCAGAACCTGCCAGCTTTCTATATCCGGCTTCCACTTTTCCATCAGCTCTGAAGCGGTTTTCTCGTTATCCTCAGGGGTAACGGAGTATGGAAAGTAGTCGAAGTGCGTACTGCTTACGATATTTCCCTTGTATTCGTACTTACCCATCAGCAGGTTTAGCAGGGTGGTCTTTCCCTTACCGTTCCTGCCGATTAGCCCCAGCTTCCAATCTGTATCGATACCAAAGCTTATCCCGCTGAAAACATTATCAAAACTTCCTTCGTAACCAAAGGTTAGATTGTTTACTTGTATCTGTGCCATAATACCTCCTTTTTGTGAGGGCAGGAGAGTTTTTATGAAGTAGCCATTGATCTCAAAAGGATGAAATGAATAGTAAATCCAAATAAAAAATCTGCCCTCGATGCCGAAAGCAGATTATCTAACACAATTAAAACCAATATATAAGAGGCACTTACAGGGCAGCGCATTTTTAAGAACTTCTGAATGCAATACAGTTAATGCAATATATTAAGCGCTGTTTTCGCTGTAACCGTTGGTTTTAATGAATACGATAATCTAATTCGGCATACACAAACAAACCCCTAAGGGGGTGTAATTCCTACAATGTTCATATACCGGATCAAATTATCAGTTCTTCATTTCCTCACCAACACTAAAGCTGTGCCTTTCTTCTTTAATTCAGTTGTAAGATAACACAAAACTCTGGGTAAAGCAATAGCAAATTTGTAAGCGCAACTATTTTTATCATTTTTTTGGCATAAATGTTATATTTATTGATAGACAATCGGCTTAAAAGATATACAATAATGTTAAATCCGGTTGCTATTATAAATGTTATTGAAATAAGTGAGGGCTTTTATGAGCGTATTAAAGATCGAGAACTACACAAAGATATACGGCGGCAACAAAAAGGCCTGCGATAATGTCACCCTTTCGGTGGAAAGCGGAGATATCTTCGGCTTTATAGGGCACAACGGGGCGGGAAAGAGTACGACGATACGTGCGGTTGTCGGAGTCATGGACTTTGATGAAGGCACTATAGAAATTGACGGTCATGATGTCAGAAAAGAGGCACTTCAGTGCAAAAAAGTGACAGCATACATCCCCGATAATCCGGATCTTTACGAGAATCTCACAGGTATGCAGTACCTTAATTTCGTTGCGGATGCCTTCGGTATCAGTCAGATTGAGAGAAAGGAAAAGATCACAGATTACGCGAAGCGTTTTGGTATATCGGATGCGCTGAAGAGTCTGATCTCCTCATATTCACACGGCATGAAACAAAAAGTTGCCATCATCGGTGCGCTTATACACAGTCCAAAGCTCCTTGTTATGGATGAGCCTTTTGTGGGGCTGGACCCTCAGGCTGCTTTCACATTAAAGGAGATAATGCATGAAATGTGTGAAAACGGAAGTGCCGTATTCTTTTCGACACATGTGCTTGATGTGGCTGAAAGGCTCTGCAACAAGATCGCGATCATCAAAAAAGGTAAGATCATCGCAAACGGAAATGTAGAG
>JAFVCL010000034.1 GCA_017479285.1 Lachnospiraceae bacterium
CGACCCCTGCTTCATCCTTCTCGTCCGTTATCGGGATCACAATCCTTACTATGGTTCCGTTTCCTGTAGTTATTATCGACAACTCACCGTTACACTGTATCGAAAGTCTGTCTCTGGAATTCTGGATTCCTATGCTCCTGTGCCTGGCCTGCTGCGAGGTCTCGGAGCCGAAACCGGAGCCGTTATCTTCAACCGTTACCACCGCATTGTCTCCCTCCCGCGCGGTCTTTATGGTAACGAGTCCGTCCCCCCTTTTTGTCGCAAGTCCGTGCCTTATGGCATTTTCCACCATCGGCTCCACCGAAAGCAGCGGTACACAGAAATCCTCAAAACCTATATCGTAATTAACCGTGAACCTGCTTGCTGGGTCAGCCTGCTCCAGCGCCACATATTCCCTTATGCAGTCTATCTCCCGGCTTATCGGTACAGGGACATCCTCCGACATGGCATCAAGATTGGCCCTCAGAAAATTTGAAAAATGCTGGAGAGCGTCCGCGGCAGCCCTGGGATCCTCATGACAAAGCTGCTTTATCGCAAGCAGCGAGTTAAATATAAAATGGGGTCTTATCTGGTTTTGCATTATCCGGACCTTCTGTTCTTCTATTGCCGCGTCCTTCAATGCTATGGTTTTCTCATTGCGTCTTGATTTATGCGCATTCGAGAAAACATAACCCGCAAACATCATTATTCCCGCAGCCTCTGCCCCGATGCCTCCGATGTCAAATCCGTACCTGAAGGCGGTAAAAACAAGCAACGCCACAAGTACGGTCGCCATGATATCAATGCAGACTCTGTCCGCGGTATCAAGCCTCTTGAAGTAAGGAAGTGAAAAACAAAACATCATCGTTATGGCTATGATTGGGAGAAGCTGCTGTAAAAAAGCGGGCTGGAGCCTGTAATACCTGTTAAACTCATCAAAGGAGTAAAATATGTTGTAAAACTGGGAAATGATAAGAAAAACCATGCCTATCGCGCAAAGCCCCGCGCTTAAGTATGCCATAGTCTCCAGCTTAAGTTTTACCTTCTTCCTTTCATCCTTATCCGGGATCCGGCTGATTATCAGATGCTTCAGATAAAATACTCCAACCCCCGTTATCGCGTATGTCAGGAAAAAAACGAGGAAATTAGAAATCCGGACAATATAAAAACCCGCGTTCGAAGTGTCCCCTCTGTAAGCCAGCGCAAATCCCTCACTCGCTCCGAGTACAGCTGCTATGCTTAAAAAAACCACAAGGTAGTTTGACCTTATCCGGTCATAATAGCGCATAGCAGTTGACATAAATAAACAAATTATGCAGAACACACCCATGCATATCTCAACAGCAATATGATATGCCACGATAGTATCCTGCATAACGCTCATTCGACAAACCTCCGGTTAGTTAGCTTCCTGCTTTGAAAACGCGAGATTCTGACCCGCGTTATCCTTCTGGTCATACCAATACACAGAATCGTAAAGGTAATAGACAGTTCCGGTGCCGTCATTATATATTTCGTTGGATGTAACGGGATTTTCCCCCGGATCGTCCGGTATGAGGTATTCCGTTCTTACGCCTCCCTCATACTCAAGCCCCGAGCCATCCGCAGACTCGGTGGCAGTAAACTCGTATGTATTCATATACGAGATATCCTCGGAGGGAACTCCTATTGAGCAGATGTAAGAATTTCCGTTCTTTTCGATCGTAAGGACTGCCCTTCCATCCCTGCTGTCAATATAACTGCCCTCCCAGACAAAGCCCTCCGGGGTCTGAAACATGGAAGTATCCAGCTCATCCTCGTTTGCCCTGCCCTTTTTCCCCGAGATTATGAGGTAAGCCGCTATAGCTCCGGCCGCAAGTACCAGAACGCATATAATGATCAAGATCTGTTTTTTCATAAATATAGTACCTCAAATATTTATTACCCATTGTACTAAAAAAGACAGTTTTTTTCAAGTAGAACCCTTCGGAGCGGCTTCTCCGAAAGATTCCCGATACCTTTTTACTCAGTCCTCCGTACCCTCAAATGTATAATCTCTGTCTTCCACGGCTTTCTTTACCGCAGCCTCGTCGTATTCGGCGCAAAGCGTTAAAACCGCGTTGTTGTCCTTATGGCTCGGCTTCGCCTCCGCGACAAAATCCAGCGCCTCAAGAGCCTTCTTTACCGTGGCCTCACAGTGCTCACACATCATTCCCGTTATCTTTACCGTCTTTGTCATTTTTTTGTTCCTTTCCTCGTTTTCTGTTTCCTTTTCCACTCCCGAAGCAATAAGTCTTTCGGGAAGGTCTTTACTTACACTTCTCCTGTCGTGGGAAGCATCATATATCCGTACAAGGTTTAACCTCAGCGCATTCATGCATACCGTAAAGCTCGAAATACTCATTGCGGCGGCGCCTATCATGGGGTTCATCTTCCATGGGGTCACACCGGCGGCAAGAGGTATGCAGATCACATTATAGAAAAATGCCCAGAACAGGTTCTCGTATATGTTTTTAAGGGTCTTTCTGCCAAGCCTTACCGCAGCGGTCACATCCGTCAGCCTGCTGTTCATAAGGACGATGTCGGCACTGTCTATCGCCACATCCGTACCTGCGCCGATAGCGATACCGATGTCCGCTCGCTTAAGCGCCGGGGCATCGTTTATACCGTCGCCGACCATAGCCACCCTTCCGTACTCCTTAAGTCCCCGGATAACCGCTTCCTTTCCCTCGGGCAAAACTCCGGACACCCATTCATCCACCCCCGCGCTCCGTCCGATGGCCGCGGCGGTTCTCTCGTTATCACCGGTTATCATAACAACACGGATTCCCATGTTTTTAAGTTGCCTTATCGCCTCCGCGGAGTCCTCCTTCACCGTATCCGCCACCGCGATCATGCCAAGTAATTTTCCGCCCTGTGCAAAGAACAAAGGCGTCTTTCCCTCCCCCGAAAGCTGACGGGAGCTTTCCTTCATGCTCTCCGGAAGAGTGACAATCCCGGAGATATACTTTTCGCTTCCGCCGCATAAAACTTCCCCCGCGAGCCTTCCGGAGAGACCGTTTCCGGGAAGCGCCGTAAAATCCGTGATTTCCTCCCGCAAACCGGTTTTTTCCCCGCTTTCGCATATCCCCCCTGCGGTATCCGCTTCCCCTGCGCATAGCGCTTCTTCTTTGCCGATTTTCGATTCGGCGTATTTTACGATTGCTCCCGCAAGAGGATGCTCGCTCTTTTTTTCAAGAAGATAAGCCTTTGAAACAAGCTCCTCCCGGGATACTCCTTCGGCGGGATAAACTCCCGTAACCGTCGGTTCTCCGGTGGTTATGGTTCCGGTCTTGTCAAGGGCGACTATTTTTACCTTTCCGGTGTTTTCCAGAGCCTCACTGGTCTTAAAAAGAATACCGTTTTTTGCTCCGACACCGTTTCCCACCATTATCGCAACCGGGGTTGCCAGTCCCAGGGCGCAGGGACAGGAAATTACCAGCACGGATATGGCTCTGGCGAGAGCAAAGCTCATCCCTTTTCCGGCTATCAGCCATATAAGCGCCACAAGTATTGCGATTCCTATAACAACCGGGACGAAGACTCCCGATATCCGGTCTGCTATCCTTGCGATAGGGGCTTTGGTCGCCGCCGCGTCCGAAACCATCTGTATTATCTGTGCAAGGGTGGTATCTTCGCCAACCCTCGTTGCCCGGCATTTTAAATATCCGGACTTGTTTATCGTCGCGGCGCTGACCCTGTCCCCAGCGGCTTTATCCACAGGGACAGATTCTCCCGTAAGGGCTGATTCATCGACCGCGCTTACGCCCTCTATTACGATACCGTCCACAGGGACCGACCCTCCGGGGCGGACCGCGAAGATATCTCCGACGCCCACCTGTTCTATGCCGACCTCTCTCTCCTTTCCGTCCTCCACTAAAAGGGCGGTTTTCGGTGCCAGCCTCAAAAGACTTTTGAGCGCATCCGTCGTCCTTCCCTTTGATAAGGACTCAAGAAGCTTACCGACGGTTATAAGCGCCGGAATCATGGCTGCCGCCTCGAAGTACAGCTCCCCGTGGTAAATATCCATAAGACCCGAATTCGGTGTGCCCTCCGTTATCATTCCGCACATTTTGAAAAATATGAAGGTGCTCCATCCGAAGGAAACCGACGAACCCAGCGCCACAAGGGTATCCATATTCGGCGCCCCGTGGAAGAGGGACTTAAATCCGCTCGTATAAAATTTCCCGTTTATTATCATTACCGCCGCGGAAAGAAGGAGCTGCAAAAGTGTAAGTCCCGTGTGGTTATGTTCAAAATATGCCGGAAGCGGCCAGCCCAGCATATTATGTCCCATGGTGACATACATAAGTACAACAAGGAAAGCCACCGACAGGATCAGCCTCTTTCTCAGCTTCGGAGTTTCCGTATCCCTTAGTGAAGCCTCCTGTTCGCTGTAGCTGTCCGAAGCTCCTGCCCCGGTGCCCTTAGAGCCTGCTCCCTTTCCTGCTCCGGAGCTGCCGCCCTTTTTTTTAGGCACCGCCCCGTATCCGGCGTTTTCCACCGCTTTTATTATCTCGGAGCTGTCCGCCGTTCCCTCTACTCCCATGGAGTTCGTAAGAAGACTGACCGATACAGCTTCCACACCTTTTACCTTGCCTACCGCCTTTTCCACTCTTGCCTGGCAGGCGGCGCAGCTCATTCCGGTAACCGTATATTGTTCCATATTTCCTGCTCCTTAAAGCACCCTCTGCGCAACCCCCGTATCTCCGGATGCTCATGCTCCCACCCCATATTATTATAGCATTATAACACAACCCTTGCCTTTAATTATTTCTGCGGGTCCGTTTTTGTTTATATAGATAAAAATAATCATTAGATTAAATATTAGATATAAATACCAAATAAAAATAATCAATATATAAAAATAACCATTTGAATTCATTTTTCGGTTCAAATATGCTATACTTTCAGGTATCTGTGTAAGATAATAAACAGCAAGGAGCAAAGCTTTGAGTATTTTTAACATAGACAGTCCCCTTATGAGGGTCCTGGGAAAAATAACCGACATCGTTATCATAAATCTTCTTACCCTGCTCCTGTGTATCCCGGTTATAACGGCAGGAGCCTCCTTTACAGCGATGCATTATTGCTGTCTTAAGCTGGTCCGGAACGAGGAAAGCGGTATCGCAAAGCAGTTCTTCCATTCCTTTAAGGACAATTTCAAACAGTCCACAATTATATGGCTCATATTCCTTGTATTGTTCGGCTTCTTCGGGGTGGATCTGTATCTGCTTTACTTAAATCCCACATCCATCAGCTATTACATACTCGGCGGTATCCTCGTATTTGCGGTGCTCATTCTCTTCATCGGATCCATGGTTTATCCTCTTCAGGCAAAATTCGTAAATCCGATACCGAGAACCCTTAAAGCGGCCTTTGTTTTTTCATTTAAGAATTTCCCGAGAACATTGCTTATCCTCTTGGCGGAGGCTCTTCCGTTCTCGCTTTTCCTTATCGGCAATGTGGGGCTTTATATGCTGCCTTTAGAGCTTTGCTTCTGCTTTGCCGCCCCGGGCTTTCTGGCCGCAAAGCTGTATGATAAGGGCTTTAAAAAGGCTGAGGACGCATACCTTGCCGAGCACCCTGCCGAGGACCTTTCTGCCGGAGATGAGCATATTTTCAGCGACGAGCCGATCCTTCCGGACTAAAAAAGCTTTGTTGTTTACGGTAAAGTGTGTTAGAATAGAAAAAAAGTGTAGTTTTTCAGGTTTTTCACAGTAAGGATGGTATTAATATGAGCAGAATGTTATCTCAAACCGAAATTGACTCTCTTGTTGACGCTCTTAATTCGCTTAAGAATTACGCGGATGATAATGCGATAAGCGCCGACATCCTTCACAATCAGGTTGTCCTTACCCAGAGCGAGATAGATAAGCTTATTTCCTCTCTCAACAACTTTAAGGATGTTCCTCTTTTCAAGCCCAATGTCAATGTTTCTCTATCCCAGCCCGAGATAGACTCTCTTATTGATGCCCTTAATTCGATTAAAGAGTATGACACATCCGACTCCCTCGGTACGGAGATTGAAACAAATCAGTCGGTTCTCTCTCAAAAGGAGATAGATTCGCTTATCAGCAAGCTTCTTGCGCTTAAATCGTAACGGTTAAACCGCATACTTACGGACATAAATAAAACGCCCCCGCTCACAGTTCATGAGCGGGGGTATTTATATTGTTTTTTCTGTTTTACTTACGCAGCTTTACTATCTTTACTGCCCCGTAATGCCCGACTCCTCAAGAGTCCAGCCCTGAGCAAGGAGGGTGTCTCTCTCCTCCTCGTAGATGGTATAGTGGTAGCAATGCTTCTTTGCGGTAGGATGCTTAAGCTTGTAAACCTTCTTTCCGTCGCTTCCGCTTGAATACCAACCTATTCCTTCATCTACCCAGCCTTTTTTGATATATTCATCTCTTTCGTTTACATCGGAGGTAAACCTGTGCTGACCGGTTCTGTTTGCGTCAAATACGCGGTAAACAGGGATTCCGGTGTCCTTGCGCACATACCATGCTATGTTCTCGCTTGTCCATCCGGTCTCAGCACTTCTCTCAATCCAATAGTCTCTTTCCTCTTCAGACATGGTAAAGAAGTGCTCTCCTGTCCTTGTGTTGTAAAGTCTGTACAGAGGATATTCGGGTACTTTATATACAACTGTTTCCGCAGTCTCGGCAGCTTCAGAATTTTCATTCTCCGAAGCAGCCTCCCCCGTGCTGTCCGTTGTTTCGTCAGAATTAACATCGGTATTCTCCGAAGTTTCATCAGAAGCAGCATCGGTATTACCCGAAGGCTCCTCAGAAGTATCGTCGGTACGCTCTGAAGCGTCTGTGTAAACTAAAGCGTATGTTGAGAACTGATCAGTTTCAAATGTAAACATACCCGTGCTCTCGTCGTAGCTTCCGGGGATCTTTGTTGCCACTCCGTTATGTATGCGGATGATCTCAAATGTCCTTCCGCTCTTTCTGAGACTCTCTGGAATAAGAATACTTGCCTTTATCGCTTTGCTCGTCTCTGTTACCTTTACTTCATCATTTCCACCCACCTGATTGAAAAGAGTGATATCAAGGTACATTCCTACCGTGCTCTCC
>JAFVCL010000035.1 GCA_017479285.1 Lachnospiraceae bacterium
ATGGCGGGCTTAAAAAGGCTTATCACACCTGTCGATGATTTTTCCTTTGACGAGGTTTATTCGGCTCTTGCGGATATACCTGATGATAGGAGCTTCAGCGACAAGGAAACGGGGCTTTTGGACCCGGCGGTCAGACAGTTCAGAGCTGCAATCTATGCCGTAGGCAACGGCAAAATGACAGTGGATGAGGCTGTAGCGGGTTACGGAAACCTTCCGGAGGAGTAGAACAGAAAATGACCGAGAGAATAGTTGTAGTTGATGATGATGCCATAATTCTTCGAGGTGCCGACGGTATACTTTCGAAGGCAGGGTATAAAGTAACCTGTCTTAAGAGCGGTAAAATGCTATTGGATTACGTAAAAAAGAATCCTGTGGACATGCTTCTTTTGGATATCAGAATGCCTGAAATGGATGGGTTTGAGACTCTGCAGGCTTTAAGAGAATGGGAAAGGGAAGATTCAAGGGATACTACACCGGTAATCTTCCTTACGGCCAACGACGACGGAGAATCGGAGACAAGGGGGCTTTCTCTCGGCGCTATGGATTTTATCCGCAAGCCCTTTGTTCCGGAGGTTTTAAAGCTTAGAGTAAGCAATCTTCTTGAACTTATAAGGCTTCAAAACGATCTTCACAGGGAGGTTGAGAAAAAGACAGCGGAGCTTGAAAGCCTTTCCGTTCACGTTGTTCAGGCGCTTGCGGAGGCGATAGATGCAAAGGACAACTATACAAACGGACATTCTACAAGGGTTGCGGAGTTTTCAAAAGAGATAGCGAAAAGATACGGATATTCCCCCGAAAGGCAGGAGGAGATCTATATGATGGGCCTTTTGCATGATGTTGGAAAGATAGGAATTCCGGATGAAATCATAAATAAGCCCGGCAGGCTCTCTGATGAGGAATTCGCTATTATAAAGGAGCATCCCGGAAAGGGAGCGAAGATCCTATCGAGCGTACCGGAGATGCCAAAGCTCGCAACAGGCGCAAGATGGCACCATGAAAGGTATGACGGAAGCGGGTATCCCGATGGCCTTAAGGGGGATGAGATACCTGAGGAAGCAAGGATCATCGCGGTGGCGGATGCTTATGACGCTATCACCAGCAGCAGAAGCTACAGAGAAAAGATGCCGGTGGAAAAGGTCATAAGTGAGCTTAAAAAAGGGATGGGGACGCAGTTCGATGAGCGCTTCGCAAAAATCATGCTTGAAATGATTTGAGGTTGCGAAAAATGCTTCATAGGTGGATAATAGAAAGGCAAGGCTTTTATTCAAAGCCTTGCCTCAAATAGTTTTAAGGAGCAGCCGTGATGGATTTTAGTAAAATAACAGACCAAAGCAGGCAGGCGGTTACAGAGATACTTGAAAGAGCCGGACTTAAAGAAGGTTCGATTTTTGTAATAGGTTGCTCATCAAGCGAAATACTCGGAGATCAGATTGGAACAGCCACAAATCTTGATTCCGCAAATGCGGTATTTGACGGTATCATCCCCCTCTTACAGGAAAAGGGTATCTTTGCTGCCGCTCAGTGCTGTGAGCATTTAAACAGGGCACTTGTTGTTGAAAGGCAGGCTATGGAAAAATACGGCTTTGAACAGGTAAACGCCATACCCCGGCCAAATCATGCGGGCGGGGCTTTTGCAACAGTCTGTTATCAGAGATTTAAGGATCCGGTTTTGGTTGAGAGTATATTGGCCAAGGCCGATGCGGGTATAGATATCGGTGGTACGATGATAGGTATGCACATGCACAGCGTTGTGGTGCCTATGAGGATATCTCTTCGCAGGATCGGGGAAGCTCCGATTATCTGCGCCAGACACAGACCTAAATATGTAGGCGGTCAGAGAGCCGTTTACGATGAAAAACTTATGTGAAACAGGAGAACATGATGAAAGTAAAAGTATTCATTGACGGAAGTGAAGGAACTACGGGACTCAGGATCTTTGAGCGCTTTGAGGGAATGGATGATGTGGAACTTTTAAAAATTCCCTCGGAGCTTAGGAAAGACCCCGAGACCATTAAAAAATATATTAATGAATCGGATATTACTTTTCTTTGCCTTCCGGACGCTGCAGCTATAGAAGCTGTTTCGTATGTGGAAAACGGGAATGTAACGATAATCGATACTTCGACCGCACACAGGACCGAAGAGGGATGGGCATACGGATATCCCGAGCTTTCAAAGGAGCACAGGGACAGGATCAAAAACGGTAAAAGAATTACCGTACCGGGCTGCTATGCTTCCGGGTTTATAACCATCGGTTATCCCCTTGTCAAAGGCGGAATCCTTCCGGAGGATTATCCGGTTTCTGTTTTTGCGGTTTCCGGATACAGCGGCGGAGGAAAGAAGCTTATTGCCGCGTACGAGGAGGAAGGCAGGGACAAAAAGTTTGACAGTGCCAGAATGTACGCCTGGGGTCAGACCCATAAGCATTTAAAGGAGATGAAGAGAATCACAGGTCTTTCCAGAGAGCCGCTTTTCTGTCCGATGACGACTAATTACCACAGCGGTATGGTTGTACAGGTGCCTCTGTTTACGGATATGCTTAAAAAGAGGCTGTCTCCCGAGGAGATAAGGGATTATCTTGCCGGATATTACGAAGGGGAAAAGTTTATAAGGGTTATGCCTTTCGGTGCGGATGTGGAGGCCGGAGGAGCAATTTTTTCCGACGCCTGTGCGGGCTGGGACGGAATGGAGATCTTCGTTACCGGCAATGAGGACAGGGTCGTGGTAGCAACAAGATTTGACAATCTTGGAAAAGGTGCTTCCGGTGCGGCTATACAGTGTATGAATATTGTTCTTGGCTGTGACGAGGCTAAGGGTCTGAATCTGTAATGGGTTTACATAATTTGGATAAATAGAGTTTTTTAAGGCATTAAAACAGTTAACATAACTTACAATAAAGGATAAAAAAATGTCGGAACTAAAGGAATTCTCATTTTTGCCAACAAAGGAATTTGTAAAGGTACTCGGCAGAACATATATGCTGGATGACTGCAGAGTGCTCAGCCTGTCTGCCAGCGGGGTTGAATTTTTCTATAAGGGTACGGAGCTTAAGGTTACTTTCTATGGAGACAGCACCACAGGGGGATGTGAAGGCGGGCCTGAGCCGTGGAAGGATCAGGCGAGGGTCGCTGTGATCGTTGACGGGATAATGCATCTTGACACTGTGATAAAAAAGCCGGTAGAGAGCTTTGTCGTATGCGGTGATGATCCCAAGGATGTATCCGGGGAGCATACTGTAAGGATAATAAAGCTTTCGGAGCCCCGTATGTCCACGGTGGGTCTCGGAAAAATTGAGGTCATGGCAGAGGAAGCACCGAAGCCGACAGCTTATTCCGATAAATATATTGAGTTTATAGGGGATTCCATTACCTGCGGTTACGGCATTGATGCGCCGAATGAATGGTATCTTTTCTCGACCACTACAGAGAATGTAAGCAAAGCTTTTTCTTATAAGACCGCGAATAAACTGGGAGCGGATTACAGTCTTGTATCCTACAGCGGACACGGACTTATTTCCGGGTATACGGATGATCCCGAAAAGCCCAAGCTCGATGAACTCATACAGCCTTATTATGGGATATTCGCATACTCCTACAACACTTTCCGCGGTGAAAGGCTTGAAAAGAGAAAATGGGACTTTGACGGGGAGAGGAAGCCGGATACGATAGTTATAAATCTCGGGACCAACGACGAGAGCTATATACAGGATAATGAGGACAAAAAGGCGGCATTTCTCGAGGATTATGTCGATTTCCTCTCGCAGGTTCACGAGGTTAATCCCGGGGTGCGGATCATAGTTGCCTTCGGTCTCATGGGAGATGCTCTTTTTGAGATCGAGGAGGAGGCTGTCCGGGAATTTAAGGAGCTCTGCGGGTTTGAAGAAGTTTATGCAATTCGGCTGACTCCACAGAATTTTGAGAAAAACGGATACGGTGCCTGCTGGCACCCCTCGGAGGCTTCACATGAGCAGGCTTCGGAGGAATTGACAAAGTTTATAAGATCCTTAGGAGGTAAATATGCTTTATAATATTTTACCCTTGGAGGCACAGTCATACCAGCTTCCGGTAGCAATGGCATTCGCATTCGCAGCCACATTTCTTATGCTGTATTTTCTCGCAAAGTATCTGCCCCGGGACGGAGGACGCGCCTTTGCGGTGGAGGGGGAAAAATCAGCGGGAAAGCCGAGGGGAGCGGGCGTTATATTTATACCGGTGTTTACCACGGTTGCATCGATATTTGCTCCGATGAGCAACGAGCATGGCTTCTACCTGATCCTTGTGATAGCAGCAATGCTTACGGGATTTCTTGATGACGCATCAAAAAGTCCCTGGGGGGAGTATCTAAAGGGCGCTCTGGATCTTGTAGTCGCGATACTTACTACAGCTGTTTTCATGACGCACAATTCCACACAGATCGACTTTGCGGTATTTAATACTTCATTTGTAATGCCAAAGTGGTTGTTTGCGATACTGGCAGTTGTGGTAATCTGGGTAAGCATCAATGTAACGAACTGCTCCGACGGTGTGGACGGACTGTCGGGAAGTGTGTCCATAGCTTCTTTGATGGGATTTTTTACGATAATGCAGAAAATCGGAATCGAGGAGGAGTTTACGCCGCTTATCCTTATACTTATTACCGGACTTGCCGCGTATCTGTGGTTTAATGCGACTCCGAGCAAACTGATGATGGGAGATGCGGGTTCGCGAGCAATCGGGCTGTTCATCGCAATCTGTGCGCTCAAGACACATGATCCTTTCCTTTTCCTGCAGCTTGCGCTTGTTATGCTCTTTGACGGAGGACTCGGGCTTATAAAGGTATTTTTGCTCAGATTTCTCAAGATACATATTCTTAAAAATGTACGCACTCCGCTGCACGATCATGTCCGTAAGGTATGGGGATGGTCGAATACCCAGTGCGTTTACAGGTTTACGATCATACAGCTTGTTGTATGTTCAACCGTATATTTCCTTGTTTGAGGTGATTTGAAATGTTTGATAAATTAACAAAATCGGATATAGAAAAGATGGAGGCGGAAATCGAACACCGAAAGCTTGTTGTCCGTCCCAAGGCGCTTGAGGATGTAAAGGAAGCCAGGGCGCAGGGAGACCTTTCCGAGAATTTTGAATATTATGCCGCAAAAAAATTTAAGAATCAGAATGAGAGCCGTATAAGGTATCTTGAAAAGATGATAAAAACCGCGGAGATAATTGACGATTCTTCGGCAGACGATGAGGTTGGAATGAACAATACCGTAACGGTAAGCTTTATCGACGACGGCAGCGAGGAAACATTCAAAATCGTTACCACGGTAAGGGCAAATTCCCTTGAAAACCTTATAACGAATGAGTCTCCTCTCGGGAAGGCGGTACTTGGGAAGAAGGTCGGCGAAATAGCCCATGTCGAGGTTAACGCTGATGTCAGTTACGATGTTAAGATCATAAAGATAGAGAATACGGATGATTCGGGCGATGCAATCAGAGAGTTTTAAAAAATACATATTGTTCGATCTCGACGGAACTCTTACGGATCCCAAGGTGGGAATCTGTACCTGTGTTCAATATGCGCTTAAGTCCTATGGAATAGATGAGCCGGATATTGATAAGCTCGAGCCTTTTATCGGACCTCCGCTTCTGGACAGTTTTAAGGAATTTTACGGGTTTTCAGATGAAGATGCAAACAGGGCGGTCGAGAAGTACAGGGAGAGATTTTCCACCGTAGGACTCTTTGAAAATGAGGTATACAAGGGTATACCCCATATGTTAAGGAGACTTAAAAGAAATGGTTTTCACCTCGCAGTGGCTTCCTCAAAGCCCACGGTTTTTGTGGAGAGGATACTTGATCATTTCAGGCTTGGACAGTATTTTGAGGTTATCGTAGGAAGCAATCTCGACGGAACAAGGACGGATAAAAAAGAGGTTATCGACGAGGCGCTAAGGCAGTTATTTAAGAGCAACCGTATAAGCAGGGATCTGGTCTATATGGTGGGGGACCGGAAATTTGATGTTACCGGGGCAAGGGAGCAGGGAATCGAGAGTATCGCTGTGGCTTACGGCTATGGTGATTTTGACGAGCTTATGGAGTCCCATGCCGATTATATAGTCTTTACTCCGAAGGAACTTGAAGAGTTTTTGATGAGAGAAACCGTCGAGTACAATGATGGGAGAATCTGTCGTTTAAAAGGAAACGGCTTTTCATCTTTTACCTTCAGGACGGTGACAACCGTGATCGGCTGTTTCCTTCTTTTCCTTGCGGTAAGGTTATTTTCGGAGATTGTATTATCAAACAGCTTTGGGATTTTAAGTCCGATCCTTCCCGAAGGTATAAAGGCGTTTTTATGTTACGGTACGGAATATAATCCGAACAGTGCCTTTTACATTGGAAATATAGGGACGATCATTTCCGGACTTGCTTATGTTTTTGCGGCTCTTTCAATCCTGCCCTTTGCAATCGGAAGGATAAAAAAGACTTCAAGGGATATGTATCTTCTTCATCCTATGAATCCGGCGCCGCTTAAGATCGTTCTTGGAGTTATATTTGTGGCTGCTTTTACTCTGGCAACGCAGATAGCCGCAATCCTTATTCAGGCGGCGGATTCATCGCAGACATACAGAAAGGTAGCGGAAAATCAGTACAGCTGTCAGATTGCAGTTGGACTGGTTGTATACTGTATTATCGCCCCTCTTGCGGAGGAACTGCTTTTCAGGGGAATTATCTTTACATCCTTCAGGCAATATACTCCTATATTTGTGGCTATACTTGCTTCGGGTGTTATCTTTGGAATTTACCACGGCAATATTGTCCAGGGAATATATGCTTTCATCTTCGGATGTCTGATGGCAGTCGCCTATGAGTATTACGGTACATTCTGGGCTGCCGTTGCAGTCCACGGACTTCAGAATTTCATATCCTATATCGGGACTTATACCCTGCTGCAGAACAGATTTATCGTAAGCTGGCCGTTTGTTGCAATAATGGGAGTCATTGCACTCGGAAGCGTGATATTTTTGTTCAATTTTTGGAAAAAACATGTTTGAGTGGCATTTATTGGTCTAAATAAGTGGTATATTGAATTTGGTGTAGGAAACGGATCAAATGCTCTATTCCGATTCGTTTCCTGTGCGTACCACAAAGGAGGAATGCTATGAAGATCATACATACGGCGGATATCCATCTGGATTCGAAGCTTGGGGGAATGGACGGCGCGCGTGCGTCCGAAAGACGCAACGAGCTGATAGGGACATTCATTAAAATGGTGCAGTACGGAGCCCAAAACAGTGTTTCTGCCATCATTATCGCCGGAGATCTTTTTGATGTCAGGATCATATCGGCTACTGCGAGAAACGCGGTTTATCAGGCAATCGTGGATAACCCGGAAATCAGGTTCTATTACCTTTGCGGCAATCATGATTCAGGCGGTTTTCTGGAGCCGATAATGGAGAAATATAAAAAGCTTCCCGATAATCTTTTTATGTTCGGTGAGGAATGGACATCGTATGAGATTGAAGGGGAAGACTGCGGATCCGTGGTTATCACGGGAGCGGAACTGAGCAGGGAAAACAACCAAAAGCTTGCCGATTCTCTTTTGCTTGACAGGAACAAGATCAATATTGTGACCCTGCACGGACAGGAGACAGAGACCGCAAAGAAAAAGGACGCTGAAGTGATCCCGATTAGAGAGTACCGTGATCGGGGTATAGATTATCTTGCCCTTGGACATATCCATGCTCCGAAGATTGAAAAGCTGGATGCCAGAGGTAAGTACTCTTATTGCGGCTGTCTTGAGGGCAGGGGCTTCGATGAGTGCGGACCGAGGGGCTTTAATCTTTTAAGCATTGATAAAAACGGTGTGGAGGCGGAGTTTATTCCCTTCGCAAAGAGGACGGTATTTGATATCTGCGTGGATGTCTCCGGGTGCGTAAACTCCGATGAGGCTCTGACGGAAATATCCAAAATTGCGGCGGCAGAGGGTGTGACAGAGGATGATTTACTAAAGGTAAGACTGTCGGGAAAGGTTTCGGCATACGCTGAGTTTGACAGGGATTATATCGAAGACCGTTTATCGGAGAAATATTATTATACAAGAGTCGCCGATGAAACCTCCGTGTTTATTGATTATAATGACTTTGCCGGTGACAACTCTCTTAAGGGAGAGTATGTGCGGTATATCGGGGAACTTCGGGAAAAGGGTGAAATAACAGAGGAAGAGGCGGGAAGGTGTATTTCGCTGGGTATAAGACTTATCCTCGGAGAGGAGAAGCTGTCATGAGAATAACCGGGGTTAAAATTGAGAATTTTGGCAGACTTTCCGGTGAGAAATTTGAATTTAAGGATGGTCTTAACTGCATAATTGAGAAGAACGGATGGGGAAAGACTACTCTCGAAGCCTTTATCCGGATCATGTATTACGGATTTGACGGAGAGGGAAAGCGAAAGAATATCCGTGAAAATGAGCGCACTTTCTACAGTCCCTGGTCAAAGGGGACTTACGGCGGGACTGTGGAATTCTCGGTCGGAGATAAGAGCTATATACTTACAAGGATATTCGGCAAAAGCGAAAAGGACGACACTTTTGAGCTTTTGGATGCGGTAACGGGATTAAAAAGCGAGGATTACACGGCGGCTGATATAGGACTTAGGATCTTCGGCGTTGACTCGGATTCTTTTAAAAGCACAAGCTGCATCGGTCATAACGGAATAAAGTATTCCGGTGTGAAAAGTGATGTAAGCTCAAAGGTGAGTGCGCTTCCCCAGAGTGAGGATATTGCGGGCTTTGACAAGCTCCAGGATGTGGTCACGGACTACCTTAACAGGCATTCTCCAAGGAGAGCGACGGGTCTTCTCGGAAAGCAAAAGGCCGAGATAGCGGGGCTTGAAAGGTCGGTTGCCAGAAAAGAAGCCCTTCTTGAAAGGTTAGGGCGGGAAAAGGAAAACCTCTCCAGAACGGTGCGGGAAACAGATAAGATCACAGAGGAGAGAGCCTCTCTCGATAAGGAAGCCGGAGATTTAAGAAGTCTTAAAGAGAAGAGCTTGATAAAGAAGAACATAGAGGAAAAAAGGAATTCTTTTGAGGGCAGAAAGGCGGAGGCTGAAAGGCTCCTTGAGAGCCTTGGCGGAAGGGTGCCGGAAAAAGAGGAGATATCAGGGGCGGAGGAGTGCCTCTCCGGGCTTGAAAAGCTTACCGCAAGGGCTGAGGCCGCATCGGGAAACATAGGAAGCGAAAGGCTTGAGAGACTTGAGATAAAATACGGAGAAAATCCGCCGGCTATGGATGAGGTGGATGAGTGTCTTGAATCTGTCCAGATCGTGCAGCAGCTTACGGGTAAAACAGATATTCTTGAGGGGCAGATAGCAGGAAAGACGGATGAGCTCCAGACTGTAAAAAGAGAAAGCGAGACCGCAAGGAGAGCGGCGGACGCGGATAAAAGGAACAGATTAAAGGGCGCAACGGGATTATCCGCAGCGGGTATCGTTTTGCTTGCCGCAGGAGCGGGGCTGGCCGGAGTCTGGTATTTTCTTGTATACAGTCCGGCTGTACTTAAAGCTGCGGAACTGGCAGATACTGCGAAGTTTGATATAAAGCGCGACGGGTTAATGACAGCGGTGGCTTTAATACTGGTGATCGCCGGGATCATTTTGTGCATTGCGGGCGCCGTTAAGCGAAAAAGGATACTCGGTACCGGACCGGCTATGGACGACGGGCTTTACGAGAGGCGTATTGAGGAGAGTATCAAGTCGCTTAGGGATGAGCAGGAAAGGGACCGTGAAGATATTGAAAGCAGGGAAAGCGCTCTTAAGGCCTTTCTCGGGAGGTTTGACCTGTCGTATTACAGAGCTGAGGCAGAAGCAGTCCTTTATGCCATGAAAGCCGAGATATCGGAGTACAGAGAGCTCCGGGAGGATAATATCCTGAAGTTAAGAGAAGGGGACAGGCTTGCAGCCGAAATAAAGGAGACGGAGGGGAAGCTGTCCGGCTTACTTAAAAGGCTCGGAGCGGAAATCGCCGGAGATGGTACGGAGGAGAACGATACCGGTAAGAATACGGCCGGGATAAGGCGCAGGATCGGTGAGATAAAAAACTGAATTGCCGCGTATGAACACAGCATATCCGAGGTAAACAAGGCGAGGGAAGAATATGAGAAAGCCGTTTCGGAAAATCCGGATCTTTTGGACGGGGAGCTGTCGGGGACAGAGGATATAGACGGAAGACTTGCGGAAATCTCGGCTAAAACGGAAATGCTGATGAGGAGTTTTGATGAGAAGGTTCAGGAAAAGAATCTTTACCACACTAATATCAGGGAGCTTGAGGAGGAAATCGGGCATATTGAGGATGACGAGGAAAGGCTTGCCGGATTAAAGGAAAGCTACAAGGCAGACAGTGACAGATATAAGCTTGTGGAGAAAACCATAGGATATCTTACCGAGGCAAAGAACCGTTTTATCGCGAGGTATATGGAGCCTATCAGATGTTCATTTGGCAAATATTATGGTATAATTAAGGATGGTGTCGATGCAGATGAGTATCTTATTGATACCGGCCTGAATATCCGGAGAAGGGAGCTGGGGGTTTATAGGAGTATCGAGACTCAGAGCGACGGGCTAGGGGACTTGATCGGGCTTTGTATGAAGGCGGCTCTTCTGGATGTTATGTATAAGGATGAGAAGCCGGTGGTGATAATGGACGATCCCTTTTCAAATCTTGATGAGGAGAACATTAAATGGGGATTGGCTTTCCTTGACAAGCTGGCAGAAGATTATCAGGTCATTTATCTTACCTGTCATCCTGACAGAATAAAATGTATTGGAGAATAATAAATATGAAGAAGATTTTAAGCGTGATCCTTGCAGCCGGAATGCTGCTTTCCATGGCGGGCTGCTCGAGGGTGGAGCAGGTGTCAAACATAACTTCGGAGGATGTACAGAATGTTGTTTCCGGAATCGATGAAGCAGTTTCAAATCTAAATCAGTCTGCGGAGGATTTTGCCAATGCTGCCAATGAAATCGCGGATGCGGCAGGGGATGCCGTTTCTGCGGCAAAGGATGATATCGCAGAAGGCGTAAGCGAAATCGTGGATGATGTCAAAGAGGACATTTCCGGGGCGGTTACCGGAGCTACATTTGAGGAGAGATACAAACAAGCCGCTGCGGGTGAAGTGGTGGACGGTATTGTAAAGGTAAGATACGAGCTCCCCGCTGTCGTACCTGAAAATGAATCCCTGCAGTTTATACAGGACCTCGAGATAGGCTACAATCTGGGCAATACTTTTGATGCAAATAACTGCACATGGCTTACTGATGAGTTGGATTATGAGACTGCATGGTGCGGGGCAAAGACCACCAGGGAACTCATTGTTGCCTTGAAGGAGGCGGGTTTCAAGACCATAAGAATACCCGTGTCATGGCACAATCATGTCGATGAGAATTACAGGATAAGTGAGGCATGGATGGCGAGAGTCCAGGAGGTTGTTGACTGGGCGTATGATGAGGGATTTTATGTAATAATAAACATTCATCACGATAATGAGGCGGATTTCGAATACCCTTCATACGATAAACTGGAAAATTCAAAGAAGTATGTTACTGCTATCTGGGAGCAGATCGCAGAAAGATTTGCGGATTATGACGAGCATCTTATCTTTGAGACCATGAACGAACCCAGACAGGTAGGAACCGACCATGAGTGGTGGATCGGGGATACGGAATCCGATGTAGCGAAGGAGTGCTTCGACTGCGTTAACCAGTTAAACCAGGTTATCGTAGATACTATCCGCGCAAACGGAAAGGGCTACAACACCTCAAGATATATTATGGCACCTCCGTACTGTGCAAATCCGGACTATGCGCTGGTAAAGGATTTCAAGCTTCCTGAGGACCCGGATGCAACTGCTGAAAACAGGATCATCTTATCGATTCACGCGTATACTCCCTACAGTTTTGCATTGGAGCAGCCCGGTGTAAAGGAGTTTTCCATCGCCGAGGGAAAGGGTACAGGGGATATCGAGAGCTTTATGAAGGCAATCTACGCAAAGTTTGTCTTAAAGGGAACACCGGTGCTTATCGGTGAGTTCGGTGCACTTGATAAGGATAACACGGATTCAAGAATGCAGTTTACTGCATACTACATTGCAACTGCGGAGAAGTACGGATTCTCTGCTGTATGGTGGGATAATAATGCTTATCACACTGATGGCGAGAATTTCAGACTTATAGACCGTGCAAATCTTACATGGACATATCCTGAGATCGTTGATCAGATGATGTATTATAGCGGGAATGAGGATTGATGAAGCGGACAGTTCCGGTTAACAATAAAAAATCGAGGCAAATCGGACGAGTATTTGAGATTTTGATGGTACTCGTCCTTGCGCTTTATCCTCTGCGCCACATCCACAGAGGACTTGATCTGTGGGATGTGGGATATAACTATGCCAATTTTCAGTTTATGGGAACTGAATCCATGGATCCCATGTGGCTTTTTTCCACTTATCTTGCTACCGCGCTTGGTCATTTATTTACCCTGCTGCCGTTTGGAAAAACCCTGCTGGGACTGAATTTCTATACCGGTCTGACTGTCAGCCTTATGGCAGTCGCCGCGTATATTTTTTGTACGAGACATTTAAAATATCCGCCGTTCGTGGTCTTTATCGGTGAGTTTACGGCGATAAGTCTTTGTTGGTGTCCCACAGCTCTTTTGTATAATTATCTTACATATATTCTTCTTCTTATCGGTGTGATAAATATTTACCTTGGTCTTACCGGAGAGAGGCGCAGGAATCTATATGTCGCCGGAATCTGTCTTGGACTGAATGTATTTGTCCGCTTTTCGAATCTGCCGGAGGCAGCGTTTATAGTCGGCGTATGGGCTTACGGTATAATTGAACTTATTTCGGTTATCAAAGAAAAAACAAAGACTAAGGCCGGACGCAGACATGATATAGGTGACTTCTTTAAGAAAACCGGGAAAAGAACCTTCTGGTGCCTGTTCGGTTATCTTTCCGCTGTTTTTGGTATGCTTCTGTTCATAGGACTAAGGTACGGTATTAATGAATATATTGACGGAATAAAGCGTTTGTTCCAAATGACGGATGACGCTCCCGGGTATTCTGCGGTTTCTATGGTCATGGGCATTTTCTATGCGTACCTTAATAATCTGAAATGGGTATTGCTCGTACTTTCTTTTGCGCTTGTATGTGCGGTCCTGGTATTTGCGGGAAAGCTTCTTGATGCCCAGCTGGAGATAAAACGCACGGTCAGGGGACCCTTGACTGCGGGATTCAGCTTTACCGGAGTTTCTTATATTCTTTCCATATTCACAGCCATAGTAATGATCTATGTTTTGTATACGATCCGGCTTGGGGATGGAACATATTCCGGATTTGGATACGGAAATCTTATGGAATATAACTCCATAATAGTCCCGGGGATTTTCATGTGCTTTGTTATGGTGCTTTGGGCGGTTGCGGTTATTTTTAAGCCCGGGGAGGATATCAGGGAGAAGCTTATGGCAGGCCTTGCTTTCCTTACCATAATGATCACTCCCATCGGAAGCAATAATGTGCTTTTACCCGTCTTTAACAATTTGTTTCTTGCGGCTCCGTGGTTTGCGTGGAGGATATGGATGCTGATAAAGAGGAAGGAGAGGGACGGAATAAGGATCCGTCTGTATCTCAAGGAAAACCGTGAAAAAAAGGTAATGGTAAAATTTCTTGAGATCACGAAAAGCTTTCTTTCCTATTTCCCGCTTAAGGTTATTACAGTGGCGGTAATGCTGCTCGCTTTTGTGAGATTTACTGCTTTTGGCGCAGGGTTTTCCTTTGCCGAGGCAAGGAATGCAACGGATTGTCATTACACGATAAACGAGAATGATACGCTCAGGAATGTGAGAATGTCTTACGATAAGGCTTATAATATGTATGGGCTGCTAAATTTTATCGGGGAAAATGATCTCGCAAGGGACAGAGAGCTTATTACCTACGGCTATATTCCGGCGCTGTCTTTTTATCTTCAGATGCCTTCGGCCTTTAATCCATGGATGGATCTGGCGTCCTACAGTTATGATGTTATGCAGGTTGAGATTGAGAAAACGATCCTTGATGTCATCAGTGAGGAGACGAATGTGAACTTGGGCGAAGATGTGGAAAATCCGGAGACAAAAAACAGCCCGATGATAATTCTGTCCTCTGAGCTTGGTAAATACGCTGACGGGTATAAGGATGAGACCGAGAGAGAGGAAATATCCGACAGGAAGTTTAAGCTTATTTTAGGACTTATAGACTCCGGAGGGTACAGGGAGGTCTATAAAAACAGTAGTTTTGCGGTGTTTGTGAATGGAAGATGATCAGTTGTTTCAAATTCGTATATCGGTGAGAGGTCTTGTAGAGTTTCTCCTCCGGGGCGGTGATATAGATAACCGTAAGGGAGGAGGCTCCGAACTCGCGGCTATGCAGGAGGGCGGCAGGATACACCGTATGATACAGGGGAAAATGGGCCCGGATTATTCCGCCGAGGTTCCCCTGTTTTTTTCGCACAAAAATGAGGAATATGAGCTGACTGTAGAGGGACGCGCAGACGGTATAATTGTGAATGATGAGGGGGTTACGATAGATGAAATAAAAGGAACCTACAGAAAGCTGGAGAATATGTCAGAGCCTGTTCCGGTTCACCTTGCCCAGGCAAAGTGCTATGCATTTATGTATGGCAGGGACATGAATCTTGGGGAGATCAGAGTACGGCTTACCTATTGTAATATGGAAACCGAGGAAATCCGGTACTTTTATCAGGATTACGAGTTTAATGAGCTCAGGAAATGGTTTGAGGAGCTTATTGAGGAATACCATAAATGGGCCATTCTCCGGTGCAGGCATTATAAATCAAGGCAAAAAACCATAGAAGAGCTGGAGTTTCCTTTTGATTACCGTGAAGGGCAGAAAGAGCTGGCCTCCCAGGTGTACCAGACCATCGCACAGAAAAAGAAGCTGTTTCTGGAGGCTCCTACGGGTGTCGGGAAGACCATAACCACGGTCTTTCCGGCGCTTAAGGCTGTCGGAGTCGGTAAAGCGGAGCAGATATTTTATCTGACCGCAAAAACCATAACAAGGACTGTGGCAAGGGAAACCTTTGAGATATTAAGAAGCAGGGGTCTGGTATTAAGAAGCATAGTAATAACGGCAAAGGAAAAGATTTGCTTCAAGGAGAAGGCAGAGTGTAATCCTGCGGCGTGTGAGTACGCAAAAGGACATCTGGACAGGGTAAATGAGGCTCTTTATGCGCTGCTTACGGAGCAGGATGATCTGACGAGAAGCGTTATAGAGGAGTATGCGCAAAGGTACAGAGTCTGTCCCTTTGAGCTTTCTTTGGATGCATCGCTTTTTGCCGACGCGGTAATATGTGATTATAATTATGTTTTTGACCCGACGGCTAAGCTGCAGAGGTTCTTTGCGGACGGGATTCAGGGAGAATATATCTTTTTGATCGATGAGGCACATAATCTTTTGGAGCGTGGAAGAGAAATGTACAGTGCAGTTCTTCTGAAGGAGGATTTTGTGTCATTAAAGCGCTCGTTAAAAAAGACAATATTGTCGGAAATATCCGGTCGAGGTAAACATAATTCAATAGAAGGACAGATGTTATTTGATGTAACGGGCCCAATAATCGACGGAAAATTCATGCTTTCAGAAGAGATGACAGGAGAATCGGAAAATGATGATCCGGACGAGGTGACAGGCGAGTTGACGGATGTTTTGACAGGCGATGTGACACAGGATTCGACAATGGATACGCTATATTTCTCCTCGGGGAAGAAAAATCGCAGGGTTGCAAAAAGCATTCTTGTCAGGGACGGATATGCTGATAAGATGATCACATGGCTCGAAAAGTGCAACAAGGCTTTGCTTGAAATGAAAAGGGAATGTGAGGGCAGCAGGGTAATAGAGAAAATCGATGATCTTGTAAAGCCACTTACCCGTCTGCATGTGACCATAAGCGATTATCTTGAAGAGAGAGAGCAAAAGCAGCCGGATATAATGGATGAGCTGCTGGAATTCTTCTTTAATATCGCCCACTTCCTCGAGGTGTATGAGGGACTTGATGATAATTATGTTAAATACACACAGTTAGGGGATGACGGCGGATTTATGCTGAAGCTGTTCTGTGTAAATCCGAGGGAGAATTTAAAGGGCTGTATGAGCAGGGCGGTGAGCACCATCCTATTTTCAGCCACTTTCCTGCCAATACAGTACTACAAAAAGCTTCTCGGAGGGGATAAGGAGGATTATGAGGTTTATGCGAGGTCAGTTTTTGATCCGGCACAGAGGGGGATATTTATCGCGGATGATGTTACCAGCAGGTATACCCGCAGGACTGATGATGAATACCGGCGGATCTCGGAGCATATAGAGGGGGTGGTGCACGCCAGGGAAGGCAATTATCTTGTATTTTGCCCGTCACACGCCTTTATGCATAAAGTTTATGATATCTACACCCGTGAGATGGCAGAGCCCGGGGAGGAGTGCATACTCCAGCTTGAGAATATGTCCGAGGATGACAGAGAGGCCTTTCTTGAGCTGTTTGAAACTGAAAAGAGGCTGACAGCATTCTGCGTACTTGGAGGTATTTTCAGCGAGGGGATCGATCTTAGGGAAAACAGGCTTATAGGAAGCATTATAATTGGTACGGGACTTCCGCAGGTCTGCTTTGAGAGGCAGCTGCTCAAGGAGCATTTTGATGCCGAGGGAGAGGACGGCTTCGACTATGCATACAGATTCCCGGGGATAAATAAAGTGCTCCAGGCCGCCGGGAGAGTAATAAGGACCGAGAGCGATACGGGGGTGGTGGCGCTTCTCGACGAGAGATTTCTCCAGACCGGTTACCGGAAGCTTTATCCGGTGGAGTGGACCGGGCTGCGGAGAGTCAATGTGGATACCATCTCTGATGCGGTTCTGGATTTCTGGGCCGGTCTCCCGTAAAAAGAATTTTTTTATGCGTATAGTGAAAAAGGGCAGTTTAAAGTTAACATAAATCCAATAATTACGGGTGATATATACAAAAAATACAGCCGAATTATGTAAACACGGCGATTTTTGTTTTGATGTCATTTATGCAGATTTTCGGGATATGACACCGGAATTTTGCAATTTATGACAAATTTGACGACTGTGGATAACTTTGTGGATACTGTGGATTATTTTAGTAAAATTGCAGGGTTTGGATGTGGATTACTGACATCTGTTTCTGACAGGAGTACTTGTGTCAAAGGATTTTTATGAAAGATTGCAGGTGTCGGTATGAATGAGAGGGGTATAAAATTATGTTACTTGAAAACGCCTGCTATTTGGGGTTACATAAAACGGAGAAAAAATTGGTGGGCGGGGTTTACATAAATCGATGAAGACGAAGCATAAACAGGTTTACATAAATTTCAGAATATATGGTTTTACTTTTGGACTGTTTTATGGGAAAATATATATAAGTTTTCCATATCAGGGAGGTTGTATTTTATGTGGGCTTATGAAAGTGTGTTTTATCAGATATATCCGCTGGGATTTTGCGGAGCGCCTTTTGAGAACGACGGAGTGCCGGAGAGCAGGATACTTAAGGTTATCGACTGGATACCGCATATAAAGAAGCTTGGTGTTAACGCGGTATATTTTTCACCCGTATTTGAATCCGATACCCATGGGTACAACACCCGGGATTACGGAAGAATCGATACCAGGCTCGGAAGTAATGAGGATTTTGCGCTTGTCTGCAAAAGGCTGCATGAGAACGGTATAAAGGTGGTTCTGGACGGCGTTTTTAATCATGTTGGAAGAGGCTTTTGGGCATTTCAGGACGTTTTAAAGAACCGGGAATCATCCCGGTATGTGAGCTGGTTTTCAAGGATTGCGTTCGACGGCAACTCAAACTATAACGATGGTCTATGGTATGAGGGATGGGAGGGCAATTACGATCTTGTAAAGCTTAATCTCGGTAATGAGGAAGTGGTAAGACACATTCTGGATAATGTAACGCAGTGGGTTAGGGAATTTGATATCGACGGGCTGCGGCTTGATGTGGCGTACTGTCTTAGCGACGAGTTTTGCAGGCGCTTAAGAGCACATTGTGACGGCATCAAGGAGGATTTTTTCCTTGTGGGAGAGGTGCTTCACGGAGAATACGGCAGGATGCTTGCCGCGAAGAATCTCCACAGTCTTACGAATTATCAGTGCTATAAGGGCATTTATTCGGCTTTTAACAGTTACAATATGTTCGAGATCATTCATTCGCTTTCAAGGCTGTTCGGGCCGGAGGACTGGACTGTTGCAAGGGGAAGCCATCTGCTCAGCTTCTGCGACAACCATGATGTCTCGAGAATAGCTTCGATAATAGAGAATGAGGCTCATCTGCCTCTGGTATACGCGATGTGCTTTGGAATGCCGGGAATTCCGATAGTTTATTACGGAAGCGAGTGGGGAGCAAAAGCGCGGAAAGAGGAGGGAGATCCGGCACTGAGGGCTTCATTTGATGCCCCGCAGTGGAACGGGCTTACGGAGTTCATATCAAAGCTCGCCGAGGCAAAAAAGAATTCCAAAGCTCTCAATTACGGGGATTTCAGACAGGTGCTTCTCACCAATCGGCAATGTATCTTTCAGAGATACTGCGATGGCGAGAGAGTGCTGGTGGCCATAAATGCGGACGGGAATCCCTTTACGGCCCATTTTGACGCAGGCTGCGGAAGAGCAGTTGATTTAATAACAGGCGAAACACATGACTTTGGAGGAGGAAGCGAATTACCTCCATACAGCGCATATTTCTGGAAATGCGAGCGTTGATGTAATTACAGCAGTTACACAAAACAGGAGGATTGAAAAATGTCAAAGCAGGAGTGGAAAGAAAGCGGTACGGAACTGGGACACGCATTTAAAACCTTTGGAAAGACCTTCATTCGTTCGGCAGAGACAACTACGGATAAAGTGGTGGACTGGGCTGAGGAAGCCACGGGAAAAAACAATGAGAAGGATGTCATTCAGCCCCAGCCCAACAGCACGGTTTACAGTGACGGAAGCTGGAAGAAGGTCGGCAGGGAGCTTGGAGCGGGATTTGCGGGAATCGGAAAGACCATGCTTCACACCGTCGGGATCGGCAAAGAAGAGACTAATACAACAGGTGATACGGCTGAAAATAACAGTAGTGATTGAAACGCCGAGTAGCTTAAAACCTGTATGAAACAGATTTGACAACACAATTCAGAACCGCAAAAAAAACAGGACGACCATTATTAATGATCGCCCTGTTATTATTTTGAAATCCTTATCAGTTGAGCGAAAGAGGATCGATACCTTGCTCCTGCTGCTTCATGGCTCTTACCTTTGTTGAGAGTCCGAAGAGATTGATGAAGCCCTCCGCATCGTGATGATCGTAGAGATCTCCGGTGGTGAAGGATGCTATGCTCTCGTTGTAGAGAGAGTAGGGAGAGGTGGTTCCCGCTTTGATTATATTGCCCTTGTAGAGCTTGAACTTAACCTCGCCGGTAACATACTTCTGGGTGGACTCGATAAATGCCTGCTCCGCCTCGCGCAAGGGGCTGAACCACTTTCCTTCGTAGACAAGGCTTGCGAATTTACCGCCCATCTCTTTTTTGAATGCGTAAGTGTCGCGGTCAAGTATGAGCTCCTCGAGCTGGTTATGGGCCTCCATAAGGATCGTTCCACCGAGTGTCTCGTATACTCCGCGGCTCTTCATGCCAACGACTCTGTTCTCGACAATATCAATGATCCCGATTCCGTGCTTTCCGCCGAGTTCATTGAGCTTGCGGATAATGTCGGAAACCTTCATCTTTTCGCCGTTAATGCTCTTGGGAACGCCGGCCTCAAAGGTCATGGTGACATATTCGCCCTCATCGGGTGCCTTTTCGGGAGTCACACCCAAAACAAGAAGGTGCTCATAGTTGGGCTCGTTCGCGGGATCCTCAAGCTCGAGACCCTCATGGCTGATATGCCAGATGTTGCGGTCGCGGCTGTAGGAACTGTCTGCAGAGAAGGGAAGGTTAATTCCGTGCTGCTTGCAGTACTCAATCTCGGATTCACGGGAATCCATTGTCCACTTCTCGTTTCTCCATGCAGCGATGATCTTGATATCGGGAGCAAGTGCCTTTATACCGAGCTCAAATCTGATCTGGTCGTTACCCTTGCCGGTAGCGCCGTGACAGATCGCGGTAGCGCCCTCCTTGCGGGCAATCTCAACAAGTTTCTTTGCGATAAGGGGTCTTGCCATGGATGTTCCGAGAAGATATTTGTTCTCGTAAACCGCTCCTGCCTTGACGCAGGGCATAATGTAGTCATCACAGAACTCATCGGTAACATTCTCGATGTAAAGCTTGGATGCGCCGCAGCTCTTTGCGCGCTCCTCAAGTCCGTTAAGTTCCTCCTCCTGACCGCAGTCTACGCAGACGCAGATAACCTCGTAATCGAAATTTTCCTTGAGCCAGGGAATGATCGCTGTGGTGTCAAGGCCTCCGGAATAGGCCAGGATTACCTTTTCTTTCATAGTGTTTTGCCTCCGTTAATATATTTTTAACAGTTTTTTTTAATCGTTGCTAAATGCTACTATACAACTAAGAAGAGACAAACGCAAGACAAAAATTGAAAATTAAGAATAAATATTCGCGAAATTATGAATTATTCATAAAAATATGCATAATTATACATAAAAATAAAATTATTCTGCATAAAAATAAAAAACCGGTTGACAAATTTTTTTAATGTTATATTCTATAGAAGCAAGCCCATAAGGAAGGCAGGTTTTTTGATTGATGAAATATGAAGTCAGGAAGATGACAATTGAAGATTATGACGGTGTTAAGGCTCTCTGGATGTCGATCCACGGGTTTGCCATAAGGAGCATCGACGATTCGAGAGAGGGAGTCGCAAGATTCCTGAAGAGAAATCCCGAGACCTCGACGGTGGCCGTCTCGGAAAACGGTGAGATAATCGGTGCGATCCTCTGCGGGCATGATGGAAGGCGGGGATGTCTTTATCATGTGTGCGTCAGAGAGGACAGTAGAAGAAACGGTATCGGAAAGGCGATGGTGGTGTTCTGCATGAACGCTTTGAAGGCTGAGGAGATCAACAAGGTCAGCCTTATCGCGTTTACGAAAAACGACATAGGAAACGCCTTCTGGAATTGCATCGGCTGGACGAAGAGACTTGACTTAAACTATTATGACTTTACCCTTAACGAAGCAAATATAACCGCGTTCAACAATTAGCGGACAGATGATAGATAAAATTTACCGGATGTGGATGGTGCAAGCTGTGCCGGGATATGACGGTAGCAAGAAGAATGGAGATAAATCTATGAGCAAGATAAAGGAAATAAAGGGAGGGGTTACAGCACCTCAGGGATTTAAGGCTGCGGATACCGCCGCCGGAATAAAATATCAGGGAAGGACCGATATGGCGATGGTGACCTGCGATGTTCCCTGCGAGTGCGCCGGAACCTTTACCAGCAATGTCGTAAAGGCCGCCTGCGTACAGTGGGATATGGAGCTTGCCCGCTCCGGAAGAAAGATGCAGGCTGTTGTTATAAACTCGGGTATCGCCAATGCGTGCACCGGACAGGAGGGGTGGGATGCGTGTAAAGCCACTGCCGGGGCTGTCGAAAAGGCTCTGGGGATTCCCGCGGATACGGTTGCGGTCGCCTCAACAGGCGTTATCGGAATGCAGCTTCCCGTTGAAAAGCTTGAAAACGGGGTTGCGGCTATGGCAAAGACGCTGGAGCGCTCCGAAGAAGCCTCTACCGCCGCATCCAAAGCAATAATGACAACCGATACCATAAACAAGGAAATTGCCGTAACATTCGAGATCGGCGGGAAAACCGTTACACTCGGCGGAATGAGCAAGGGCTCCGGAATGATCCACCCGAATATGTGTACAATGCTCGGTTTCCTTACAACCGATCTTGACATAGAAAAGAAGCTCCTTCAGGAGGCTCTGAGCGATGTAATAAAAGACACCTTCAATATGATAACGGTCGACGGCGATACATCCACAAACGATACGCTTCTTATCATGGCAAACGGACTTGCGGAGAATACAAGGATTACGGAAAAGGGCGGGGACTACGAGACCTTTAAAAACGCACTTTTTTATGTATGCAGATATCTCGCAAGACGCATGGCCGGGGACGGTGAGGGCGCCACAAAGCTCTTTGAAGCCAAGGTCGTAAACGCAAAGAGCAAGGATGATGCGAGAACGCTTTCGAGAGCCATCGTGGGTTCAAACCTCTCAAAGGCGGCAATCTACGGATGTGATGCCAATTTCGGGCGTTTTCTCTGCGCTATGGGATATTCGGGAGCGCAGTTTGACCAGAATGATGTTGAGCTCTTCTTCGAAAGCGCGGAAGGAAGGCTTCAGGTGTTCAAAAAGGGAGTTCCCCTTGACTTTGACGAGGAACTGGCGGTTAAGATAATGAAGGCTCCGGAAGTCACCGTATTTGTGGATATGCATGAGGGAAGCGGGGAGGCTGCCGCGTGGGGCTGTGACCTTACATATGATTATGTTAAGATCAATGCGGATTACCGCTCGTAAAGCGCTAAAGCCCGCGAAGGCGGATAAGACAGCAATACTAAACAGGCTTCGGAGGATGCGGAGCATAAAGACGAAAAATGCCGGCGTGGTATTATGGCCGGGGAAAGAATAATAAAACAGGCAGGAGAAATGTAAAAATGGCACAGGATATGCAGGAGATCATGAAAAAGGCGGAGGTACTTATAGAGGCGCTTCCCTATATTCAGAGATTTAACCGCAAGATAATAGTTGTTAAGTACGGCGGAAGCGCTATGGTGGATCCGGAGCTTCAGCGAAATGTTATAAAGGATGTGACGCTTTTAAAGCTTGTAGGCTTCAAGCCGATAATCGTCCACGGCGGCGGAAAGGAGATCAGCCGCTGGGTCAGCAAGGTGGGAAAAGAAGCCCAGTTTGTAAACGGACTTCGGGTAACCGATGCCGAAACCATGGAAATCGCCGAGATGGTACTAGGAAGAGTGAACAAGAATCTCGTCACCATGGTACAGGAGCTGGGAGTTAAGGCTGTCGGTATAAGCGGAAAGGACGGAGGACTTCTTACCGTTGACAAGAAGTATTCGGACGGACAGGATATCGGCTTTGTCGGAGATATAAAGAAGGTGGACAGCAAGGTGCTCTACGACCTTCTTGATAACGATTTCCTCCCAATAGTAGCTCCCATAGGTCTTGATGAAAACTTCCAGACCTACAATATCAATGCTGATGACGCCGCATGTGCCATAGCAAAAGCGGTGGGAGCCGATAAACTTGTATTCCTCACGGATATCGAGGGTCTTTACAGAGATATAAACGACAAGAGCAGCTTTATCTCAAGACTTACCGCTTCCGAGGCAGATGCGCTTATAAACGGCGGTGTTATCGGCGGAGGAATGCTTCCCAAGCTCGGAAACTGCACCTCGGCAATCCGTGCGGGAGTCAGCAGAGTACACATCCTCGACGGCAGGGTTCCCCATTGTCTGCTTCTTGAGATATTTACAAACGAAGGCATAGGAACCGCAATATTGGCGGATGATGACCATCTGGTCAACAGTGACAGACAGTAATTCATAATAAAAAACAGAAGCTATTTTTAAAATATTTATTTTGAGGTATATTTATGGGACAGGTAATGTCGGATTATATAAGTGAAGCTGAAAACGCTCTCCTGCATACATACAATCGCTATCAGATAGTTCTTGACAGGGGAGAAGGGGTATATCTCTATGACCTTGAGGGAAAGAAATACCTTGACTTTGTGGCGGGTATCGCCGTTTTTGCACTGGGGTATTCCAATGAGGAGTATAAGACTGCCGTTAAAGAGCAGGTTGACAAGCTTATGCATACCTCGAATTATTATTACAATGTTCCTGCAATCGAGGCTGCAAAGAGAATAAAAAAGATGTCCGGTATGGACAGGGTCTTCTTTACGAATTCAGGAGCCGAGGCGATCGAGGGAGCGATAAAGACCGCGAGGAAGTACGCCTTCCTTAAGGACGGCAGGACCGATCATGAGATAATCGCAATGAACCATTCTTTCCACGGACGCACAATGGGTGCGCTTTCCGTAACCGGTAACCCTCATTACAGGGACGCTTTTGAACCGGGTATTGGAAATATCAGGTTTGCGGATTATAATGATTTTGAATCGGTAGAACGATGTGTAAATGAAAAAACATGCGCTATCTTAATGGAAACGGTTCAGGGAGAGGGAGGACTTACTCCCGCAAACGAGGACTTTCTTAGGAAAGTGCGGGCTCTCTGCGATGAAAAGGACATCCTTCTTATTCTGGATGAGATACAGTGCGGAATGGGACGCACAGGGTATGATTTCGCGTGGCAGAAGTACGGTGTAAAACCGGATGTTATGACTTCAGCAAAGGCTTTGGGATGCGGCGTACCTGTGGGAGCGTTCATGATGACTGAGAAAGTCGGAAGCCATTCGCTTGTTGCCGGAGATCACGGAACCACATACGGCGGAAATCCGCTTGCCTGCACGGCCGTAAACAAGGTGCTTGAGATCTTTGAGCGCGAGGATATCTCCGGACATGTAAGAGAGGTGGCTCCCTACCTTTGGGAAAAGCTTGATGAGCTTATGAAAAAGCACCCCGCCATAAAGGAACACCGCGGCGCGGGACTGATGCAGGGACTTGTGTTTGATACCCCGGTAGCGCCTGTTATCAATAAGGCTCTGGACAAGGGGCTCATTCTTATAAACGCGGGTGCGAACATTTTGAGGTTTGTTCCTCCTCTTGTGATCGGGAAGGAGCACATTGACGAGATGGTATCTATCCTCGACGGATGTATAGAGGATGTATAGCGCATATATGGAATAAATGCATCGAATAAACAGGACAGATAAAGGACAGAATATAGACAGTAATGGAACTACAGCGTAAAATAACGAGCGTAATAGTAATTATTTTAATAACTGCACTGCTTTTTTATTGCGGTACTTTGGAAATCCAGACTCCCGAGGAAGAGGTGACCGAAACTGCGTGGTATAACAGAAGCGATACCATATACTTCTGGTACTCCGATGAGAGTATGACGGATTATATCAATAAGGCAGCGGTGGATTTCGGAGAACTGAATAATGTTCATGTGCTTCCTATGCTCATAACTCATGACAACTACCTCGAGGCCGTGAATGAGGCTTCCGTGGAGAACAATGAGCTTCCGGATGCCTATATTCTCGGACATGAATCCCTTGAGATGGCTTATATGACCGGACTGGCCGCAAGGGTAAATGACCCCGAAGGGTATCTTTCGGCTGAGAATTTTTCCGAGGCAGCCATAAACGCGGTTACTTATGATGGAATGCTGGTGGGTTATCCTCTCTCGTATGATACCTGCGTGCTTGTTTATAATGAGGATTATCTCCACGACTGGGCGAACCAGAAGGCGCTTGCGATTCTTAAGGGAGAGGGAGATACCTACGAGGACGGAGAGTATTTCCAGGAGATAGATTCGAGCCTCTCTACGGATGATGTAAATTCCGACACCCGGGAGGATTCCGGAACGGAGGAGACTGCCGGAGAAGGGGAGTCCGATTCATCCGGGGATTTTGTCACGGATTATTCTGCCACAGAGAGCTTCGATGAGGAGTACGGCGAGGAATACGAGGAGCCGGAAATAGACTACGACTCCCTTACGGAAGAGGAACAGGCTCTTGTCCTCGAGAAAAAGACGGACGAGGTGTTTAAGGACGCCATTCCAGATACGCTGAATTCTCTTCTCACTATCGCGGACAGCTACAGTGCATCCGCAGGCGTAGACGGAGTCATGAGCTGGGATGTGACCGATATTTTATACAATTTCTGGATCATAGGCGATGTGGTCAACCTCGGAGGACCTTCCGGGGATGATGAGACCAATATCTTTTTTAACAATGAAAATACACAGACCTGTCTGTTAAGATATCAGTATCTTCATAACTTTTTTAACATCGACTCCGCGCTTACCAGTTATGACAAGGTAATACAGGATTTCATTGACGGAAGGATGATATTTACCATCGCCTCGGTAGATGCCGTAAAAAAACTCAAGGACGCAAAGGAAGAAGGTACATTTGCGCACGAATACGGGTTTGCGCTTATCCCCGAGGTAAATGAAGAGACCCGCAGCAGGTCCATGTCAATGACCGAGGTTGTGGTGGTAAACGGTTATTCGGAGAAAAAGGACATAGCTAACGCCTTTGCAAGATATCTGACGGGTGATTTTGCAAATGAGCTGTACCCGAGAACCGGGAAGGCGGCATGTAATATACATGCCAATGCGGACTACGCAGGTCTTGATGTATTTGATGCGGAATATGCAGGCAGCGTTCCGCTTCCGAAGATAATCGAGCTTGAGAATTTCTGGATGGAGCTTGAGGCTCTGTTCGCAAGGATATGGGACGGAGAGGATGTGGAGACCGAGTTGTCAAATCTTGATAATACGGTAGACCTGTTCTTTACAAAATAAAAAAGACTCAGCAGCAGATTCCCACAAAACGGAGGGAATATGCTTAAAATAAAAATAATAAAACCAGTAATCTGCGCAGCTCTGGGGCTTGTCTGTGTGTGCTTCTTTAATGCATGCGCAAAGACTGACAGGGTGCTTACCTTTGAAAGCGGGAATATCTCGGAGGGGAGCACGGAAGGTGAGGAATTGCCGGACAGCGCCGGAGATCCGTATGGTGCGGGAGGAGAGACGATCTCCGGAGTGTTAAGCGGAGAAAACCCCGCAGGAGACATAAAGCCGCAGGAAAGCGGACCGAAGGGCGAAGCTGCGGGATCATCCGAAAACACGGGGGAAATCTATGTTTATGTATGCGGGGCGGTAAAAGAGCCGGGGCTGTATATCCTGCCGGAGGGGAGCCGTATAAATGATGCTCTTACCCTCGCGGGAGGCTTTGCAAAGGGAGCTGATGAGGTTTATCTTAATCTTGCGGCACCGGTTTATGACGGGGAACAGCTATATTTTCCCCTGGAGGGAGAGAATGTCCCCGAAATCTCGGACAAGGAGAATCTCAATATCGATACGGATGCCGGACCAAGCGGATCAAACGGCGGATCTGCCATGGAAACGGGTCAGCCCTCGGGTGACGGGACGGGCATCAACTTAAATACGGCGGATGTCGCACTTTTATGCAGTATTCCGGGAATCGGAGAGGCAAAGGCCGGGGCGATAATAGCATACCGGGAAGAAAACGGACCGTTTACAAGGACGGAGGATGTGATGAATGTGTCCGGCATAGGACAGGCACTTTACAGGCGCATACTGCCCTATATTTCTGTGGGCGGCCGGTAATAACAGAGTAAGTAAAAAAGGTAAGAGGGTAGAAAATGTCAAAAAAGGTACTTGTAGTTGACGATGAAAAGCTTATAGTAAAGGGAATAAAGTTCAGCCTCGAACAGGATGAAATGGAGGTTGACTGTGCCTTTGACGGCGAGGAGGCGCTTGAAATGCTCAGGAAGAACGAATACGATATCGTTCTCCTTGATCTCATGCTTCCAAAGATAGGGGGATATGAAGTCTGTCAGCAGTTAAGGGAGTTTTCACAGGTGCCTGTTATCATGCTTACCGCAAAGGGCGATGATATGGATAAGATCCTCGGTCTTGAGTACGGTGCGGACGATTATGTAACGAAGCCCTTTAATATCCTTGAGGTAAAAGCGAGGATAAAGGCTATATTAAGAAGAACGGAGCAGAAAAAGCCTGTTCACGAGACTGGGAGCAACGAGCTTGTCAGCGGACGGATCCGCCTGGACATCGAGGGAAGGAGAACCTTTATCGGCGGGGAGGAGATATCTCTTACCAGTAAGGAGTTTGAGGTTCTGGAGATACTGATGAGAAATCCCGACCGGGTCTACACAAGGGAAAACCTTATGAATATAGTATGGGGAACAGATTATCCCGGGGATGTGAGGACTGTGGATGTCCATATTAGAAGACTGCGTGAAAAGATCGAAAAAGATTCCGGAAACCCCATGTATGTACACACCAAGTGGGGCGTAGGATATTATTTCTTGAACAGGGAAAACTGATGTGAAGCTTTTTATACACAATCTGTGGGAAATGGTCCGCATGCGAAGTCTGCGGGCCAGAATTTTTCTTATATTGATACTGGTGGGTACCTTGCCGAATGTACTCATGGAGACCATAATCGTCAAGACCTATGAGATAAAAGCTGTTGAGCAGAGGAGCGCGACTGTGCAGAACCAGTTGAAGATCCTTGCAAACCATCTTATCGCCAACGAGTTTCTTGCCAGCTATAATCCGAACAGCCCGTATAAGCTCAAATCCCATGAGATCATAGAGGCTGAACTTGACATGCTTGCGAACCTCTATGAGGGGCGGGTCATGATAATCGGCAGCAACTACAAGGTTCTTCTCGATACCTATAACATCTCCGAGGGAAAGACGATGATCTCCGAGGAGGTTGTCAAGTGCTTCAGGGGGGAGAACATATCCAATTACGACTCGGAACACGGTTATATCGAGATGACAAGGCCCATTGTCAATACGACGGATGACGGAGACAGCACAATCCAGGGGGTTATGCTTACAAGTATCTCGGATTCCACCATAACCGCTACCGAGAAGTCCCTTAACAGAAACGCGGTTGCCTTTGAAATAATAACCATTGTTATGGTTATGGTATTCTCGTTTGTAATATCCGGGTTGCTGACAAGACCTTTTGAGAGGATAACAAAAGCCATCGGGGAGGTTAAGGCAGGGTACAGCAATGATCCGATCTCAGTGCGTTCCTACAGTGAGACCGTACACATATCCGACGCTTTCAACCAGCTGCAATCGAGGATGAAGACAATAGACGATTCGCGAAAGGAATTCGTTTCAAATGTCTCCCATGAGCTTAAAACTCCGCTGACCTCAATGAAGGTTCTCGCGGATTCACTTATAGCGCAGCCGGATGCTCCAGCAGAGCTCTACCGTGAGTTTATGGAGGATATCGCGTCGGAAATTGACCGTGAAAACAGCATAATAACAGACCTTCTTGCCCTTACCAAGATGGATATGAGCAACCAGGAGCTTAATATCACATCCGTCAATATCGGCGATCTCGCGGAGATAATCCTGAAAAGACTGCGTCCCATCGCGAGAAAGAAGGATGTAGAGCTTACTCTGGAGGAAGCAAGGGAGATAGTGGCAGATGTGGACGAGGTCAAGATGTCTCTTATAATGACAAACCTTGTGGAGAATGCCATAAAATATAACCGGGATCATGGAACGGTAAAGGTTATGCTTGACTCGGACATTCAATTTTTTACATTTTCCGTTGTGGACTCCGGTATAGGAATTCCCCAGGAGAGCATACCGTTTATTTATGAGAGATTTTACAGGGTGGATAAATCCCACTCCCGGGAGATAGGCGGGACAGGGCTTGGGCTTGCGATAACGAGAAGCGCTGTGCTCCTTCACAGAGGAACCATAACGGTTACGAGCGAGGAGGGCGTGGGAAGCACCTTCACGGTAAAGATTCCGCTGAGCTTTATCGGAAGCTGATAAGCTGCGGGACGGCAAAGCCCCCGGATTTGAGGTAGGACAATTTGAAGAAAATATGTATTTTCATAGTGGCTATGGCGGCGGTCTTTATGCTTGGCGGCTGCGCAGCCACAGAGACGGAAAATGGAATACCGGTATATTATCTGAGCAGCTCGGAGACAAGGCTGGAGACACACATGGTTGACATCAGTCTTGGGGAGGATCCGGAGGAGAATATAAACGCACTGCTTGAGGTTCTGGGACGAAATCCGGAATTCATGCAGTATAAAGCTCCGCTTGGATATCCCATAGGGATCAACAGTATTAAACTCGATACAACAAGACTGACGATCGATTTTGACAGCCGTTATTACGAGCTTGGAACCTCAACCGAGGTTCTTATAAGGGCGGCGGTGGTCCAGACACTTTTGCAGCTTAAAAATGTAAGATACATCTTTTTTACCGTGGATGGGGATCCTCTGATCGACAATACCGGCAAGCAGGTCGGGAGAATGAGTGAAAAGACCTTTATCTACAATGACGGAAACGCAATAAACACTTACGATGAGGTTGTTGTAAAGCTCTACTTTGCAAATGAGAGTGCAACCGGTCTTATCGGCGCTTACAGAGACAAATTTTATTCGACAAATGTTCCGCTGGAGCTGTTTGTGGTGGAGGAGACCATCGCCGGACCGAGCGGGCAGATAGAGGGGCTTTATCCGACAATAAACCCGGATACGAATGTCATAAGCGTTTCTACAAGTGACGGCGTGTGCTATGTAAATCTTGATTCAGGTTTTACGACCACGGTGGGCAATGTACCCACGGAGATGGCCGCGTATTCGCTGGTAAATGCGCTGACGGAGCTTCCGACGGTAAACAAGGTTCAGATACTCGTTAACGGGGAGGTTCCGCAGATATTCCAGACCTCCGCATTTGAGAGAAACGAGGATATCGTGACGACTCTTACCGAGTATGAAGAGGATGAAGACATATACGAAACCGAAGAGGATACAAGGGGATAGATGAAAGCAAAGGACGCAAAAGCATCGTTTGACCGGTTAAAATCGCAGATCAGAGGTAAAACGCTTGAAAGGATGGTGCTTCTCTACGGCGAGGAGAGGTATCTGAGGCTTCAATATCTTTCGATCATCATGAAGTATTTTGATGCCAGGAAGGGCGATATGAACACGGACTGCTACGAGGGGAGGAATGTAAATGTCGGCGCGGTCATAGACCAGGCTGAGACCCTGCCTTTTCTTGCGCAGGACCGTGTCATGATCTTTCAGGATACCGGACTTTTCAAAGCTGGAGGGGATCAGCTGGCGGAGTATCTTAAAAATCCCTGCGAGACCACAGTGTTTATATTCTGCGAGAGCGAGGTCGACGAGAGAAGCAGGCTGTACAAGATTTTAAAAGAAAAGGGCTCGGTTGCCCAGATCGATGAGCAGACAAGGGAAAGCCTCCAGGGGGTCATCGGTTCGTTCCTCAAAAAAGAGGGTAAAAGGATAAGCCTTGAAACCGCAAACAGGATCCTCGACAAGACCGGAAACAATATGGCAATGCTGCGTTCCGAGCTTGAGAAGCTGGTGACCTACTGCTATGACAAGGAAGTTATCGCAACGGAGGATGTGGAAACCATCTGCTGTCAGAACATTGAGGACAAGATATTCGAGCTTCTCGACGCGCTTGCGGCAAAGGAGGCAAAAAAGGCCATGAGTCTGTATTATGATCTGCTTGCGCTCAAGGAACCGCCCATCAAGCTTCTTGTGCTGATGGAGAAGCAGTTTAACCAGCTTTTGCAGATAAGGCTTCTCCGGGACGAGGGGGAGTTAAAGGAAACCATAGCCGGTAAGGTAGGGATAAACCCGTATTTTATCGGGAGATATATGAACCAGGCATCAATGTATACGGCAGGACAGCTTCGGGAAATCTTTGAGAGAGCGGTAAGTACCGATGAGGACATAAAGACCGGAAGGATTTCCGACCAGCTGGGCGTGGAGACATTGATACTGTCGCTTTTGTAGTCAGGAGTAATATATGCGTACAATAGAGTTTAAGATGGAAAGACCGGGCAAGCTTGAGGTGGGTCAGAAGGTTATCGTAACCGAGGGAACCCTCCCCAGCAACTATTTTTATTCCATAGGTATACCGGAGGATCCCTTTCTTGCGATGTCACCAAATATACCGCTGATAGAACGCCTTGTCTCCACAGAGGGCGTCGTGAAGGATATCATACATAATGACAGGGGTTATTATGTCATAGCGGATTTTGACGAGTAATAAAGAATGATCAGATCAAAGGATGATCAAAAATAAATAAATAATAATCAAATAAATAATAATCAATATAAAGAGAGGTAAAAAACATGAGGATCATTTCTACTGAAAAAGCACCTGCAGCAATCGGACCGTACTCACAGGGAATCATTACGGGTAATCTTCTCTATGCATCCGGTCAGATACCGGTGGATCCAGCAACCGGAAATGTTGCGAGCACGACCATCGAAGGCCAGACAGAGCAGGTCTGCAAAAACATAGGAGAACTGTTAAAGGCGGCAGGCAGTGATTTTTCCAGGGTTGTAAAGACAACCTGCTTCCTTTCGGATATCAATGATTTTGCCGCATTTAACGGCGTTTACGCACAGTATTTCACAGGCAAGCCCGCAAGAAGCTGTGTTGCCGTAAAGGACATTCCCAAGGGAGTGCTCTGCGAGATTGAGATAGTCGCTGAGGTTTAACATAAAAACGCGTATAAAAAGACGCGCGTAAAAGAATGGAATAAAAAATATATCAGGTGAGAAGCTCAAATTCTATTCCTTTAGCGGAAAGGTATTTTTGGATGCTCTTATCCCAGATAAGGTCGGCGTCATGGCTCATGACAAAGGTGCTGCAGGAAGTACCGGTTGTCAGGGTTATGGCGCCGTTTTCAAATTTTATTCCGAGTATAAGTGCCTTGAGATAGGAAAAATCGGTTCCGGGGGCCGCCTTTTCAAGCATTTCCGCAGCCTTCTCCGGCTTAAGCATAAGAGAGAACCTTATATGCAGCGGTGTATGGGAGCCGCGGATAAGCTCGAAAACCGATTTTTTTGTTTCGCTCCAGGGCTGGTACTCATATTCGGGAGCCTCGGAATCCTCGTAGAAGGCAGGATTTAGCTGTCCGTCGAAGGTGTATGTTATAGCGGTGACAAGCAGACCGTCGATCACAAGAAAGGGGTCAAACAGATTGCCTGCGAGAAGATTATTCATAAAATTTTTTACATCGGGTACCCTTATTGCCAGCATACAGGTTCAAAACTCCTTGGTCAAAAACGATTACGAGACCTATTCTACCATAAAAGATACCTGTTTATATACCTTAAATGATAAAATTACGCAATTATTAAAAAAGTATTATCTTTTTGTTTAGCGTGTTTACGAATAAAAATTACTGTGTTAGAATAACTAAACCACAAGTAGTTTTTAATACTACATGCAGTATCAGGAGATGATTCAAAATGGACTTAATTGCAGTACTTAAGGAATTGGCTGAGTCCGGAATGATGATGGACAGCCCGGGGAATTACAAAAACAGAAATTACAAGATCGTTGCTGACAGCTGCCTGGAGTACCCTGAGACCTTTCGGAAGGACGATCGCTTTGTAAATGTTCCCATGATTCTTTATGTCGGAGATCAGACGATCATAGATGATGAAAACTTCGACCAGAAGGATTTTTTGAGGAAGGTCGCGGAGTCTGCGGAGTGCGCAAAATCAGCCTGCCCCTCACCGGAAACCTACAGGGAAGCGTATAAAACCGATGCGGACCATGTATATGTCATAACTATCTCCTCAAAGCTCTCCGGGAGCAACAACAGCGCAAATCTCGCTGTCAGCCTCTACCACGAGAAATACGGCGACAAGAAGATACATGTTTTTGACTCCCTTTCAACGAGTGTCGGAGAAACACAGCTTTTTTCGCTTATCGTGAGACTTGAGGAGAAGGGTTATTCCTTTGAGGAAATCATAGAAATCGTCGAAAGCTTCAGGGACAGTATGACTACGCTCTTTGTTCTTGATAATCTTGAGACCTTGAGAAAGAACGGAAGACTTACAGGCATTAAGGCTTTTGTGGCCTCAACACTCAATATAAAGCCTCTGATGGCGGGAGACAAGGGCTCCATCGTCCAGAAAGGGCAGGGAATCGGTATAAAGAAGGCTTTTGGAAAGCTGGCGGATTCAATCCACAAGGAGGTTACGGACAAGGAGTACAGAACTCTTATGATCTCCCACTGTAACGCGCCGGAAAAGGCTGAGATGGTAAAGGAGCTTATCCTTTCAAAGGACAGCTTCCATGAGGTGGTCGTGCTTGATACAAGAGGACTTAACTCGCTCTACGCGAACGACGGCGGTGTTATAGTTACGGTCTGATACTTATCCGGAATAAGATAAGTCAGATAACTCCGTCCATATAGGCTTTTACATAGTCAAGTACATGGCGTTCTATTTTAAAGCATGTTCCGTCCGGCATCTCGGCGGTACGCAGGCGCATTTTCACGATATGGTCGATATTTATGATTGAATTTATCGAGGGCATAACAAAGCAGTTATGTCCTCCTTTTATTTCGTCGAAAAGTGTGGAGACATCTCCCCGTATGAGCATGGAGCGGCCTTCGGTGAGAGTCACTTTTGTTTTAAGCCCCTCTGCGGTGGCATACATGATTTCATTCTCGGCCACATACAGGGTATCAAATTCGCTTCTCAGCTCAATGCTTGATACTCTGTGGATAAGGTTTTTGCTGATCTCGGTAATGAGCTCCCGAAGCTCCTCGGGGCGTATGGGCTTTGCGAGAAACAGAGTGTCGGCGGGATAATCATTGTTTTCGGGGGCGGGGGTTTCCTTTGAATCCCGGGGATAAACTATGCAGACAGGAGCGGTAACACCCTTTTCGCGAAGACTCTCAAGAACCTTAAGAGAGGTCATCCCCTCGGTGTTTCTTATGTCTATAAGGAAAGCGTCGTACTGCATGGGGGTTTTAAGCAGGGCTTCGGCGTTTCCGAAGGAATCTATGTACATCGGATCGCCTTCGGAAATACGCCTGTCGGCTTCCCGGTTTGCAAGCCGCTCGGTTTGCTTACGATCGGCAATATTATCATCACAGATTGCTAAATGCATGATTATACTCCCTTGGAAAATCTATGGATACAGCGAGCGGGGCTTGTCCGACGCATACTGTATTTCAAGTATATCACAAACAAATTTAAGGATAAATATATTCTGTTAATAATCCTCCCGCTGTGTTAAAATATGAAAAGCCTGCTATATGGTCACAGGCACCCATAACTCCAAGGCTTTGACAGAATACAAAGGAAGAATAAAATGATAGGTAATGACAGATATGAGGTAAAGCCCATACAAGGAAAGACCGGAACAAATCCGATAGAGGTCTGTGTCCCGGGCTCAAAGAGCATCACAAACAGAGCGCTTTTGATCGCTGCCCTGGCAAAAGGAGAGACCCGTCTTTCAGGTGTCCTGTTTTCGGACGATTCGAGGAATTTTCTTGAATGCGTAAAAAAACTGGGGATAGAAACCGTGGTAAATGAGAAGGACAGGACAGTCCTTATCAAAGGCTGCGGAGGAGATATTCCGGAAAAGGAGGCTTATCTTTATGTCGGAAGCGCCGGAACCGCCGCAAGATTTCTGACTGCTGTCCTGGGACTTGGCAGTGGCATTTACCATATGGATGCCTCCGAACAGATGCGGAAAAGACCGATGGCGCCGCTGCTTGACTCCCTTAAGGAATTGGGATGCGAGGTCATATACGAGGGCGAGGAGGGTCATTTTCCCTTTACGCTTAAGGCAAACGGTTTTTCCAGAGACAGCATTGAAATCAATATCGATTCAAGCTCCCAGTTTTTGAGCGCACTTTTAATAGCATCCGTTCTCAAAAAAGATTCCTTCAGCGTTGATGTGCAGGGAAAGCACGGAATGGCTTATATTGACATGACGGTTAGGATGATGGAGCAGTTCGGGGTAAAATGCGGGAGGGAGCAGGCTCCCGGCGGAGGAAAGGAGGGACTCCGCTTTACGATACCGGGAGAGCAGAGCTATACCGGAAGGGATTATTACATAGAGCCCGATGCCTCTGCCGCCGCGTATTTCTATGCGATGTGCCCCCTGCTTAGCGTTCCTGTACGCGTGGAGGGAGTCTGTTTTGATTCGCTCCAGGGGGATGTGGAGTTTATACATATCCTCGAAAAGATGGGCTGCAGGGTGGAGGACGGAAACAGTAAGCCGGAGTGCGAGGGCAAAGGAAACCCGGACAAAAAAAGTCCGGAAAGCCACGGAAGTAAAGGGATTTGTCTGCTTCCGCCGAAAAACGGCAGTTTTAACGGGATAACAGTCGATATGTCATCCTGTTCCGACCAGACCATAACTCTTTCCGCCATCGCCCCCTTTGCCGAAACGACCACGAAAATAACCGGAATCGGTCATATAAGACTCCAGGAGAGTGACAGACTTACCGCGATAGTTACAGAGCTTGGAAAACTCGGGATAAGGACGGAGCATGACGAAGACAGTATAACGATCCATCCCGGCAGTCCGAGGCCCGGTGAGGTTGAAACCTATGAGGATCATCGTATGGCCATGGGATTTTCACTCATAGGACTGCGCGCCGGGGGGATAGTCATAAAGGATCCCGCATGCTGTAAAAAGACCTTTGAGAACTATTTTGATAAGCTTGATGAGGTGATCAGGAAGATAAGTGAGGCAAAATGAGCAAATAATTCTTGACAAAAAACACACCTTAACCTAAGATAAGGGATATTAAATAATAAACATGGTGATGACGAAGAGGAGTATGTAAAAGTTACCTGACAGAGAAGGAAGTCTGAAGGCTGAGAGCTTCCCCGGGGAGAGTTACAGAAGGTAGCTTCCGAGCCGGAAGGTGAAAAAGGGTGGAAGGATGTTTTGAAAACACCAGTTATTTCCATCAACTCAGCTTTCCCGTCCATCCACGAAACGGTGTAATGAGGCAGAGGATTTCTGCGAACAAAGGTGGTACAGCGTTATAGACGCCCTTTGGACTTAAAAGGTCCGAAGGGCTTTTTTTCCGGATAAACAGATAAAGAGTAACCACACGCGTCATAGGAGGTTAAAATGGCTAAGGAACTCGCAAAAACCTACGATCCAAAAGGAATCGAGGACAGAATCTATCAAAAGTGGCTTGATAAAAAGTATTTCCACGCGGAGGTCGATCATTCAAAGACTCCCTTTACAATAGTTATCCCGCCGCCGAACATCACCGGACAGCTCCACATGGGACATGCCCTTGACAATACCATGCAGGATATTCTTATCCGCTGGAAGCGGATGCAGGGCTACAATGCCCTCTGGCAGCCCGGAACGGACCATGCTTCCATAGCTACCGAGGTAAAGATAATTGAGACCCTCAAGAAGGAGGGAATCGATAAAAACGAGCTCGGGCGCGAGGGCTTCCTTAAGCGTGCATGGGAGTGGAAAAAGGAATACGGCGGACGCATCGTATCCCAGCTTAAAAAGATGGGCTCCTCCTGCGATTGGGACAGGGAGCGTTTTACAATGGACGAGGGCTGCAACAGGGCGGTTACCGAGGTCTTTGTAAAGATGCACGAAAAAGGCTACATCTACAAGGGCTCAAGGATCATAAACTGGTGTCCCGTATGTAATACTTCCATTTCCGACGCGGAGGTTGAGTACGAGGAGCAGGCGGGCCATTTCTGGCATATAAAGTATCCCCTTATCGACGAAACCACAGGGGAGCCCTCAAAGACGGAATTCCTCACCTTTGCGACAACCCGCCCCGAGACAATGCTCGGAGATACCGCGGTGGCAATTCACCCCGATGATGAGAGATACACACATCTCCACGGCCGCAGGGTAATGCTGCCTCTTATGAACAGGATTATCCCCATTGTGGAGGATACATATGTAGACCGTGAATTCGGAACAGGTGTTGTTAAGATCACTCCCGCCCATGACCCCAACGACTTTGAGGTTGGAAAGCGTCATGACCTGCCTATCATCAATATAATGAACGACGATGCCACCATCAACAAAAACGGCGGCAAGTTCGAGGGAATGGACCGCTATGAGGCGCGTGAGGCGATAGTTAAGGAGCTTGATGAGGCAGGGCTCCTTGTAAAGATCGAGGACCATGTACATAATGTAGGAACCCATGACCGCTGCAAGACCACCATCGAACCGCTTGTTAAAGAACAGTGGTTTGTGAAGATGGACGAGCTTATAAAGCCTGCAAGGGAAGCAGTTAAGAAGGGAGAGATCCGTCTTATCCCCGAGCGCATGGAGAAAAACTACTTCAACTGGACAGATAACATCCGTGACTGGTGTATAAGCCGCCAGCTCTGGTGGGGACACAGGATACCCGCATATTACTGTCAGGACTGCGGCGAGACCGTTGTTTCAAGGGAGAAACCTACGACCTGCCCCAAGTGCGGCGGTAACCACTTTGAGCAGGATCCCGATACTCTTGATACATGGTTTTCATCCGCGCTCTGGCCCTTCGAGACCTTCGGATGGCCGGATAATACCGAGGATCTTAAGTATTTTTATCCCACGGATGTCCTTGTTACCGGATACGATATCATTTTCTTCTGGGTTATAAGGATGATCTTCTCCGGATACGAGCACATGGGAGAAAATCCTTTTAAGACGGTTCTTTTCCACGGCCTTGTAAGAGACAGCCAGGGAAGAAAGATGAGTAAGTCCCTCGGAAACGGAATCGACCCTCTTGAGATAATAGACAAGTACGGCGCGGATGCCCTGAGACTTACGCTTATAACCGGAAATGCTCCCGGAAACGATATGCGTTTCTACTATGAGCGTGTGGAAAACAGCCGTAATTTTGCAAATAAAGTCTGGAATGCCACAAGATTCATTATGATGAACATCGACCAGGCGGCGGAAAAGTCCGGGCTTACGGTTCATGAGCCCGACGAAAACGAGCTCCTGCCCGTAGATAAGTGGATCCTTTCAAAGCTCAACACCCTTGTGAGGGATGTTACCGAGAATATGGACAATTTCGAGCTTGGAATCGCCGTACAGAAGGTTTACGACTTTATCTGGGATGAGTTCTGCGACTGGTACATCGAGATGGTTAAGCCCCGTCTTTACAGCACGGACGATACCTCAAGCCAGAACGCGGCGCTTTGGACTCTTAAGACCGTTCTTATCGACGCGCTTAAGCTTCTCCATCCTTATATGCCTTTTATAACAGAGGAGATCTTCTGCAACATCCAGGACGAGGAGGAATCCATAATGATAAGCCCCTGGCCCGAATACAGCGAGTCAAGGAACTATGAGCGCGAGGAGCACGACATAGAGCTTATTAAGGAGGCCGTAAGGGGAGTAAGAAACATCCGCACGGAAATGAATGTACCGCCCAGCAGAAAGGCAGCTGTCTTTGTGGTAAGCGAGGATGAGGCTGTGAGAAATACCTTTACTGAGGGTAAGCTTTTCTTCGCAAGTCTCGCGTTCGCCAATGAGGTTGTGGTTCAGAGTGACAAGTCCGGCATTGCGGATGATGCGGTATCAATCGTTATCCCTGGGGCAACACTCTATATTCCTTTTGCTGAGCTTGTTGATATCGAGAAGGAAAAGCAGCGCCTTATGAAAGAGCAGGAACGCCTGAATTCCGAGATAGCACGCTCCAACGGAATGCTAAATAACGAGCGTTTTGTTTCAAAGGCACCCGCCGAGAAGGTTGCGGAAGAAAAAGCTAAACTTGAAAAGTACACACAGATGCTCGAGCAGGTTAAGGAAAGGCTTGCAAGCCTTTAAATAACATTAACTATGGTTAAGAAAAGCATTAAAAATTTTAAGGAAGCGGAGGGGTATCTTTATGATATCCCCCGTTTTACATCTAAGCACGGGATCGAAGAGACGAAGGTGTTTCTTGAAAAGCTGGGAAGCCCGGACCTCTCCATGAAGATCATCCATGTTGCCGGGACTAACGGAAAGGGGTCTGTCTGTGCCTATCTTGACAGCGTCCTTAGAAAGGCGGGGCTTAAGGTCGGCCTTTTTACTTCGCCCCATCTTGTAGATATATGCGAGAGGTTCAGGATAAACGGGGAAAACATATCCTATGGGGAGTTTTACTCGGAATTTATAAATATCTACGATAGCCTTGACTGGGAGGCGATCGAAAAGGATAAGCCCGGTGCATACCACCCGACCTTTTTTGAGTTTCTCTTTTTTATGGCGATGGAGCTGTTTAAGAAGGCGGGAGTGGAGTGGTGCATACTCGAGACGGGACTGGGGGGACTGCTGGATGCGACAAACAGCGTTCACACCAAGGAGGCTGCGGTAATAACCAGGATAGATCTTGACCACATGGAATATCTCGGAAATACAAAAGCTGAGATAGCAGTCCAGAAGGCGGGGATAATCGGGAGCGGTAAGCCTTATGTATACGGCGATTTTGTTCCGGAGGCGTCCAGTGCCATTATTTCCGAGGCGGAGAAAAAGGGTGAGGGAAAGGCTTATGCGGCAGGTCCCGCAAATATTAAAGTTTTACAAAATTTGCCCGAACGAGTTGATTTTTGTCTTGTAGACGGATATTATAAAAATGTATATTTATGTTTAGATACGATTGCTTCTTATCAGGCAGAAAACGCCTCCCTTGCGGTCAAGGCAATCGAGGCGGCGGGACTTGAAACCGTTGTCACCCCGGAAATCCTAAAAGAAGGTCTTATGGAATGCCACTGGGCCGGGAGGATGGAGGAGGTGCTTGAGGGAGTTTATGTTGACGGGGCCCATAACCCTGACGGCATAAGGGCATTCCTTGATACGGTCGCTAAGGACAAAGAGGGTACTAAAAGGATACTCGTCTTTGGCGTAGTGGGAGATAAGGACTATTCCGGGATGATAGGGGAAATCGCACGGAGCGGTTATTTTGAGTCCGTGCTCGTAACGCCGCTTAAAACCGGAAGAAGTGCCGATGTGGGGAGTATTGCCGGAGTTTTTGCGGGCTGCGGAATGAAAACGGAAGTTTTTCAGGACTCCGTAAAGGCACTTAAAGAAGCGATTAAGAAAAAGAAGGATATCGAAAAGGACGCGCCGGAAAGATTTCCGGGCGTCAGAATATATATTACAGGCAGCTTATATCTTGTCGGAGAGATAAAAGAATATGTTGAATTTTGAAGAAGAACTTAAAAAATTCCATCCCAGCGTAGAGGTTGACGAACTCGAGGAAACGGTGTATGCCCTTGATCTTACCGACGCGGCCGATATGCTTGTGGGTATGATGAAAGATACGGAAGAACAGCCAGACAGCACCCCTACACCTACACCGTTTCAATAGAGGTATCCGAATATGTTTTGCTATAATTGTGGAAACCTTCTTGCGGAATATGATTTTTGTCCATCCTGCGGCTCGGACGTAAAGATGTACAAAAAGATAATATATACATCCAACCGTTTTTACAACGAGGGTCTCGAGAAGGCTAAAGTAAGGGATCTGTCCGGAGCGGTCGTGTGCCTGCGCCAGAGCCTTAAATTTGACAAAAACAATATAGATGCGAGAAACCTTCTCGGACTCATTTATTTCGAGCTGGGTGAGGTCGGGGCATCGTTAAGTGAATGGGTTATAAGCCAGAACATAAGGCCCGAAACAAATGTTGCCGTGGAGTATATAAAGCTCCTGCGATCCTCAAATTCAAGACTCGGGGATATGGATACGGCGGTGCAGAAGTACAATATCGCCTACAATTACTGTCTTCAGGACAGCAAGGATCTTGCCATAATCCAGATAAGAAGCGCTCTTTCAAAGAACAGGCAGTTTGCCAAGGCGCACCTTCTTCTCGGGTTACTTTATATGGACAAAGGCGATTGGGAGAAGGCGGATAATGAGATCAATGCCTGCCTTAAGATCGACCGTGGAAACACTCTTGCTCTTGCTTATCAAAGCGAGATAGACAGAATGCTTGAGCCCGAGGAGGGAGAGAAAAAGAACAGCCGCAGAAACACAAAAGAGGCGATAAGAGTCCAGCGGGACGACGATTTTATAATACAGCCTCCCAATGTAAGGGAGCCGAGAAATTCGGGAATAGGTACGATAGTAAACATTCTTATCGGACTGGTGCTCGGAGCGGCTGCGGTGTACTTCCTTATCGTACCTGCAAGGGTTGCCAGAGTTAACAGCGAGGCACAGGAGAATATCAAAGAGATCGGTAACCAGAAAGATATGCTCAATTCGACGATCCAGGAGCTTGAGAACCGCATAGAATCGCTTACGAGGGATAATGAGACTCTTGAAAATGTCATAGAGAGCTATTCGGGCGACAACGGAACCATGAGCGAGTACGACAAGCTTGTCCGGGTGGCTACGGATTATCTCATCAATGCCGACAGCGGAGTGGCCGCCCAGTCCCTTGACGAGATAAGGGATTCCGTGGATGCTTCCACTATGTCCGAAGCATACAATGAACTTTACGATGCGCTTCTTTCCGTCATCGGTCCCGAGGTTGCGGGTACCTATTACGATGAGGGTATGGCCGCATATCATGCGGAGAACTATGAGACCGCCATCGAGAGGCTTTCAAAGGCATCATATTACGACAAGACCAACGCCGATGCGCTCTTTACTCTCGGAAATGCTTACAGACTTCTGGGCAATTACGACGAGGCCCGCTCGATCTACGAGCAGGTTATCCAGACCTTCCCGGATACCGAGAGAGCGGCGAGAAGTGAACAGTATATAAAAGAAATAACTGCAGACTGACGACTAAAGGAGCCTGACAGACTATGAACCTTCAGGATATTGATCTTGATAATGATCCGGATATTGACGAGGATGAAGCCGGGGAGGATGAACGCCCGGACACCGGGAAAAAAAGCCAGGTAAAGACGGGACGCGGAACAAGAGCGGCGCTGATTTTCTTTATTGTTATCGCCGCAGTGCTTCTGCTTTTTGTCGGACTGCTTATCCTTACCTTTATGTCCGGCAGATACGAGGTTGTAAAGGAAGACGAGAACGGAGAGTTCCCGATATACACCAGGACGCAGGTCGAAGAAATGCTTGAGGAAGCGGGCGAGGATGCGGAAGCGGCAAAAAACGAGGCCGTGGAAAATGCTTCCTCCGCTGCAAAGGCACAGGGTTATGCGGTCGGAAGAAACGACCTTTTGGACTTTATAAAGACGACTCTTTTATCGACGAATTCCTCCATAGAGACCTTCAGGCTGATCTATCCGGACTACCTTGTGGTGGTGAGCAACGCTGCATACCATTTTCTCCCGATAAACAGGGAGCTTAAGCTGAGCACACTGGTACAGGACAGGATAAATGTGCTTGATTCCGGTGAAATACAGTATACGGACGAAGAGGGGAATGTCATATCCCACAAGGGAATAGATGTATCCCAGTTCCAGGGAGATATCGACTGGCGCAGAGTAAAGGCGGACGGCGTTGAATTTGCCATAATCCGTTCGCATTACAGGGGCTACGGAACCGGAAGGCTTGTCGAGGACACAATGATAGACAAGAACCTTCAGGGAGCTTACGAGAACGGTATAAAGATGGGCGTGTATGTCTTCAGCCAGGCCATAACGGAGGCCGAGGCTATCGAGGAGGCGGACAGCGCGATAGCAAAGCTCGCTCCCTACGGAACCGGATACCCGATAGTTATGGATGTCGAGAGGGTTGCCGGAAAGAATCCCCGGATGGATGAGCTTACCCCCACCGAGAGAACCGATATGATCCTTGCGTTCTGCAAGAGAGTGGAGGATGCCGGATACAAGCCCATGGTATATTTCAACACCGAGATGGGCGCGCTTTATGTGGAAAACGAGAGACTCGAGGACATCCCCAAGTGGTATGCATGGTATGCCACATCCCTCTACTTCCCGTATAAATACGATATCTGGCAGTACAAGGATACCGGAAGGGTTGACGGAATATCCGGAAATGTTGACATGAATATCGGTTTGGAGCCTCTTTGGTAATGACTGCGGTTTTTTTTAACGGGATCAATTTAATATTTGTATTAAACAGTATGTTACTCGGAGCTGGGCTTGCGATGGATGCCTTTTCGGTATCTGTCGTAAACGGGCTCGGAGAACCTAAAATGAAGCCGGCAAGGATGATGTCCATTGCCGGCTGTTATGCTTTTTTCCAGTTTGCGATGCCTATGATCGGGTGGGTACTGGTAAGCTTTCTCGTAGGAACTTTTAAAACTCTTGAGATATTTATCCCCTGGATAGGCTTCCTGCTTCTGCTCTTTATCGGCGGAAAGATGGTATTTGAGTCCGCAAGGGAATTGTATGCGGTAAGAAAGGGCAGGAAAACACCGAAAGCGGCAGCAGAAGAGCTCGTCTCGGAAGAAATGCCGGAACTAAGTAAAGCGAAAGCCTCAAGGCTGTCTTTTTCCGTTCTTTTAATGCAGGGAGTCGCAACCTCGATAGACGCCCTCTCCGTCGGCTTTACAACCGCGGGGCTCGGGGTTATGGCGGCCCTTCTTTCTTCGCTTATAATCGCAGCGGTAACCTTTGTTATCTGTATGGCGGGACTTAAGCTGGGCAAGCTTGCGGGAAAAAATCTCGGCCTCTACGCCGGGATCATCGGTGGTGTGATCCTTATCGGAATAGGGGTCGAGATACTTTTAAAGGGTCTTCTGATTAAATAACACGCATTATAATAGGGCGGAATAAGCAAAAGTCAAAGGCATCACTCTTCGGAAGTGGCCTGAGGCGCGCTGCCTGCCCTTACCGCAATGCCGTTTACTTCCACATCGCCGTTTAGCTCAACCACAAGGCAGGGACGACCGTCAATATTGCGGTTTCCGATAAGATCGGTCCTGTCGGGCTTGACCTTTATGGTAACATCGGGAGTTTTTACATCGAACGAGCGGGTGTTGTAAACATTGCTCATAAATATCGGAGTGTCCGGTCCGGCGGCCTTTTCGTAGTGCTCGTCGAATTCGGACATTTTTTCGTTGGCCACACCGCTGGAAGCAAAGAGAGTCTTTACCTCATTTTTGTCAAGAACAAGAGGCTGCAGTTCCTCCTTGTGCTCCTCGATAAGCTCTGCCATCTTTTCGTGGATATTCTTTACTGCCTCAAACTCACAGGTCTCACCGAGAGTCTCCTCGACGAGCGCCTGGAAGGTCTCTTTTTGTCCGCCTGCGGTTAAGGGAAGCTTGCATCCGAAGAGCATATCCATCATATCCTCATTGAGATTTTCCGCATCCTTCGAGTAATACATCATATTGCTTATGTCCGAGCTTCTGTCGTTGAAGGCGGGGAAGAGGAATGCCTTTACCGGAAGCTCCACGACCCAGTCTCTTACCCGGTTATGGAACTCATTGGTAACAGGGTCAAAGGAAAGACCGGGTTCCGTGAGATTTACAGGGCAGATCACGGTGTACACATACTCATATACCTCCGTGGAGGCATCCTCCATATCAAGTCCGTCGCTCGTCTTTCCGGGTACATCGTATGCATCGTGCACAACCATGATAAGATAATTGCCGACATACTCAAAGGCAGAGATTATCCTGTTGTAGTATTCATCGAGAAGAGCGTCATCCTTTAATCCGCTGTCCCGCAGACGGAGCATAAACCCCTGGGGGCTGTCCTCCTCGGTCTCCTGCAGAGGGAAGCTGAGGTCGATACAGGTCTTTCCGGGAGTGCCGGAAAGAGGCTTTCTCAATATCTCAAAATATTTAAACATCTCCTCCTCGGGAATGCCGAGGAAGGCTCTTGCAAATACACTTTTTTTATTCTTGTCGCCATCCACATAACAGCCCGCTATCCTTGTAACGGAGCAGTTTTTTTGGGTGTACAGTTTTTTTAATTCACCAAGTTCCGACTTTATCATTTCAAATACCTCACTGTAATCATAAGCGTCCGTGGGTATGCCCACCCGCCTATTACATTTTGTCTTTTTTTCCGATCAGTGTCAATCGGAAAAATGACTAAAACGGTTATACTATGTTATAATTGTTATGCTTATACAAATGGATTCTATGTGGATTCTATGCAGATTCTATGGCGGTAAAAAGACCTAAGAAAGAGAGACATGTATCGATGGACGGAAAAAGAAGGCTTTTCGGCATTGCTGTAATCTTATCACTTGTTTTTTCCATAACTGCGCTTGTTTTGTCCGTCATATCGTTTGCGGGAGGGCGGAAAAATATTGAAGATACCTCAGCGGCAAGCAGGCAGGACGGGGGCATATATCCGCAGCAGGATACGGATAACGGAAAGAGCGATGCGAAAAAAACAGATACGATAAAAACGGATACAATAAAAACAGATATGGAAGAAGGCGGAGAGACCGATATAGGTGTGCTTGCCGCCTCGGTGGTAAAGCTTGAGGTGTATGACAGAAACGGCGGGCGCACAGGCACCGGAAGCGGGTTTGCGGTTTTGACGGAGAATGAAACGGTTCTTGTTACCGCAAGGCATGTTGTCGTTAATATGGACTATATGACTGCCACAAGGGACGACGGGACTTCTTTCAGGATAGAAAAAATAAACTATGAGGATGAGGAGACGGATATAGCTGTCTGTGCTCTGCCGGCTGAAGCGGGGCTTACGCCGCTTATCCTCTCGGAAGCCCTTCCGGAAAGGGGCAGCGAAGTGACTGTTATCGGCAGCCAGTTCGGAATACTTAATCTTGTCACAAAGGGAACAGCCTGCGGAATCTGGGAGGTGGGAGATACAAGCTGGGTCCTGTTTACCGCGCCTGTCTCCGGAGGAAGCAGCGGAGGCCCTGTTATAGTCTCTGACGGAACTGTGGCGGGAGTTGTGACCGGAACATACGAAAAGGCACAGAACTTAAACCTTGCCGCCCCCGCGGAGGCGATAAGGGAGCTACTTGGAAAATGATTTGTAAACTGACATGTAAACTGACGGCGTATTACGCTTTTATTTTATCGGTATTTATTATAAAATGAATTTGTATATGCTTGTATATACAGGATTCGGTCTTAATGGCAAAAGGCGTTAATGCATGAAAAGAATAATGAGTAGAATAATAAATAAAACAAAAAGCAGATTAAAGATAAAAAAAATACTTGTATCTGGGCTTTTAACCGCATCCCTGTCCCTTAGCGGATGTGGGGTGATTGATCTTGCCCAGTATTTTTTTGACGACGAGATCGCGGAGCATACCCGGGATGAATACGGATATGGTTACGGGCGAGACGAAAATGAATATTACGCCCCGGACAGCCCGACGGATACAGACAGCGGCAGTGAAAACGGGACAGCCTCCGCGGGAGGCGCCTCCGGCAGCGCCGGTACGGAACAGGAAATTATCTCGGAGAATCTTCTTGAGAACGGTGCCGTGCGTGAACCAAGGGTTCAGGTAAAGGGAAACGGGGAGGACACCGTAACGATCCTCATATATATGAACGGCTCCGATCTTGAGTCCGAATCCGGCGAGGCAGTTACCGATCTTACCGAGATGGTAAAGGCAGGGGGCAGCGAAAAAGTAAATATCCTCGTCCAGACCATGGGAACCAAAAAGTGGACAAATTACGGAATCTCCGCAAAACGAAGCCAGATATATTCCGTTGACGGAAACGGACTTACTCTTGTAAAGGATGACCTTGGGCAGCTTGACTGTACCGCACCGGATGCGCTTTCAAGCTTTATCGCCTGGGGCGCGGACAATTATCCCGCGGACAGATATATGCTTATATTCTGGGATCACGGCGGAGGACCGGTGTACGGCTTTGGGTATGACGAGTGGAACCCGGATGAATACGCCTCTCTTACCATCGACGAGATGCAGACCGCCCTCTCAAGAGGCGGAGTCTATTTTGATTTTATAGGTATGGACTGCTGTATAATGTCCTGCCTCGAGGTGTGCGCCGCGCTTTATGATTACTGCGACTACACCATACTCTCCGAGGATTTCGAGTCGGGGCTAGGCTGGTATTATACCCCCTGGCTTATGGAGCTTTACGCCAACACCTCCATAAGCGTGCCGGAGCTTGGAAAAACGATAGTCGACTCGATGGTTGGGGCAAATTTGCAGGACAGCTATGCCGGAGATGATTCGATACTTGCTGTTATGAATGAGGGAGTTATGAAGGTTCTCTGGCAGGCGTGGATCGATTTTGCCTATGCCAACGAAAACGCGCTTCTTGAGAGCAACTACAGCCGGGAGGTTACCAGGGATGATACGGGAAGAGTCCATCCTCTAATAAGAAAGCATTCCAGAGAGAGAGGATTCATGACGGATGTATGGGATGATTTCTCCTATTCCGATTATTACTCCGAGGACGATGTCAGTATGTCGGAGTATTACATAACGGATATTATGGCGGTTGCCTCCACCATCGAGACCGCGGAGTCCGAAGCCCTTAAATCTGCGCTGAGCAATGCCATCGTCTATATGAACGCAACCACCGGAGACGCGGACCTTACGGGAATATCCGTGACCTTACCCTACGGAGATGAGACCTTTTATGCCGATTTAAAAAGGATATATACCAACTGCGGTTTTGATTCCGGCTATATTTCATGGCTTGAGAAGTTTTCCACCACATCCGGCTACAGCAACTACTACGATTACAGCGACTGGGAGGATGACTGGGACGGCTGGGATTCCTACGAGGATGACTACGACTGGAGCGACTGGATTTACGGAGGAAGCGCCCTCGGCTATTTCTGGGATGAGTGGCTCGGCTGGGGGGATTTTGGTTACGACGACGGCTATGACTACGACTATTACAGTGATGATGATTACTACGGCTATTACGATTATGGCGAAGATTACGATGATTCCTATGGAGATGATTATTACTATGATGATTACGACGATTCCTATGGAGATGATTATAATGATGATTATTACAACGATTATTACAATGATTATTACAATGATGACTATTACGGGGATTATCAATACGAGGATGACGGGTACGGTTCGTGGTTTAATGACTGGTTCGGGGACTGGTGATAAGGAAAGAAGTTGAAATTTTGGGGGATATGTTTTAATATTTAAGTGCTATGAGAAAAAGAGACTATTTCAATATTCCAAACTTAATGGGCTATTTCAGGATACTGATGCTGCCCGTCTTTATGATCTTTTATCTTAAGGTCGAGAAGATGGGGGACAGGTACTACTTCATAGCCCTTATAGCGCTTCTGCTCTCGATCCTTTCGGATCTTTTTGACGGCAAGGTTGCAAGAAAATACAATATGGTGACCGACTGGGGAAAGATGCTCGATCCCATCGCGGACAAGCTTACTCAGGGAGTCCTTGCCATTACTCTCGGGATAAGGATAACGGCAAAGACAGGACAGCCTTTGATGTGGATATTCCTCGGAATATTTATAATCAAGGAGCTTTACCAGGGGCTTATGGGGCTGTACATAATAAAGAAGAAGGATTTTGTGCAGGCCGCAAAGTGGTACGGAAAGTTCTCCACCGGCGGAATCGATATGACCTTTTTCGCCCTCCTTCTTTTCCCGAATATCCCGAATCATGTTGTAAACATACTTTGCTGGATGGTCATTCTCGTACTTACATATTCCTTCATCTGCTATATTATCTATCATATAAGCATTTTGACGGGCAAGCCGACTGAAAAACAGCAGGGCGTTATACAAGTTTCGATGGGCGGTGTGTTCATACTGACACATATTGCGATTATGGTTTACATAATTTTACGATTCTACAATGTGATAATGTAATATAGTCCGGTGGGCAAAGACAGAAAACATCAGGCTACAACCGGCCCGGTTTAAAGCAAGGAGAACAATAAGCTATGGAGCAGTACAAGCAGGAATTTATTGAATTTATGGTGGAGAGCAAGGTGCTCAAATTCGGAGACTTTACCCTTAAGAGCGGAAGAAAGTCCCCGTTTTTTATGAACGCGGGCGCCTATGTGACGGGAAGCCAGCTAAAGCGCCTCGGAGAGTATTATGCCAAGGCAATCCACAATGCCTACGGGGATGATTTCGATGTGCTCTTCGGACCAGCCTACAAGGGGATTCCGATAAGCGTTGTTACCGCCGTAGCTTACAGTGAGCTTTTCGGCAAAGAGGTAAGATACTGCTCCGACAGAAAAGAGGAGAAGGATCACGGCGCGGACAAGGGAGGCTTCCTCGGCAGCAGCCTTAAGGACGGCGACCGGGTAATAATGATAGAGGATGTGACCACATCCGGAAAATCCATGGAGGAGACCGTTCCCAAGGTAAGGGGAGCCGCGGATGTGGAGATCGTCGGGCTTATGGTTTCGCTTAACCGTATGGAGAAGGGGCTCGGCGGAGTAAAGAGTGCCCTCGAGGAGATAACAGACACTTACGGATTTCCCGCAAACGCCATTGTTTCTATGGCGGATGTTGTGGAAGTATTGTATAATAAGCCTTGCAGGGGTGAGATAGTGATAGATGATACCCTTAAAAAGGCGATAGACGAGTATTATAAGCAGTATGGCGTGTGCTGATCACAGGAGGTTTTATGAAAGAAGATATCTATAAGTCAATGAACAATATCGGAAGCGGAAATATTGCGGTGGGCGCAGTTGTGATCGTTCTTGCCGTTGCTGCCGGAGTACTTGCGATAATCTCCGGAGCAAGACTTCTTGCAAAGAAGGACAATCTGCTTTTCTGATGAATATGTGCCGGTCTTATAATCGGATGATCATTTTGCATAGCTCACTTCAATTTTTTGGAGTGGGCTATTTGTGGAGATAGCTTTGAAGAGACAAAAGTACATTTTTACAAACAAAAAGCATCCGCTCATAGCGATAATGTCCACGATCCTCGGAGGGATAAGCGTGCTTTCCTATGTTTTTGTCATCGTGCGAAGCTACATGCTTAAAGGAGATGTACCCGCAAGCTTCGGGATCGGTGCGGTGCTGACCCTTGTCTATTCCGTGGTGGGAATGATACTGGGCTTGTACAGCTTTAAATTAAAGGACAGCTTTCATCTGTTCTCGGTGGCAGGCTGTGTTTTAAACGGGATAGCACTTCTGGCAGCGGCATTTATATTATGGATCCCCGATTAGGAAACCGGAGGATTTAATTACTATTATTACGAAAGAAGATTTAAAATGCAGGATGAAAAGGAACTGAATGTAAATAATGAGATGGATGATGAGGACGCTGAGAGCCTTGTCTTTGAGAGGTGGCTCCTTGCCACATCCCGTCTTATGGAGATAAAGGCGGAGCTTTCCCGGAGCGGAAATCCTCTGCCGGAGGAGTTTTCCGCATATTTCGGAAAATGCTGTGACTTTTTGATAACGATGGGGGATACCTGGGAGGCTGTTTCCCAGGGCGGGCTTGAAAAGTCAACGCAGGAGCAGCTTGCCCGGCATAATGCCCATGTCTACGAGGATGTGACGGAGGAGAATTATAAAGACAGCTTTGCCAATCCCGAGACGGCGGTAAAGAGGCTTGGAGAGGACTTTGGTCAGGTACTTTCGGCGCTTTATTTTGAGATAAGAAAATGCATTGCCTATGCCTTTGAACAGGATCAGGAACGGCTTGTCATAACTGCCGAGCTTTTGCTTGAGGTGTACGGGATCTTTATGGAGGGGGCTGACGAACAGGGAGAGGAGTACATGCTCCCGGCTCCGGAGCGGATAAAGGATGCAATGTACTGGTTTTACAGCGATTACTCCGAGCTTTTTTGCGAGAAACGCATAAAGGATATGGTCTCTGCGGAGAATAACAGGTATGTGGAGCTTATCGACGGGATCAGCGATTTCTCGGATATAAGATTTCTGTATAAATACGGGCTTTACATTTCCTCAAACGAGATAGAGACCGCGAAATTTATCGCGACTCTCCCCGAAGAGACCATTGATACCATGGCGGACACATTCACGGAGGGGTATCGTATCGGGTTTGAAATGACCGGAAAGGATCTTTCCATAAAGAGCTCCGCCGAGGTGGTGTATCCTCTCGGATTTGAGAGAATGATAAAAAAGGCAATGTCAAATTTAAGGAAGCTTGGTCTTAAGCCGATAATCCGGAGGGGCAGGCTTTTCGGGGGAGAGGTAAACAGACAGTTCTTTTACGACCACAAGGATGACAATGCCCTTTACTTTGACAGAAATTATATAACGCGGTTTCTGGAGGCGACACAGACCGCCTTTGAGCAGTACAGGAGCGAGGCTAAAGGCTATGCGGGACCTGCCGTTGTCGAGAGCTTCGGGGAAAAGGACTTTGACCCGGTAATAAAAAAGGAAGCGCTCCACCTTTCCGATGAGCAGAACAAGCTCTATGTCGAGTATCTGACCAAGCTGGGGCAGATACAGCGGAAGTACATCATAGAGGAGGAGAGGAGCTTTACCATAATCGCATTCCCGGTTCCCGAGATAATGGACTGCCTGCCGGATAAGTCCTTAAAGGGCTACGCCGGATTCTTTGAGGAGATAATCAAGGTCAACACCCTTGACTATAAGCTCTATCGGGATATACAGCAAAAGCTCATAGATGTGCTCGACCGCGCGGAATATGTGGAGGTCACGGGACGGGGCGAAAACAGGACGAATATGAAGGTTCATGTCTGGCATCTCGAGGACCTCGCAAGCCAGACCAAATTTGAGAACTGTGTAGCGGATGTAAACATTCCGGTGGGGGAGGTATTTACTTCGCCGGTTCTTAAGGGGACGGAAGGAAAGCTCCATGTAAGCAGAGTGTTCCTTAACGGACTTGAATTCAGAAACCTTGAGCTTGACTTTAAGGACGGAATGATAACAGGTGCTTCCTGTAGCAATTACAAGACGGAGAAGGAAAACAGGGACTATATTTCCGAGAACATTCTCTTCAGGCATGAGACACTTCCCATCGGAGAATTTGCGATAGGAACCAATACTACGGCATATACAGTTGCGAGAAAGTACGGTGTGGAGGGAAAACTTCCCATACTTATCGCGGAAAAGACCGGACCCCATTTTGCGGTGGGGGACACCTGCTATTCCCACTCGGAGGATATAAAGGTGTATAATCCGGATAAAAAGGAGATAGTTTCAAGGACAAACGAGGTTGCGGAGCTTCGCCATACCGACCCTGCAAAAGCCTATTTTAACTGCCACACGGATATTACGATCCCCTTTGATGAGCTTGGGGATATAATCGCGGTGGCGGAGGACGGAAGCAGGGAATATGTTATAAAGGACGGCAGGTTTGTCGTACCCGGAAGTGAGAAGCTTAATGAAGCTTTATAAAAGGAACCCACACGCGCCAAAGGATGCCGCGTGTGGCGTCGACTATAGGAGGAAATATAATGAGCGGAAAAGTTGGAATTGTTATGGGCAGTGATTCGGATATGCCCGTTATGGCAAAGGCGGCTGATATCCTGGAGGAGCTGGGCGTTCCCTATGAGATGACCATAATCAGCGCCCACCGTGAGCCGGATGTTTTCTTTGAGTATGCAAAGAGCGCCGAGGATAAGGGCTTTAAGGTAATAATCGCGGGAGCGGGTATGGCAGCCCATCTTCCCGGAATGTGCGCCGCTATCTTCCCGATGCCCGTTATCGGTATTCCCATGCATACCACATCCCTCGGAGGAAGGGACTCTCTCTATTCCATCGTGCAGATGCCTTCGGGAATCCCCGTCGCTACTGTTGCGATCAACGGAGGTGCGAATGCGGGACTTCTCGCGGCAAAGATCCTTGCGACATCGGATCCGGAGCTCCTCTCAAAGCTTAAGGATTACTCCAAAAAGCTTAAGGAACAGGTTGAGGCTAAGGACGCAAAGCTTAAGGAAATAGGCTATAAGGAATATATGGCACAGAAGTAAAGGGGTAACGACCCTATTTTATAAAAGAGCGTGATACGCTCCCGAAAACAGGAGGATTAGAAATGTCTTTGGATTACAAACAGTCAGGTGTTGATATCGAGGCCGGTTACCGCTCGGTGGAGCTTATGAAGGAGTATGTTAAGGGAACAAACAGACCTGAGGTTCTCGGCGGTATCGGAGGTTTCTCCGGGGCTTTTGATGCGGGAGCGTTTAAAAATATGGAGGAGCCCATCCTTCTTTCCGGAACGGACGGTGTCGGAACCAAGATAAAGCTTGCGTTTCTTCTTGACAGGCATGACACGATAGGAATAGATGCTGTTGCAATGTGCGTAAACGATGTGGCATGCGCCGGCGGAGAGCCTCTGTTTTTCCTTGATTACATAGCCTGCGGAAAGAACTATCCGGAAAAGATCGCTGCCATTGTTAAGGGGGTTGCGGAAGGCTGTAAAATGGCGGGCTGTGCCCTTGTGGGCGGAGAGACTGCGGAGCATCCCGGACTTATGCCCGAGGATGAATACGATGTGGCAGGCTTCTCTGTAGGTGTCGTTGATAAAAAGGATCTTATTACCGGAGAGAACATCAAGCCCGGAGATACCCTTATCGGTATCGCTTCCTCCGGAGTTCATTCAAACGGCTTCTCCCTTGTCCGCAAGATATTTGATATGACCAAGGAGAGCCTTGATACATATTATGACGAGCTGGGGACGACCCTCGGAGAGGCGCTTCTTACTCCCACCATCATCTATGTAAAGGCACTTAAGTCCGTCAAGGACGCGGGTGTTAAGATCAAGGGCTGCAGCCATATCACAGGCGGCGGATTCTATGAGAACATCCCGAGAATGCTCCATGAGGGAGTAAGGGCACAGGTTAAGAAGGACAGCTACGAGGTCCCCGCCATATTCAGGCTTATGCAGAAAAAGGGCGGCGTTGAGGAACAGATGATGTACAATACCTACAACATGGGACTTGGAATGGTACTTGCCGTAGATCCCGCAGATGCTGACAAGACGATCAAGGCTATCAAGGCAGCAGGCGAGAAGGCATATGTTGTGGGCAGCGTTATCGCAGGCGAAAAGGGTGTAGATATATGCTAAAGATTCTTGTTTGTGTATCCGGAGGCGGAACCAATCTGCAGGCCATCATCGATGGCATCAAAGCCGGAAGCATTACCAATACAGAAATAATCGGAGTCATTTCAAACAACTACGGTGTAAAGAGCCTGGAGAGAGCCGAAAAAGCCGGGATCCCCGCTGAGGTTATCTCGCCAAAGGATTTTGCGGACAGAGCGCAGTTCAACAAGGCATTTCTTGACAAGGTAAAGGAAATGAATCCCGATCTTGTTGTCCTTGCAGGTTTTCTGGTCCGCATTCCCGAGGAGTTTGTCAAAGAGTATTCAAACCGTATCGTGAACATTCATCCATCCCTTATCCCTTCTTTTTGCGGAGTGGGATACTATGGGCTCAAGGTTCACGAAAAAGCTCTTGAACGCGGCGTAAAGATCACCGGAGCCACCGTTCATTTCGTAAACGAGGGTATGGACGAGGGTCCTATCATCGCCCAGAAACCTGTTGCGGTGGAGGACGGGGACACTCCTGAAATGCTGCAAAAGCGCGTGATGGAGCAGGCAGAGTGGGTTATCCTGCCCAAAGCCATCGACGATATCGCCAACGGGCGCATTGAAGTCGTAAATAATAAAGTCATCAGAAAAGCGTGAGAAAAGGGAAAGTGCCGGTCAAAGGGTAGGAGGGGAATTTTTTTGGGATAAAGTATACTTTCGGTATATTTTGCAATCTGCTCTTATTTGATATACTAATGGAGTATGTCAAATAAGAGCTTTTTTGCCCTACTTTTGGGCATAAATATGATTTTGTGGGATAGGAGAGAGAAATGGCAGCAGGTTTGATAATAGGCTTATTAATGGCAGGCGGAGGCGTTTTCTTTTTGATCAAAAAAAAGAAAGTGCCCGGCCTTATTCTGACTATTATAGGCGGTTTGGTGGCAACCTTCGGTTTGTTTATACTCTGGTTGTATTCCGATTCGCCCGGTGGAGAGAATCAGGATCCCTTCATTGACGTCGTTGTGCCGGATGGAATGACTGTTGATGATGACAAGATCACCTATATCACGGAATATGTGACCATAGTCATACAGCCGGATACAGAGGCCCATCCCGAGGACACTGTTTCGGGAAAGACCGACGACGGCGCACAGTGGTCCACCGCAGACAAAGACGGAACCGGGGCCATCCACATGAAGCTGGATGATAAGAACGTTACCGCAAAGGTTGAGACCAAGAAGGACTCAGAGAAAAAGACCAATGAGAAGGCTGATGCAGGAAAAGCTGCGGCGGCTGTTTCCGCTTTGGTCGATACCGGCTACAAGAAGGGTAAGGACAACTATAATCACAATTACGCCATCTGGTATGTGGAACCTGCCCAGTGTCTCGTATATTATCCCGCACAGCTTACGCTGAGTGAGGTCAAAGAAAACAATACCGCTATATTTACGGATACAAAGAGCAAGGCAAAGCTCAAGATATCCCTTGACGAGAACAACTACTCCTGCATGGATGATGTGGAGAGCTTTATCGCAAATACAGAGTACAACAAGGTACTGGCATCCGGAACGGACTGGTTTTCATGCGAGACCAAAGGAAAGAGCATGACCGAATTCTCGGTTACCGGTCTCGGACAGGAATTTGCCGTAAATGTTGATCTTACATATGAGAATAAATATGATTTCGTATTTGAGGAGCTCCGCTCACTGATACAGTGCAAATTTGTTGAGGGCGGAAAATGGGTAAGCAATGAAAGAGTAGACACCGCGGGAAAGAAGGTGCCTGCTCTTCAGAATGTTTATGCAAACGGCATCAAATGGAAACTGACCCAGTACTATATTGCAGACGGTGATTTTATCCAGATCTACCCCAATATATTCTCCAAGGTTTATTACGGAGGTGACGGATTATATTTCACCGATCCCGTGACAGGAGCGTATATAAAGACCTTCAAGCAGGATTATGGCAGTGCCATTGACGCCCTTGCAATAGATTACGGACTTTCGGATTATACCAGAATAGATGAAGATATCATCCGCGGATACAAGGACACCGATACCGGTTTCAAAGAGTATCATTATGTGGTGGTCCGCGATGCCTTGGAATATCACACCATTATGTATGTTCCGTATGAATATGACCACCTGTATGAGGGAGCCGCGGCTGAGCTTTCTTTAAAGGTTCCCGGCGATGATGTGGCGAGCTTTGAGATGCAGGATCTGTATTTCAAGGATTACAACTGCTTTGTCACAGTGCCGCTTCAGTTCAAATATGACAGAGGAGGCGGAGATGATTATTATTACTACGACTCCTTCAACGGACTTGATCTTCATATAAAATTTTCCGATATACCGGATTCAAAAAATACCGGAAATATTTTTGATATTTTTGAAGTCATGGCGGCGGATCCGAACCTTATTGTAGGTGAAAATACGATTAAATGGCATAACGAGGACGGTCTTTTCCTGGGAGGTCAGGGAAATTCCACAGCCTGCTATGTTGAGATCGTTGCGGTAGATGCGGAGAGAGCATATCTTAAGAGCTGGGACCGCTTCGATATCAGATTCGAAGAAAAAGCGAAGGCGCAGAGCATCGTCGATGAGGTCAAAAAAGATGTAAAGATCCAGAAGATCAAGGATGAGACCATAAGCGGAAAGAGTGATGCTGTCGAGGAGCCTTTCGAGGAAACCGAGGACCCGGATAATGCGGAGAATAACAATACAAATAATAATTCTCAGCAGAATACCGAAAAGCCGAAGGAGGAAAAGACTCCCATCATAGCAGAGCCCATCCATCATGAGCTTCCGGATAATGATAAATGGATGGATGATGAAGAGGAGAATGTGGTCCTCTGGTACAAGGATTACGACGATTATAAATTTATGACGACAACCGCATATAAGTGGTTCCTTTCAGAACAGGGCGGTGCTGCTTTTTCACATGGTTACAAGTGTACGCTCCTGGAATTCATGAATGTGATACTCAGATATAATGAGTATGACCTTAAGATTAAAGAGGGCTGGGTGGAGACTGTGGCCGTTCCCATGGTGGATGGATTACTTGAGGAATGGTACCACGAAAGCGATCCTCCCGTAGGCTCTATGCTGGGTGATGAGATCACCTCAGTATTTGAGGCATATTGCAAGGTACTGGACATAGATATTCCGGATTATGTTACAAATGCGATGGAACCCACGGTGCTGGATGATGAACCAAAGAACAATGGGGAGTCCGAAGGCGAGTCCTCCGGCGAAAGCTACAATATCAGTATAAAGGATATAATCGGAACCTGGGCCACGGATGAATTTACCGGGGCCGGAGAACAGGTGGAGATCGAAAAGAACGGATACACTATTTATCAGGGTGACAGAGAGCTTGATACCGGATGGTACAGTCTTGTCGGACAGGTTCTCTATATTCAGTCATTTAATAAGTCCGGAGATGATTACGATCTTTGGGTTTATGATCCGGTAAACGATCAGATAATCATAAAGAGATACGGTCAGGTTCTGCACAGGATCGGAGGGGCTCCGGATGAAGACGGGCAGAATTCCGGAGCAAGTGGTAGCGGCAGTAATTCCGGTACATCCGGTACTTCTTCCGAAATTGATGATGACTGGGAACTGACGGAAGGCCACCGGGATGAGACGGAAGAAGACTGGGGAGTTGCCGACGGTGACTGGGATGACGATGATGACTGGGGTGACGATGATGACTGGGGTGATACAGATTCCGGGGAAACAGAATGGATCGATGAACTTGATGGTCCATTAAGCAGTGTTGACCTGACTTCATACAAAACCACCGGGGATCCCTTGTTTGAAGTTGTGGGGGACGACCTCAGAATAGGAGACTTAAAGGACTACGCAGATGCTTGGGATTGTGAAAGCTATGGAAACTCAAGCGCTGTCCGCTTCAGTGATTATGATATGGATATCATGGACTTCAGTGCCGGTGAATATGTGGATGAGATTGAAGATCTGCTGAACAGGCTTGAAGCACGGGGATTGTCCTGCATCGAATCGGGTTCCTTTGTTCCGCCCTCTTATGAGCTCTTCTGGTCATATGATCTAACAACCGCCGATTTCCTCGACATTAATTATGTCGAATACTATGGCGTGTTAAGCGGATATGAAGAATACGGGCCGGTTTATGTCGTCATTTCAGACAGCGCAGGATATGAAGTGAGCTGGATGTTTGAAAACTATGCTTCATTCCCTATTGCAAAGGGTGAGATGTACGTGGATGAAAGCTTTGTTCATTTTTGCCAGGGATACATCGGAAAACCCATCGGAGGAGCTTTGGATGCGAAGACTATCTGGTTCGTTTGTCAGAGAGCTTCTTATATCATGAATGCGCCCGAACTGAATCTTCCGGATTTTGAGGATCACTACTATCTTATCGCGGGAGATGACAGCGGCAATTCGGAATGGTTCGCTGTTTTGGGATTTGATATAGATAATAAAAACAGACCTTATTCTGTTTTCAAGATGATAAAAGTAGCTGACGGATATGACTGGATAGAGTCCCACTGGTACCCCGGATACGGGTGGGCGACATTTGATTAGGTAAAAAATATCAGGAGGGTTTATGAGAGAGAAAATTTTAGCACTGTTAACAGCGATCGGGCTTGTGCTCACATGCACAGCCTGTGGCAGTGATGAGTATTACGAGGAAGACGGAGAATACTACGAAGACGGAGAATACTACGAAGACGGTGAGTATTACGAAGAAGGCGAGTATTATGAGGATGGGGGATATGCCGAGGACACCGGATTTGAAACATCAAGCGGTTCCATCAAGGGACTCAGCATGACAGTTTTAAATTCAACCGGAGAACTCCAGATAGAGAGAAATATGCCTCTTACCGCAGATATCCCCGATGATGACACATGGACTGTATTTATTTATCTCTGCGGTACCGACCTTGAGTCAGAATACGGCAGTGCCACCGGAGATATCGTGGAAATGCAGAACGCCACTGCCAGCGGTAATGTGCGCTTTATCTTGGAAACCGGCGGGTGCAGCAATTGGCAGAACGAAGTGATCAAAACCGGAGCGATCCAAAGATACATGATCCAGGATGGCAGCTGTGTTCTTCTCGATGAGCAGCCCGATGCCGCAATGGGTATTGTGAGTACCTTCTCGGATTTCCTTACCTGGGGTACCGAGAATTATCCTTCGGAGCATATGGGCGTGGTATTATGGAATCATGGCGGCGGAAGTATCTCCGGCATATGCTTTGACGAATGTGCCAACAACGACTCCCTCAGCCTTATGGAACTTGATAATGCTCTCTATGACAGCGTATCAAAAGCAGGAAGAAAATTTGATTTTATCGGATTTGACGCTTGCCTTATGGGCACTGTCGAGACTGCAAATGTTCTTGCAAGTTATGCGGATTACATGGTGGGTTCCGAGGAAACAGAACCCGGAAACGGATGGGATTATACCACTATCGGTAATTTCCTTGCGGAGAACAGTGACGCCACAGGAGCTGAGACGGGGAAGGTTATCTGTGATTCTTTCCTTGCAGCCTGCGAGTCGGACGACCAGGATTATCTGACAACCCTTTCCGTTATTGATCTTTCAAAGATCGATGATCTGCTTGTAAGCTTCAACGCATTTGCAAAGGATATGTATGAGGCGGCTCAGGATTCATCCTCGCGCTCAGATATGGTCCGCGCTATAAACAAGGTTGATAATTTTGGCGGAAACAATAAGTCCGAGGGTTATACAAATATGGTTGACCTCGGTGGTATTGTGGAATCCTGTTCGTCTTATTCTTCCAATGCACAGAGTGTTTTAAATGCCCTTAACAGCGCGGTAATATACAAGGTAAGCGGCGACGCACACACACAAGCAACCGGTCTTGCAATGTACTATCCCCTCAGCATTCAGGGATCAATGGAACTTTCCATCTTCGGAAAAATATGCGTAAGCCCCTATTACCTTTCATTTGTAGACAGTCACAACCAGGCGGCTTCACCCAATATCACCACAGAGTATGATGATGATCAATGGTTCAATGAAGAAGGTGAATGGGAGTGGGGCTCCGAAGAGGTTGATGACAGCTACTGGGGATACTCTGATGAGTATGAGCTCACCGGGGAAAGCCCTTATATCACCTTTGCACATGAAGCAACTCTTCTGGATGACGGATCCTACTATTTTGCTCTCGACCAGCAGGGCTATGAATATGCTGCAGACGTACTGGCAATGGTATGTGAGGTCTATGAGGACGAGGATGTTATGCTCGAACTCGGTGAGACCGCCGATGTCCGCGCCGACTGGTCCACAGGTGAGTTCATGGATTCCTTTGATGGATTATGGCTCTCGCTTTTAGACGGACAGAATCTTGCTCTTTACATCGTAGAAGTGCTTGATGACAGCATTATTTATACTTCTCCCATCAACCTTAACGGACAGGATACAAACCTTCGTATGAGACAGTATTTTGATACCGGAAGAGTAGAGGTCGAAGGCGCCTGGGAGGGTATCGACGAGTACGGTGCCGCAGCAAGAGATATTACCATGATAAAGAGCGGAGACGTTATCATACCCCGCTATACCGCATACAGCTTAAGCTCGGATGATGAGTATGAGTATACGGGTGGTGAATATGTAGTGACCGAGGGAGATCAGGTTACCTACGATCTGATGGAGACCGGCCTTTACGCATATGCGTTCTGCATCGATGATATTTTCGGAGACTATTATATAACCGATTCGGTTTTCTATGATATCAACGAGGATGGAACGATCACATTTTCTGAATAAAATGGAAGATTGACTAATCATCGGTTTGCTGATATTGTAAACTATGGAAAAAAACGATAACAACACCCATAGCCGGGAGGTTAATTGTCAAAGGAGAATCATCATGAAGATACTGATCGTAGGAAGCGGTGGACGTGAGCATGCAATCGCAACAAGCGTTGCAAAGAGCAAAAGAGCGGAAAAGATCTACTGCGCACCCGGAAATGCGGGGATAGCAGCTATTGCAGAGTGTGTTCCCATCGGGGCAATGGAATTTGACAAGATCGTGGCTTTTGCAAAGGAAAAGGCGATAGACCTTGTTATCGTAGGAATGGACGATCCTCTTGTGGGAGGGCTTGTAGATGAGCTTGAGGCGGCGGGCATAAGAGCCTTCGGACCTAGGAAAAACGCGGCTATCCTCGAGGGAAGCAAGGCTTTTTCCAAGGATCTTATGAAAAAGTACAATATTCCCACTGCGGCTTATGAGAATTTTGATGATGCGGACAAGGCAATCGAGTACCTTAAGACGAAGTCGGAGTTCCCGATCGTGTTAAAAGCCGACGGACTTGCCCTCGGAAAGGGGGTTCTTATTTGCCGGAACCTTGAGGAAGCCCTTGATGGCGTAAAGGAGATCATGCAGGATAAAAAGTTCGGAACCGCCGGAAACCGCATGGTCATCGAGGAATTCATGACAGGACGCGAGGTAAGCGTTCTTTCCTTTGTGGACGGAAATATCGTAAAGATAATGTCCTCAGCTCAGGATCACAAGCGTGCAAAGGACGGAGACCAGGGTCTGAACACCGGAGGAATGGGGAATTTCTCACCCAGTCCCTTCTATACGAAGGAAGTCGATGAGTTTTGCCAAAAATATATATTCCAGCCCACGGTGGATGCGATGAAGGCAGAGGGAAGACCCTTCAAGGGAGTCATCTTCTTCGGGCTTATGCTTACGCCAAAGGGACCGAGGGTTCTCGAGTACAACGCAAGATTCGGGGATCCCGAGGCACAGGTTGTGCTCCCGAGGATGAAGAACGATATACTTGATGTTATGGATGCCTGCATAGACGGCTGCCTTGACAGCATAGACCTCCGGTTTGAGGATAACGCGGCTGTGTGCGTGGTGCTTGCCAGCGACGGTTATCCCGTAAAGTACGAGAAGGGCTTTCCGATCAAGGGGCTGGAGGCCTTTGACGGCAGGGAGGATTATTTCTGTTTCCACGCCGGGACAAAGTTCGATGATGCCGGACGCATAGTGACAAACGGCGGAAGAGTCCTCGGAATTACAGCAACCGGAAAGGATCTTAAAGAGGCCCGGGCAAAGGCTTACGAGGCCACCGGATGGGTGGACTTTGAAAACAAGTATATGCGCCACGATATCGGAAAAGCCATCGACGAGGCATAGATCCTAAGAAGGCACCTATTAAGTATTCTTAATCAAAAATGATGAAAATATCCTCAAAAACTACTGGATAATCATTATATGGTATGTTATTATAAAACTGATGTCCATATAATGTGGTTTTTGGAGGAAAACAGACAATGAGTATTAAAGGCTTATATTCAGGCAGAAAATGGCTGATATCGGCTGGAATTGTATTTGCTACGGCTTTATTCGGCTTTTATATCTGGGCTTTTACAAGCTTTGCGGCAAGCTCGGGAAAAATAACGACCGATGGAGCGCGTGTACGCAAGGACGCAAGTACAAACAGCGATATCGTTACTTCGCTGGCAAAGAATGATTCGATTACTATAAACGGTCAGACCACCGGTGCCGACGGACTTATCTGGTACCAGATAACAACAGCGGCCGGGGAGAGCGGATATGTCCGTTCAGACCTCGCTTCCGTAACCGACGGATCCACACCGGATACCATCGGCGCTGACGGAAATGTTACCGCCGGAGACCCCAACATAAGGCTTGTAAACCCCATCTCCGGAACCGTTACCTACGATCAAAAGGTAAGAGTGCGTCAGGATGCATCCACCTCCAGTACTATAATCGAGGGTCTTGACAACGGCACGGTGGTAACCATTAACGGTGTAAAAAACGGGACTGACGGAAGAGAGTGGTATTACATTTCGTTCAATAATGCCGAGGGTAATGAGGTTGTGGGCTTTTCCCGCTCCGATTTCATAACTCCTTCGGGAGAGCTTACCGATCTTTCAACCGAGGCTCCTGCCGAGGATACTCAGGAAGAGCCTGCTACCGAGGAACCGGCCGAGCCGGAGGAGCCCAAGGATTTTGAGACTGAGCTCCAGGACGGAGAGTGGTATCTTCTCGACTACAAGGGAACCTACAATAATGGAGAGGCTTCAAAGTTCAAGATAAGCGAGATCTTTGAGAATCTCGAGACCTATAAAGAAGCAGCCAATAAGAATAAAGGCAATAAGCTGGTCGTTCCTCTTATAATATTTATAATTATCGCTATCGCCGGACTCGGCGGAGCGGCATATCTCTTCCTCAAGCTTCGCGAGGTCAACGATCAGGCGGCATTTGCCGATGCGGAAAAGCAAAGACGCGCTCGTCTTGCCGGCGGACAGGGGAGCACAAGACCTTCAGGATCACAGTCCGGAAGACCTGCCCAGAGTGGACAGAGACCCGCACAGGGCGGTGCAAGACCTGCCGGAGCACCTAACGGAAGACCTGCCCAGGGCGGATCGAGACCGATGCCGGGACCTAACGGCAGACCTGCCGGAAGACCTGCGGGAGCGCCTGCCGGAAGACCTGCCGGAGCACCTGCCGGAAGGCCTGTACAGGGCGGATCGAGACCGATGCCGGGTCCTAACGGGAGACCTGCCGGGAGACCTGCGGGAGCGCCCACCGGAAGACCTATACAGAGACCTGCGGGTGACAGCGCAGACTATGCGGGAGTTAATTCCCAAAACAGACAGCAGAAGCCGGAGAACGATGATTTCGATTATGATTTTTTAAACAGCAACGAGTAAACTATTAAAATATAATAAATTTTAATTCTTACAAATTGACAGTAAGAGGTCTCTGTTATAACATTTGTATAACAGAGACCTTTGTTCATTTTTTTAGACTGCTTTTTGCCGGGGGATTTCTGTATGGTTATAGAGATTGATTTTAACAGTGATGAGGCGCTGTATCTGCAGCTGCGAAACCAGATCATCCTCGGTATCGCCATGGATGAATATCGCGAGGGGGACGCGCTTCCGAGTGTCCGTACACTTGCCGATGACATTGGTATAAATATGCATACTGTCAATAAGGCATACTCCGTGTTGCGCCAGGACGGTTATGTTAAGGTGGACAGAAGACGCGGAGCGGTTATAGCGGTGGATCCGATGAGGGAAGAGCATCTGCGCCGGATAAGGGAAAGGCTGAAAAGCACCGTGATTGAGGCGGTGTGCAGGAATGTCTCAAGGCAGGAGCTGCACGGGCTGATAGATGAAATATTTGATGAGTATGGGTTTTAAAGGAGTAAAAAGCTTTGCAGAATAAATACACGCAGAAGGCACAGGAGGCTTTAAAGGAAGCCGCAAAATGTGCAAGACAGTTACACCAGGGTTACATCGGCTCGGAGCATATCCTTGCCGGACTTCTTGCCGACGAGACAAGCGTGGCGGGAAAAATCCTGAGGGAGAACGGAGTGGATCCGAAGAACTATCTCAATATGATAAAGGAGATACTTTCCTTTGATGATAATGTGGTCATAAAGGAGAAGGGGTTATACTCCCCTAAGGCCGAAAATGTGCTGGAGGAGGCGGGAAAGCTGGCTTCGAGATTCGGTCATAAGGAGGTCGGAACCGAGCATCTTCTCCTTGCAATAATAAAGGACGGGGACAATGTTGCGGTAAGACTTCTTGCGACTCCCGGAGCGAATCTTCAAAAGATATACGCCGACACCCTGTCCGCCATAGGACAGGACCCCGCGATAGTAAAGGAGGATCTCGGCGGAAAGCAAAAGGGCGGTCGTCCTTCGATGCTCTCCCAGTACAGCCGTGATCTTACGGCACTTGCCGCAGAGGGAAAGCTTGATCCTGTGGTCGGGAGAAATGATGAGATAAGGCGCGTTGTCCAGATACTCAGCAGGAGAACAAAGAACAATCCCTGCCTTATAGGTGAGCCCGGTGTCGGAAAGACAGCGGTTGTGGAGGGTCTTGCCCAGAGGATCGTATCCGGGGACTGCCCCGAGACCGTAAGAAACAAGAGACTCCTTACCCTCGATCTCTCCGGTATGGTTGCGGGAAGCAAGTACAGAGGAGAATTCGAGGAGCGTATAAAGAGGGTTATCTACGAGGTAATAGAGGACGGAAATGTTATCCTCTTCCTTGATGAGCTTCATACGCTCATCGGTGCAGGCGGGGCGGAAGGAGCGATAGACGCTTCGAATATCATGAAGCCCTCCCTTGCAAGGGGGGAGCTCCAGCTTATCGGCGCGACCACCATAGCCGAGTACAGAAAATATGTGGAGAGGGATGCCGCCCTTGAAAGGCGTTTCCAGCCGGTGACGGTTGAGGAGCCTTCCCAGGAGGAGGCAATCCGTATTCTTGAGGGCGTAAAGCATAAATACGAGGAGCACCACCATGTGGAGATAACCCAGTCCGCAGTAGAGGCGGCGGTAAGACTTTCTGCCCGTTACATCAATGACAGAAATCTTCCGGACAAGGCGATAGACCTTATAGATGAGGCGGCTGCGGGAGCGAAGCTTAAGAGCCTTGAACAGCCCGACAAGCTCCGGGAGCTTGCTGCCCAGATACAAAAACTCGATCGTCAGATTGAGCTCTCAATCCGTATGGAGGCATTTTTACAGGCTCACGAATTAAAGGAAAAACAGGAAACGCTTCTTAAAAAATACGAGAGACTTCAGACCAGAATGCAGGAAAAGTCCGATGAATATACCTATTCCATCGACGAAGAGAGCATTGCCGCGGTTGTTGCGATGTGGACAAAGATACCTGTAACAAAGCTTGCGGAGAAGGAAAGCGACAGGCTGCTTAAGCTTGAATCCATACTCCATAAGCGTGTCATCGGACAGAACGAGGCTGTTGATTCAATTTCAAAGGCAATGCGCCGGGGCAGAGTAGGTTTGAAGAGTCCCAACAGACCCATAGGTTCGTTTCTGTTCCTCGGTCCCACGGGTGTCGGCAAGACGGAGCTCTCAAAGGCTCTCGCCGAGGCGATGTTCGGCTCGGAGGATGCGATAATAAGAGTAGATATGTCGGAGTATATGGAAGGACACAGCGTCTCAAAGATGATCGGTTCCCCTCCGGGATATGTAGGCTTTGAGGAGGGCGGACAGCTTACCGACAAGATAAGGAAGAATCCATACTCGGTGGTATTGTTCGATGAGATAGAGAAGGCACATCCGGATGTATTCAATGTTTTGCTGCAGGTGCTTGATGAGGGACATATAACCGACTCGAAAGGGCGTAAGGTATCCTTTAAGAATACTATACTTATCATGACATCAAATGCCGGAGCCCAGAGGATAGTAGACCCCAAGAATCTCGGATTTGCAACGGAAAAGAGCGAGAAGAAGGATTATGAAAAGATGAAGTCTGCGGTTATGGAGGAGGTAAAGCATTCCTTCAAGCCCGAGTTCATAAACCGTATCGATGATATCCTTGTTTTCCATCAGCTTACCGATGAGGATATGAAGGCGATAGTCAATCTTCTTACCAAAGAGCTCGCTTCAAGGTGTGACTCCCAGATGAACATTAAGCTCGCCTTTACTGCTGCTCTTAAGGAGCATATCGTAAAGAAATTTTCCGACAAGAAGATGGGTGCAAGACCTTTGAGAAGGGGGATCCAGTCCGAGGTTGAGGATGCCCTTGCCGAGGAGATCCTCTCAAAACGGGTTAAACCCGGGGATAAGGTTACCGTTGGAGTAAAGGACGGAAAGGTAATGTTCACGGTAAAGGAAAACGCCAAAGGGTAAGGTAAATATTTTTTGAACACTCTGTTAAAAGTTGAATAAGCCTATTTACCATAACAGGTGTTACGAAGTAAAATGTATTTGTAGGTCAGGGGTATAACCGGTCAGAGACCGGGACCATATTTTGGAGGACATAGCAATGGCTGTAATCAAGGAACTTATCCGCAAAGAGGCGGATGGTAAGCTCTCCTTCGGTAATTACGAATTGCCGAAAAAGACAAAGGTTGAGGATTTTGATTTCGAGGGCGATCTCTATAAGGTAAAGACCTTTAATGAGATTACAAAGCTCGAGAAGAACGGACTTTTCCTCTATGAGTCCGTGCCGGGAACGGCGGTTACCGGATTTAAGGAAACCGGGGATGGCGTTGAGTTTAATGTGGAGGCTGCCGAGGATGTGCAGATCACGTTGGGACTTGAGGATGAGAAGCTTTACGAGATTTTCATAGGGGGCGTGAGCACCGGAGCGGTTCAGACCGGGCTTGGAGGAAAGCTTTCAATCAGCGTTGAGACCGGAAATGCCGATGCGGTTTCGGTAAAAGTCGTAAAAGCTTAAATATTTGTTCACTTAAGCACCTGCCGGTCGGCGGGTGCTTCGTTTTATAACAGGAGTATATATGCCTAAAAAAATAACCTCCGTTTTTTTCTGCCAGGAATGCGGATACGAATCGTCGAAATGGCTCGGACAGTGTCCGGGCTGCAAACAATGGAATACCTTTGTGGAGGAGCAGTTTTCAAAAGAAGAGGTAAAGAAGGGCAAAACATCAAAAGCGGGAAGAGCTCTTTCCTCGGAGGTGGTTACTCTTTCGGAGGTGTCGGTTCTTGAGGAAGACAAGCTCCTTACCGGAATCGGAGAGCTTGACAGAGTGCTGGGAGGCGGTATTGTGGCCGGAAGCATGAGCCTTGTGGGAGGCGACCCCGGAATAGGAAAGTCCACGCTTCTCCTGCAGGTCTGCCTTAATATTTCCAATGCGGGTACGAATGTACTCTATGTCTCCGGCGAGGAGTCCAAGGTACAGATAAAATTAAGGGCGGACAGGCTCGGAAAATTTAATGAGAAAATGTCGCTCCTTTGCGAGACGGATCTTGACACGATAACGGAGGTTATCAAACAGAGAAAACCCGAGATCGTCGTAATAGATTCCATACAGACAATGTATAACGAGAGCGTCAGCTCCGCTCCCGGCTCTGTAAGCCAGGTAAGGGAGACCACAGGAGTTCTTTTACAGATAGCAAAGGGTATGGGAATATCCATATTTATTGTGGGACATGTGACAAAGGACGGTTCTGTGGCGGGACCCCGGGTTCTTGAACATATGGTGGATACAGTCCTTTATTTTGAAGGAGACAGACATGCCTCCTACAGAGTGTTAAGGGGCGTAAAAAACAGGTTTGGCTCGACGGATGAGATAGGTGTTTTTGAGATGCGGGAGGACGGCCTTAAAGAGGTAACAAACCCATCGGAATATATGCTTGACGGGAGACCGGAGGATGCCAGTGGTTCGGTCGTTACCTGCTCTATGGAGGGGACGAGACCCCTTCTTTTTGAGATACAGGCCCTTGTCTGCCAGACCAGTTTTGGGCTTCCCAGAAGGCAGGCGAACGGAACGGATTATAACCGGGTAAACCTTCTTATGGCGGTTCTGGAGAAAAGATGCGGAGTAAGGCTCGGGGACTGTGACGCTTATGTAAATATCACCGGAGGAATGAAGATATCGGAGCCTGCCATCGACCTCGGTATCGTCCTCGCAGTCATTTCAAGCTTCCGGAATAAGGTTATCGATCCGGGAATTGTTGCTTTCGGGGAGGTGGGGCTTTCCGGCGAGGTAAGGAGCGTCTCGATGGCAAAGCAGCGGGTTGCAGAGGCGGCAAAGCTTGGTTTTAAGACCTGTATCGTGCCGGCGGGATGTGCCTCGGAGTGCTCTAAAGTAAAAGGGATAGAGGTTATCGGCGTTGCAAATGTAAGGGAGGCAATCGACAGGGTTTCCTGAATGTAATTTTGCCTCGCGGGATTTATGCCAAATCGTAACAATGGCGATAATGATAATAATGGCAATAATATAACAATGACGATAAGGATAACAAAAAACAGGTAAGCAGTTGTAACATAATAGTATAATATGCTATATTATTTTTGTATTTCGAATCAGTTCTTAAACCAATGATTGTTCTGTTTGCTACACTAAAGAGAGAGAAGACAAATATGGAAACAAAAACAGTCGGTAGCGCTAATTCCGGAGAGGGAAGGAAAAACGGACCATCAAAGAAGACTGTCGTAGCAATATGTGTTGCTGCGGCGGTGGTTGTGATCGGACTTGTCATATTCTTTGTGATCCGTGCAAACAGCAGTCTCAGGGCATCAACCGTGAGATTTCTTAGAATGCAGGGAATTGTCGAGCTTTTGAATGAAAAAGAAAAAGCAATTTCCATCACGGAAAATATGCGTTTAAAGAGCGGGAATAAGGTAAGAACCGACTCCCAGAGCTTTGCGAGTCTGGGACTTGATGACTATAAGCTTATATCCCTTGAAGAGAAGTCAAAGGTTGTCATAGAGCAGAAGGGGAAGAAGCTCGAACTGAATCTGGAAAACGGCTCATTGTATTTTAATGTGACCAAGGCTTTAGAGGAGGATGAGACCTTTAATATAAGCACCTCGACCATGATAATGGGTATAAGAGGAACCTGCGGATATATAAATGCTGACGAGATTTTTCTTGTTGAAGGTCATGTTACGATCATGGACAAGGATGGAAATCTGATAGAGGTGGAGGAAGGTCAGTGGCTTATAAGAGACAGATCCACCGGAAAATTTGTTATAAAGAAATTCAAGATGAAAGAACTCCCTCTTCTTATTATCAGCGAGCTGGCAAGGGACGATACGCGACGCGCCGAAATGCTTGAGTTATGCGGGGTAAGTGAAGAGGAATTCTGGGAATATGCCGATACTCTTGAGCCGGCGTATTTTGACTGGGCGGATCTCGGCAGAAAAAGACCGGAGTCCGAGGCTGAGCCGGAATCTAAGACTGAACCGGAGCCTGCGGTGACGGAGCCTGAAAAAGCCCCGGAGAGCGAAACAGCAGTGGCAGAGGAGACAACGCCGGAGGAAGCCGTACCCGGGGAAACCACAGAGGAGGCTGAACCGGGGGAGCAGACTGCAAAAGAGCCTCCGGAAGAAGCCGCACAGGAAGAAACCGGGGATACCTTCAAAATCACGGTAAACAGAGTTGAGGGAGGTACCGTAGTTCCCAGTGCAACCTCAGCAAAGGCTGGAGATGTAATAACGCTTACGGTGACCCCGTATAACCACTATACTCTTGTAGGATGGAATATCAGTTCAAGTGCTGTCAGTCTGCCTTCACCGGATACCGTCCAAAGCCCCAGCTTTGTAATGCCTGCTGAGAATATAACCATAAGTGCGGTGTTTAAATACAGTGTACCCGAGAACTCCTTTACGGTAAGTATCGGTTCTGCGACGGGAGGAAGCGCTTCCGCGGACAGCACGATGGTAGAGCAGGGCGCAATGGTCACTATAACCGCCACGCCGGATACAGGATACAGCTTTGCAGGGTGGACAGTTACCGGAGGAAGCGCGACGCTCTCTGACAGCAGCGCAGCGAGCACGACATTTACGATGCCGGCGGAGAATGTAACGATAACGCCCGCATTTACGGCGAATAATTACACAATAAGCGTAGCGGCAGGAACGGGAGGAAGTGCGTCCGCAAGCGCATCTTCGGCTGCCTACGGAACTGC
>JAFVCL010000036.1 GCA_017479285.1 Lachnospiraceae bacterium
ACCTCAAGGCTGTAGAGGCAGGCGTAGATGTTATCGACTGCGCAATGAGCCCTCTCGCTATGGGTACTTCACATCCCGCTACTGAGGTTATGGTTGAGACCTTCAGGGGAACTCCCTACGACACCGGATATGATCAGGATCTTCTTGCTGAGATCGCCGATTACTTCGCTCCCTACAGAGATGAGTGCTTAAAGAGCGGACTGCTCTCACCCAAGGTTCTCGGTGTTAACATCAAGACACTTCTTTACCAGGTACCCGGCGGAATGCTTTCCAACATGGTCAGCCAGTTAAAGGAGCAGAACGCAGAAGATAAGTACCGTGAAGTACTTGAGGAGATTCCCAGAGTTCGTAAGGATCTCGGTGAGCCCCCTCTTGTTACACCTTCCTCACAGATTGTCGGAACCCAGGCTGTATTTAATGTACTTATGGGCGAGAGATACAAGATGGCTACCAAGGAGACCAAGGCTGTTCTCCGCGGAGAGTACGGACAGACCGTTAAGCCTATGAACCAGGAGGTAATCGACAAGGTTATCCCCGGAGAGAAGAGAATTACCGGGCGTTTTGCAGATACTCTTGAGAACGAGATGGACAAGCTCGAGAGCGAGATGAAGGAATGGAAGCAGCAGGATGAGGATGTTCTTTCCTACGCTCTCTTCCCTCAGGTTGCCACCGACTTCTTCAAGTACCGTCAGGCACAGCAGGAGAAAGTTGATATGAAGGAAGCTGACACGGCTAACGGAGCATATCCTGTGTAACCGTGTGCGGGCGGGAGCAGGCGATTCAAGCAGCTGAAACGCCCGTTTTAGCAGATGTGATCTTATATCGATATAAATTAAAATATTTAAAGAAAACCGGAACAGAATGTTTCGGCTTTCTTTTTTTAAAAACAATATGGAATAATTAGATTTCGCGTGTTATACTAAAGATAGATTCAAAAGTATTTTTTTTATTTTTCAATACACGGGTAAGACTATGATACAGACATATTATGACCTATTTGTCGGTTTATCGGCCGTAATGATGCTCTTCTTTGTTCTTCAATGGAGAAAGAACGCATCCTTTGAATATATGTTTACCTTTGCCCTTGTTCCGGTGGTGAATCTGGGGTATGCCTGGCTTGCCCGTTCGGTAAACCTTGAGCAGGCGATAATAGCCCAGAAGATAACATATCTGGGGGGCTGTTTTTTGCACCTGTTTCTTTTTATGGGTATTGTTTCTCTGTGTAATATCCGCCTGAAGCCATGGATAAAAACCCTTATGCTCTTTGTCGCGTTCTTAATGTACGGATGCGTGCTTACCATGGACAAGGGCTCGCTCTTTTACAGGAATGTGGGCTTTGAGTTCGTCGACGGCATGGGACATCTCGTAAAGGAGTACGGACCGTTACACACGGTTTTTTATGTCTATATGGTATTGATCATGATCGCAAGCGTGGCAGTCCTTATCTATGCAATGCGTTTCAGACCGGAAACATCGATACGGAATCTTTATGTTCTTATCGTTCTTGATGTTATAAGCGTTACCGCTTTCTTCGGCGGAAGAGCCATAGGAAAGAGCCTTGGAGTCGATATCGAGGTAATGCCCGCGTTCTATGTTGCCGCGGAAGCAGTATTTATCATTCTTTTCCATCGCATAAGGCTTTACGATGTATCCTCCGGAATTGCGGAGAACTTGCTGGAGGAGGGTGATGACGGAATAATCTGCTTTGATCTTACGAGGCATTTTCTTGTAGGAAACAAAACCGCAAAGAAAATTATCCCCTCCCTTGCCACAGCCAAGGCGGACTCGCTCCTTGATCCGGATAAGCCCGAGTACAGACAGATACTTGACTGCCTTAACTTCTTCAGCAACAGCGAGATAGTCACGGATCCATACGAATTAAATGTCAGGGACAGGATATACGAGATAGTTCCGAACAATATGTATGAGGGCGACAGAAAGGTCGGATATTATCTGCTGCTTATCGATGTTACAAAGGACAGGCATTATAACCAACGGTTAAAGGAGGCTGCAGACGCGGCAATCGCTGCGGAGAAAGCAAAGGGAAGCTTCCTTGCACAGATGTCCCATGAGATAAGGACGCCTATAAACGCTGTTCTGGGCATGAACGAGATGATACTCAGAGAGGCCAAGGACAACGATATAATAGATTACGCCGAGAACATACAGTCGGCGGGCAAGACACTGCTCCTTCTTATAAACAGTATCCTTGACTTTTCAAAGATAGAGAGCGGTAAGATGGAGATAGTCCCGGTAAGATACAGCACTGTTGAGATGATACGAAGCTGTCTTATGTCTATCATGCCGAGGGCTTCGGCAAAGCGCCTTACCGTGATAAAGGATATCGATGAGAGCCTTCCGAGGGAACTTTTCGGCGACGATGTCCGGGTATCCCAGATAATCGTAAACCTCCTTACGAATGCGGTTAAATATACGGAAAAGGGAAGCATCACGCTCAGCATAAAGGGAGGAAGACGGATAGAGGGAAAGATAGAGCTCCTCGTCTCTGTCAAGGATACCGGTATCGGAATAAAGGAAGAGGAAATGCCTAAGCTCTTTGAGTCCTTCGGAAGAGCGGAGCTTAAGCGGAACAGGAATATTGAGGGAACCGGACTGGGAATGTCCATCGTCACGGGACTTCTCGATATGATGGACAGCAAGCTTGAGGTCAAGAGCGTATACGGCGAGGGCTCGGAGTTTTCATTCTGCCTTCTGCAGGAGATATACGACGAGAGAACCATCGGCTTTGTCAATATTGAAAGCGAGAAAAAGAAAGCCTCAAGGCCTGATGTGGTGCAGATACCCGGAAAGGAAATCCTTGTGGTTGACGATAACCAGATGAACCTCAAGGTGGCTTCGAGATTCTTAAAACTCAGCGGTGTGGAGGCGGATACGGCGCTCTCCGGAATGGAAGCCCTGGAAATGGTGAGCAAGAAGAAATATGATATGATCTTCCT
>JAFVCL010000037.1 GCA_017479285.1 Lachnospiraceae bacterium
AAACTGACCTGCGCCCTTGTGCTCCTCTGCCCAGTCGAGAAGGGTAAGCTCGAACTGTGCCATTCTCTCGTTGAGCTCGGGATAGTATCTGCCCTCTCCCATCTCCTTTGCCATATCCGCGCAAACCTCGGGGATACGGGGGTCGTTTGCATGCTTTTTGTAGGAAACGAGAAGGTCAAGCTCTGAGTTTTCCTCGATCTCTACGCCGATTTCGTAAAGTCCCTTGATGGGAGCATTGCAGGCGAAGAAGTCCTGGGGTCTGGGGCCGAAGGTTATGATCTTAAGGTTCTTTACACCGATCACGGCTCTTGCCACGGGAACGAAATCCTTTATCATCTTTACGATGTCGTCAGCGGTTCCTACGGGATACTCGGGAATATAAGCCTCAAGATGTCTCATTCCGAGATTGTAGGATGCGTTGAGCATTCCGCAGTACGCATCGCCACGGCCGTTTATCATATCGCCGTCGCCCTCTGCTGCCGCAACATACATGCAGGGTCCGTCAAAGTTCTTTGCAATAAGCGTCTCGGGAGTCTCGGGACCGAAGTTTCCGAGGAATACTACGAGTGCGTTGCACTCTGCCTTCTTTACATCCTCGACTGCCTTAAGCATATCAAGCTCGTTCTCAACGGTAATCTGGCACTCATAAATGTCATCACCGTACTTTGAAACGATGTTCTTTCTGCGCTGTGTGGAAAGCGCAATGGGGAAGCAGTCGCGGCTTACCGCGATGATTCCGAGTTTCACATTGGGAATGTTTGTCATCATTTCGTTATTTCCTCCATACATAGTTGTAAATAAATAGTATATATAATAAAAAAATAATTACTACCAGAATATTTCGATTTAATATTATATTTTTCTAAACCGGCTTACACGGTAAGGTTCTCACCCTTAAGTCCGAGGAAGGAACCTTCTGCCTGTCCGCCGTCTTTGTGGGCGATAAGCCACTTATTATTGGCAGCAAGAAGTCTGTCTTCGTTGTCGCAGGCACTTTCATTTTTTGCTGCGTGCTCAAGCTTAAGGTCACCATTGGTTCCGAGGGGAAGAACGATCGTTACGCGGAAGCCCGCACCGTCCACTCCGCAGGGAGCGTAATGGAGTGTCGTTCCGTAAATCTCTACACCGCATCCCGCAGGAAGGAAAAATGCCTCCATCTTTGAGGTGTCATAGGTAAAATCGTCCTCGATATCCTGCTGCATACCTACGATAAGTATCGCGTCGGTCTGGGCTATGTTGAGCTCGCTGCAGCGATGGTACTCTACCGCGTTAAGCTTCTGGTTATGTCCGTTGCAGTAGCCTACCTGAATCGGAAGCTCACCGTAATAAATCCGCTGTATCTCTTTCGCAACGGGGAGTGCCTCGAGAGCAGGATCTCCCGCAACATAGACCGTATCATCGGGGCAGGGCGTATTTGCCATAGCCTCTACCAGCGGTTTTAAATCAACATTTTTAATAACCCTTCCGTATTTTTTAAACTCCGGGTCGGAAACCTTTAAAACTTTCATCCTCTTACCTCGTTATGTATTCTTTAGGTACAGAGAGCCTCCCACGGCTCCTTACACGCCGGTCGCATCCTCCGGATGCTTCCCTGCAAAGTACATCCGGATATTATTTTACTTTTTTTTATTGATAATTTATACCCAAAAATTGCTATATTTTTTTTACCGAAATATTGCTATTTTACCAAACCTTGTTGTTTTGCCGGAATATATCCACAGACGGGCAGAGCATTACAGCAGCGGAGCCAAGGTGAGCAATCTCGAAAATGTCATCTATATTTCCCTTGACACTTTCCACGAACAAGGGCAAAATATAATTGACAGCAAGTTAAACGCCTGGCTTACCTTTTTCTCTTGTAATGAGCCGGATAAAATAATCGAACTGGTATCCATGTATCCGGAATTTATCCCGCTGTACAAGGATATAGCACAGTTCAGAAAATCTCCCGGGGAGGTGATCGGAATGTTTTCGGAAGCTTTGAAGATAATGGACAGGAATACCACAAAATACATGATCGAGGAACTCGCACGGGAAAGGGACGAGGCGGTTTCCGAGAG
>JAFVCL010000038.1 GCA_017479285.1 Lachnospiraceae bacterium
TTCACCTCATATCCGAAAACACAGCTCTCCTTGATGCTTCCGGATTCTCAGTTCCCGCTCTCATCGCGTAATATAAAGGTCTCAATATTAGCGACACAAGCGTCAATATCTACATTTTCAAACCGGTTGACTATCTTCTCTTTGGTCAACTTGTCTTCTGCGAAATCCTCATTATCTGCCAGAAATCTTCTGCACATCTCGGCGTATTTGGGCTCGGACTGTTTTTTTTCACGGTTTAACGCCCTCTGCAGCCTGTCGCCATCGTCGAGCTCGATGTATACGGCTCTTACCCTGTCCTCCCCGAAATGATCGCGAAGAGCAGTGAACTGCTCCACCGTAGCGATCAGAAGGTAATTTTTTTCAGGCTCAATCCCTTCTTCCGTTGTAAAGTATCTCCATGGACCGTGAACCGTATCGTAAACCCTTGACTCTATTACTTTTCCGGCCGCCTTTAGCTTTTCGTATCCCGCTTCATCCGTGAAATGGTACTCTCTTCCGTCAACCTCCTTAGCCCGGATCGGACGCGTGGTGTAGGAGACAAGCTCCCGAAGATCAAGCTTCGTGCTTCCCAAAAGCCTCTTGTATATCGTGTCCTTCCCGGATGCACTCTTTCCCATCACGCAGTATATTCTGCCCATCTGTCCCTTTTGTGAACTGCCGGTTCTCCGGCTGTCGCTATTCCTTTTTTTCTTTTGCTTCGAGGATTTCCGGCTCTATACAATACATAGCCGTTTATATACCTGCGGTTTTTACCGCGGTATAAGCTTTCCTCGGTTCTTTCAAACTGCCCTATGAATCTTCGCGGGCTTTACGAAATTACCTCGATTTGTATCACGGTCTGCCCGGCAGCCAGCTCCCTATATATCCCGATAACATTCAGCCCCTCGCTTATATATCTCCGGAGCAATGTGACATGCTCGTCGGTAATTCTCTCACCGGGTACAAGAAGCGGTGTTCCCGGCGGATAAATCCCTATCATCTCACCCGCGATTCTTCCCGCTGAGCTGTCTAACGGACATTTTTCCGTCTTCATTTCCCATGTCATCGGATAAGGTATTGCTATCTCGGGCTCTGTATTAAAGTCTGCCTCGTAATTTTCTATGCTGACCTCATCTTTACAAGGCTTAATTTCCCCTTGAGAATGCCCCTCGTGAGAAACTATATTCTCCGACACCCCTTCACCTCGTCCCCTGTTTCCGACAAGCTTGTCGTCTATCCTTTTGAGCGCGTTGTACATTCTCTCATAGGCATCTGCCCCGTCAGAAACCGTAAACATCGCAAGGCAGTATCTCTCACAGCTCATCTCCGTCTCTATGGAGAAATCTCTCCGAAGCATATCTGCGATCATCTTGCCGGAGATGCGCTCCCCGTTATTCAGTTTGTTTTCGTGATTTTCCGCGCTGCCCCGAGTAGCTCTTTTGCCGGAGTTCTCCCCATCCGCCAAATAATATCTATCGCACGGGAAAATAACAAGCTTGCCTATATCATGAAGCAGATCCCTGCCGTTAAAGCAGCCATCACCTCTGTCATTTTCTCTTTCTGCGCCTGCAAAGTCCGCTGCACTTCCCTTATAACTTCCGGTATATCCGGCAGGGATTACACTTATAGTGCGGCATTCCCTGTTTACCCGCTCCGTAAGCTCCCGGAACCGATCCCGCATTTCCCTAAGCCTTTCGACGCCTTCCCCTGCCATGTATCTGACAGCTCCGTCAATTCCCGCCATAAGGGGATACGAGGGACTGCTTGACTGATAAGCTCTTAAGTACTTTTCAAGGGTTCTTTTATCAATCCTGCTGCCGTTTAGATGAAGGATCGCCGTCTGCGTCGGTGCGGGAAGAGTTTTATGTGTGCTCTGGATAACCAGATCTGCCCCCGCATTCACAGCGCTTTCTCCGTAGCCCTCCAGCCCTCTTGCAAAGGGAAGATGCGCCCCGTGAGCCTCGTCCACTATAAGCGGAAGCCCGTATCCGTGTACAATATCTGCAATTTCCCTTACTTTCGCAACACGCCCTTCGTAGGTCGGGGAAACTATAAATACGGCTCTGGCTTCCCTGTTAAGGCTTAACACTTCCCGGATCTTTTCAGGTTTAACAGCCTCGCAGAAACCGAGCTTCGGATTGATCTCCGGAAACAAGTAGACAGGCTCGATTCCTCTTAAGCCCATTGCGTTGTACGCAGAGCCGTGAGCGTTTCTGACTATAAGGAGCTTTCCACCGTATGGCACCGCCGCGCTTATTGCCGCAAGCACCCCCGCCGAGCTTCCTCCCACAAGGAAATACGCCTTATCACTTCCGCAAACCGATGCCGCAAAATCCTGGGCTTCCTTGATAATTCCTTCTGCGTGATGAAGATTATCGAATCCGTCTATCTCGGTTATATCTATCCCCACAAAGCCTTCCGGAAGGAAATCAAAAGCCTTTCTTTTATGCCCCGGCATATGATACGGATAGGTATCTCCTTCTCCGTATTTTCTAAGTTCCTCGTAAAGACCCATCCTTCTTCAATTCCGCTCCGGCGCACAATACGCCTAATCATACATAGTTTATTATAACAATAAACAGCATAAAAAAAAAGGGCTGATGCCCCTTTTTCCTTATTTCCCGGTCAGTTTTGCCCGCAGATCCCGATACTGCCAAAGAAGCGAGTACTGAATATAAAATCTTAACGGGTTGTCCATAAGTATATTTACATATTTCTTCTGCTCTTCATCCATGTATCTTCCGTAGTTTTTGTTGTCCCTGAATCCGGGGAACTCGTCAAGCATACGGTTTCTCATATGCTTTATGATAAACAGCTTTTTCCCTCTTTTTAGTCTCATGTAAGAAAAAACCGTATTGATAAAATATATCGTTGTATATACACTTTCTATCTCGTCGAAATACTCTCTGTAAAAACCCCGTGCCTTCATTTCGAAGAGCATGATCTCCCCTGCAGCCATCCTATTCAGACATCGCTTAAGGGAAATGGTGTGTACAGTTGAGGCATCATGCTGATAATAATAATAAAGCGGTTCGTCTATGTACTCAAAGTGCTTGTAATACATTGTCCAGACAGGCGCCGCCGCGTTGTCTTCGTAAAAAATATCTTCGGGAAAAGAAAGGCCATTCTCACGGATTAGCGATGCACGATAGACCTTAGTAACCATGCTTCCGGGATTGTCCAGAAGCCTGCGGCGTTTTTCGATTGTTATCTCCCCACTCTGCTCCGCGTCATTAGTCTTGACGACCTTCCCCACGGTATAGGTATGCTCGCTTACCAGACTATATGTACATCCCACTACATCTGCGCCGGTCTCTTCCCCCCTTTTTATCAATCTCTCATAATACTCCGGCGCGACCCAATCGTCTGAATCCAGAAATCCGATCCACTCTCCTTTTGCCGCCTTAAGCCCCTCATTTCGCGCACCGCCCTGATGCCTGTTTTTTGCATAAGAGATCACCTTTATCCTGTCAGTGTGTTTCTTTTCATACTCCCTCAGTATATCAAGTGAGTTATCCGTCGAAGCATCATCTACAGCGAGTATCTCATACGGCTCCCGCAGTGTCTGTCCGAGAAGCGAGTCCAGACAGTATTCAAGTTTTCCATCAGCCGCCATATTATAGACGGGAACTATAATGCTCAGTTTCATATCAGGATCTTACCCTCTGCTGTCGGCTTTGATCGCAGCCTCATTCTCAACAATGTTACCGTGGACCGAAGGATCCTCGTACTTATCCATGAATTTAACACCGAGGTAGACCTTCTCATCTGCAAACTTAATACTTCCAAGCTGCGTAAATACACTGACAACCTTATTAAAGTGCAGACCCGGAAAGAAATTCAAAAGCTCCATCGGCACTCTTTTATCAAATCTGAAAATATCCGGAAACAGCTTATCATAATCAAGCTCATCCCTGGGATGCACCTTAAAGAATACCAGTCCCTCTTTGCCATACTGCTCACTTAAATCTCTGAAAATCCTCTCTCTTACATCCAGAGTACAGAGCGGCTCCGTGAGGATCAGTATATTCCTGCTGTCTTTTCCGAGGCTTTGTATTCCCTCGCGTATTTTGTCTATATCCTTTACAAATACTCTTACCAGCGTTTCCTTTTTTTCATCATCCAGAGCTGCTTCCAGTTTAGCCCGCGGAACCTCTTTGTACTTGTAAAAATCGTCATCTATGACCGAAAGATCGTTTACTTCCATATCATCGCAGTACTTGCTGTATCCGTCCTGCATAAAAATAAGATTCAGCTTCATGCTCATAAATTTCTTTATGGCAAAGCCGCCCTTATTGTCCGCCTTTGCGTTTACAAAGCTTGCAAGGTAATTAAGTCCGTCCTCCACCGCATGATAATGTATACGCTTTTTGTTAAGAAAAACGCCTATGGGATCGTTATCGCAAAACACATAAACCTCGTCGTATTCCCTGAAGTCCACAGGTACGTATGCTTCCTGCAATTTGGCGTATTTTGATGTAAAGATGATGCGGGGGATCATATTCAAAAGAATATTACCCCTGTCTTTCCTGTACTTTGCAAGCTCAGGAAACTCCGTATCCCTTTTTTCATCATACTCAAAGGTTTCCTTAAAATATCCGGACTTTACAATCCTCCCGGCAATGTCGCCGAAATCATTGGACATTTTACTAAGCACAATAGAAGCATTACCTTTCTCAGCTTCCGGCAAAGCAAACTCCTTCAAAAAGGATATATATACATGATAAAAAGTATGGCATACATAGATCCTGCCCTTTTTCAACTTTCGCACCTCATCAATTCTATTTAATACAGAAAATGAATCTGTATTTATTTTTCTTTTCTATTGAAATTTCCGTCCGGTTATTTTCATCAGCTTTTTCGCGAGACGCATCGCGCCCTTTCCGTCTACCAGCGATTTCCCGTTAGCCGACATCCTTTCTCTCAAAGCCCTGTCTCCCGCCAATCTCTCCAGCATATCACACGCCTTCTTACCAAAGGATTCGTTATTTCTGGCATCTCCCGCCGAAAGCATTATCCCCTTTTCCGTAAACGCCTTTTCACCGTTTATCTGATTGTCCGCAAGTACATAGGTGATTGTCGGAACACCGCAGGCGCAAAGCTCATAGAGCGTACTTCCCGCAGCCGAGAGCGCCATATCACTCTCTTCCATAAGACCCTTCATATCGGATACGCCGCGAAGTATCCGTATCGCTCCCCCGGACTCCCTTTCAAGCTCCTTTAGCTTTAAATAGTCATCGGATAAAGCTCCGACAACTATGTCATATCGCATTTGATCATTTATACTGCCTGTTTTGCGCCTTGATACTATTTCAAATGCGATTCTCAATCCAATGTGCTGTGAATCCGCTCCCCCTGTCATAATCAAAGCTTTATCTGCATTTTGGACTGTCCTTCTCTCGGCGTTTTCCGAAAACTCTCTCCGAAGCGGCGCATAACCCGGTCCTGTCAAAAAAACCACGTCCTTACCCGGATTCCCGTATAACTCCTTATAGCTGTTCTCCTCAGCGTATAAATTATAGTTTATCACAACATCCGCGCTGTATGCTTTTTCGCACAGATCGTCAAAAAAAGCGATTTTTTTTTCGGAAGATATTTCTTCTATGTAATCATCAGCTATGTAATAGCTGTCTGCAATAAAAAGATCCGCCTGCTTGTACGCCTGTGTTGCCTTTAATCGTCCTGTTTCACCGGCCATATCTCTATGATCGGTATGGAGTATTTCACATTCGTATCCCCGCGGCTCAACGATTTCCCGAGCATTCTCGTCAGCAGAGACAAATATAACCTTTTCTCCCAAATCCCTGAATGCGTCAGCAAGTGAAAGACATCTCATCACATGCCCGATACCTGTATTTTTTCCGGCGTCAGCTCTTATACAGACCATTCGCCCTCCCCCGCAGGACAATCATCATTTTTTCTGTCCTCACATCCTTCTACATATTTCCAGGACATCGGTGTACCCATCTCAAGATCCCTCAATGCCTTTTTCCCGAGTATCTCTTCATAATACTTTGTATGCAAGCCGTATCCCGGACGAACAGACCTCATGTTTTCCGGGGTAAATACCTCTCCCCGCTTTATGTCCTTTGCCACAAATAAACTTCTCGTGTGCTCTCGCTCTCTTCTCTGTTTTTCGGACAGCTCAAAGGTTACTTTCCCAAGAGCCTTCTCCACTTGTCTTACTCCCTCGCACATCTTTTTGAATTCTTCAGGCTCCATGGAAAAGGCAGAATCTGCTCCTCCGTCCGACCGCTTTAGTGTTAGATGCTTTTCAATCATACTTGCGCCCTTTGCCACGGAAGCTATGGCGACTGAATACCCCATAGTATGATCCGACAATCCGCTAACGCAATCATATTTTTCTTTAAAAAACGGTATCATTTCAAGGTTTACGGCTTCAAATGGAGCAGGATAAGCCGAAGTGCATTTTAACAGGATAATTTTATCATTTCCTTCCTGTCTGCACGTATCAAGCGCCAGCTCAATATCCTTTTCATAGGCGATACCGGTTGCAAAAATAATCGGTTTCCCGAGCTTTGCAATTTTCCTGATCATCGGAATATCTGTTATTTCAAAGGATGCGATCTTATAACATGGTACATCCAGAGTCTCGAGAAAATCCACGGAACTTAGATCGAAAGGAGAGGAAAACAATGTAAGCCCCTGCTTTTTTGCTTCCTCCATAAGCCGTCCCTGCCACTCCCAGGGCGTATACGCCTCCTTATAAAGGTCATACAGGGTTCTCCCATCCCAGAGAGTGCCTTGAGTGATATGAAAATATGATTTGTCACTGTTTAATGTGATCGTATCTGCGGTATAGGTCTGTATCTTTACAGCATCCGCACCCGCTTCTTTTGCGGCATGCAGGATTTCAATCGCTCTTCCAAAATCCTGATTATGATTCGCGGACATCTCAGCGACAATAAATGTCGGGTTTTGTTCTCCTATACGATGTCCATCGATTATTATTTCTTTTTTCATAGGTTCAGATCCTGCTTTCCTGTTACTTGATCATTTATCAGTTCCGTCAATAAATTTATTTCAAAATCCGCTTCATAGCCTTTCTCAGGCTTCTCATTTACAAACATACCCCCGGGTCTTACTATCCTCACTGTCTTCATACCGATACTTCTTGCCCCGATAAAATCCTTTCTCGGATTATCTCCGATATATACCGCTTCATTTGCCGATACTCCCAGCTCATTAATGCAGCTAAGATATACCTCTCTTTCAGGCTTTGCAGCGCCCTTCCCTTCCGCAGTTTTAAGCATATCCGTCACAACTATCGAATCTATTTTATCTCTCAGACCTAAGCCGTCTATCTTTGAGTTTTGAACAGCAGCATTGCCATCGGTTATTATTCCTGTCTTCAGATTCCTTTGTTTGAGGTATTCAAGGAATTTTTTCGCATCCTCATAAAGTGTGAGCCCTGGTTTTATACCGCGATAGATTTTTACGAGCCCAGGAATATCTTCCTTTATCCCGTACCGGTCACAAAGTATATCGTATGTTTTGCCTCTCCCGGATTCGGACAGGATTTCCATACAGCTTTTATACAGCTTCTCCATATCAAACCCGTGTTTCTCTCCAAGATACGCACAGACTTCCTTCATACCGAAGCGGACGAATTGCATCTCTTCATACAATGTGTCATCCAGGTCAAATATGTATGCCTTAATTTCGTCGAGCATCTGTAATGTTCCTCTAAAATTCTGTGCTTAGATGCACAAGTACTGTGTCAATTATCAATAAATATGGATCTGTCATACCTTAGCATCGTCTTCGGTTTTATAGGATTGGGAACAGGGGCTTTTTTTCTTAAAATGTCCTCTAATGCAGCCGCGTAATCCGCACCGGACGCAAAGGCAAGCGGAACACCTCCTCCAAAACGGGGATTTATCTCAAGCATTCTTACTGTTCCGTCGTTGCAAAGAAAGCATTGCAGAGTAAAGGGTCCCATAATATTTCCCTCTTTTTTTAATGCTTCCATTACCCTCTTTGTTATATCTGTTACATCATCTCTCAGCTCAACTCTGCTCTTTGAGACTTCACCGGCACGAACTTCCAGGCGCACCCTCGGAACAATATAGATAATCTCGCCATTCTCACCACACAGCACATCCATAGTGTACTCGGTGCCCTCTAATTTTTCCTGTATTATCGGATTTTTTACTTTTTTCAGGGCACACATATAATCTTCAGTGCTGCTGACGACATACACATTTTCACTCCCCATACCATCGGCAGGTTTAATAACCAACGGGTATTGTGATTCTGTTATCTCTTCTTCCTTATATGTCTTAGGAGAGGGAATACCATATTTTTTGAAGAATGCATCTGTATCTGCCTTGTTTTTACATAGCCTGATTATATTTGTGTCCGAAAGCAGAAGCTTAGTAGCAATTTTATTAAACCTTTCTCTGTTTGCCGAAAGCAATTCAAATTCCGGTTCCATCAGCGGAATAAGATAATCTGCTTTGTTCTCTTCACAGATAGAAAGAAGGATTTCCAGATACTCCGGATCGTTTATCCTTGGTACTTGATAAAACTTATCCGTAAAATATCTCGCCGGATTCAGTTCACTGCAATCAGCGCCTATAACCGTTGCTCTGCTTTTCAGATGTTCTATCAGTTCAATTCTCTTTCCGATTGCTGTAAGTAAAATTACCAATTAATTTCCCTCTTTTTCCTTCATCGCCTTGTATTTTATTTCAGCAATATTCCAGTCCGAAATATTATCTATGTCCTGTACTTCCATTTCATCAATTACAAGCGGAAGTATATTCCCAACCATAAGCTTACGATTCTTTTTAAAGGCTTCCACCTTAAAGAAATAAAACTGACCTATATCGTGGTATTCCGGCTCAAGATCCTGTGAACGGGAATCTATAAATTCCGGATAATGAAATACAAGCCTTTTATCTCTAATCACAAGTGCGCGTTTAGGCGGATATGAAAACTGAACAACCGGTATTATGGTGTCAGCATCGCTTCCTTTTAACATTTCGAACGATTTAATCAGCTTTTGAGGCGTTATAAAAGGTGCGGTAGGGTACAGGCAGGCAGCCATATCAAACATAATTCCCCGCTTACTGTATTCATCGATAACCTCAATAAGAACATCATTTGTTGTTGCGTAATCACTGCTTGTTTTCTCGGAACGGAGGAAGGGCACAGATGCCCCGTACTTCTTTGCAATCCCGGCTATCTCTTCACTGTCCGTTGATACCATAACTTCATCAAATATGCCCGATGAAATGGCTGCTTCAATGGAATAAGCAATTATCGGTTTTCCAAGAAAGTCCTTTATATTCTTTTTTGGTATTCTTTTACTTCCGCCTCTTGCGGTAATGATCGCTATTGATTTCATATTCGCTCTCTTTTATAAATAATTAAGTTTAACAGGTAAGTCCACATACCAGTAATTATATAACAAAAAAGGGATTTTTAGTAGAAATATCAAACAAATTAGAATGATCATTCATTTTTTTATTAAACAAGAGAGGACTTTTCAGATAAATAAAAAAACTCCTGAATCCATCAGGAGCAAAATGCCCAGAGTCGGAATCGAACCAACGACATAAGGATTTTCAGTCCTCCGCTCTACCAACTGAGCTATCTGGGCGTATAAGATTGGATGATGAGGAAGGTCAGGATTCGATATCGAAAAATTCGATCATGCTTGCATGAGGAGAATTTTGAGACATCGAAGACTGCAGCTTGCGAGTCTTTACGAGCAAGCGTTCATCCGACGAATGCGGAGCATTTGGCGGATGGACCTTCACACCACTTGGAAGTAGCGGGGGCAGGATTTGAACCTACAACCTTCGGGTTATGAGCCCGACGAGCTTCCGGGTTGCTCCACCCCGCGACAATAAAAAATCTTCTTTTAAAAAGAAGAATGGGTGGAGGTGGATTCGAACCACCGAAGCAAGATGCAGCAGATTTACAGTCTGTCCCCTTTGGCCACTCGGGAATCCACCCATTTATAAAGCCGATGGCAGGAATCGAACCTGTAACCTGCTGATTACACATCAGCTGCTCTGCCAATTGAGCTACATCGGCATCAATAGCTCTCCAGCTGATTTGTAATCAGCTGCTCCGCCTACAACAAACAAGTTTGTTGTCGAGAATTGAGCTACATCGGCATTTCCTGAAATTCTATTCCCTTACCATACGGTAAATGGAGCCTATAGGGCTCGAACCTATGACCCTCTGCTTGTAAGGCAGATGCTCTCCCAGCTGAGCTAAGACTCCAAA